>JBDHZS010000079.1:0-15695 GCA_039812025.1 Nocardioides sp. | reverse complement strand
CCGTCGGTGCAGCGGCGATGCTGACGACGACATCGTGCTTGAGTGACCCATCGACATGGACGTGGAGAGCGAGCTCGGTGATCCGGCCATCCTTGGGATGCCAATCCCGGTCCGCTCGGGCACGACCCAGGAGTGGGTCGAGAGAATCGATGGTGGGCTTCCAGAGCGTGGTCCAGTTGCGCTGGGGACCGACGACGAAGCCGAGGTGTAGCTGGACAGGTCCGGGCGGGATCTCTGGCCTTCCGACCACGGCGGATCGGATCTGCTCCTTGTATGCCTTCGATTCAGCTGACGTGGTGGTGCGGACCGTGAAGGTCCGGGCGGGCGCCACGGTCTCTTCTGCAGGAGCCACAAGTACCCGCGAGGTGTCCGCATGGCGCTTGGTGCACCACACGGAAACGAGGCGCTCGTTGCGCAGCCGAGATGCGAGAGGATAGGCGTAGTTGTCCAGATCAGCCATGTCGATCAGGTCACGTCCGCGCGGGAGACCGACGTCCAGCGCAAGCGTCCAGGGGCCCGTAGCCACCATGGTCGGAGCGACCAACCCGGCGGTGTCTTCGAGGTACTCCCGGAGCCGGACCTGGTCTGGGTGGCTCGCCTTGTTCCAGCTGGCCAGGCGCGGCGTCTTCCGCAGCGCGAGCCCCTCGCCTGCCGGTCGGGCGTACCAGCGCGGGGTCGTCATGGCACGTCACCGTAGCGGACCGCGCCCTCTGCGTCGCCACTGATCGGGATTGCTCAGAGCAGGCCGAACCCACGGCGTCTCGGCGTACTCGCGCCACTCCGCCAGCCGCGCGCTGATCACGTCTCCCACCAGCCCCGCCTCGTCGAGCCGCCGTCTCGAACAAGGTGCCGGTCAGGGGCCGCGCGCGTCGAGGTAGGTGACGACGGCGAGGACCCGGCGGTGAGTAGTGCCGTCGTCGTGGAGGTCGAGCTTGGTGAAGACGGACCGCATGTGCGCCTCGACCGTGCGATCAGACAGGCCGAGCCGCCGGGCGATCTCAGCGTTGGCGTGGCCCTCGGCCACCAGAGACAGCACCTCGACCTCCCGCTCGGTCAGTACGTCGATCGCCGAGCGCCGCGCGTGCACCAGCGATCGCGCGATCTGCGGGTCGAGGGCACTCCCGCCACCGGCGACCCGGCGGAGCGAGTCATCGAACTCGTCCAGCCTGACGACCCTGTCCTTGAGCAGGTAGCCGAAGCCGGGCGTGCCGATCAGATCCAGACAGTGCCGCAGTTCGATGTGCTGTGACAGCAGCAGGATCGCCGTCGCCGGGTGATCGCGCCGGAGATCCACGGCCGCGCGGGCACCGTCCGAATCCATGTCGGGCGGCATCCGGATGTCGACGATCGCCACGTCGGGCGCGTGATCGGCCACCGCGACTCGGAGCGCGTCGCCGTCGTCGACTGCGGCCACGACCTCGTGGCCGGCCTCCGCCAGCAGCCTGACGAGTCCCTCGCGGAACAACACCGCATCGTCGGCGACCACCACCCGCATGTCAGATCAACGCCGTCACCGTCGTACCGCCGCCCACAGGACTGTCGACCGTCAGCTCGCCGCCGACCGAGCGCACGCGGTCCCGCAGCGTCACCAGCCCGGACGCGCCACCCGTCCCATCGTCGCGGACGCTCACCCGCAGCCGGTCGCGCGCGCCCTCGACGGCCACCTCGATGTGGGACGCCCGCGCATGCTTGAGCGCGTTGGCGACCGCCTCCGCCACCGTCATGAACGCGGCGTGGGTCCGCGCGTCGTCTACCTCGGGCAGCTCGTCGGCGACCGCGAGGTCGACGGGCACCGGGCTGGCGGCGGCGACGGACGCGAGCGCCGGACCGAGACCGTCGTCGAGGCGGCTCGGACGTACGCCGTGAGCGAGCCGCCGCAGTTCCTCCACGGCGTCGAGCAGTTCGCCGACGGCCGCGTCCAGCTCGCCGCCATGCTCATCGGGCACGCGGCGCTGGAGCAGGCGCAACCGCAGCGCCGTCGCCACCAGACGCTGCTGTACGCCGTCGTGCAGGTCGCGCTCGAGCCGGACCCGCTCCTCGGCGGCCGCCCCCGCCAGCCGTGCCTGACTCTGACGGAGGCCCAGCCGCAGCCGGCTCACCTCGATCGGCACCCAACCGGCCCGCAGCAGCGCGGCCGCCCGCCGGCGCGCCCGTGCGGTGTCGCGGGCCAGGTCGAGCCGCGCCACGGGTACGTCGCCGCTCTCCAGGACGATCCCGCCGGGGCCCGCCTCACCGTCGAGCACGTCGTCGCGCCGTACTCCGTCGAGGCCGACCCACGTGCCGTTGTCGGCCAGCAGCAACCGAAGCTCGGGGTCGCCTTGCGCCTCGCGCAGGACGGCTTCGATCTCCTCGGGTTCGCGGCGCCCGGAGCGGATGTCGGCGGCGAACCTCTCGACCGTCGCGACCGCCACGTGCCGGTCCCGATCGATCACCCGCGCCATGCCGCGATGGACGTAGGTGTGGACGGGCAGGAGTGTGAGGGCGGCGACGAAGGCGGCGAGCGACGGCCCGATCGCGGTCCAGTGACCCAGGAGCTGGGCCACAGCGACAACCCCGGCGCCGAACACCGCCGCCGACAAGGCGAGCGTCACCAGCCAGGCCGCGCCCTCGCTCAGCAGCCGGTCGATGTCGAGCAGATCGTGGCGCACCACCGCCACACCCACGGCCGCGGGCACCACCACCACGATGCACGCCACGAACGGCGAGTACGCCGCCGCCACACTGGCACCCGCCAGCTCGGCCGCCCATCCGCCGACGAGCAGGAAGACGGTGAGCGCGCCGGCCAGCAGCAGCCACTTGAGCTGATCCCTGACCCGATCGTCGCCGCGGCGGAATCTGACGACGACCGAGGCCACCGCCAGCACCATCGCCACTCCGACGCCGACCACACCGGCGGCTGTCGCGGGCAGCCGCCATGCCGCGTCCTGGCCCGCCACCTGCCCGTCGACCACGACACTCCCCCACAGCCCCGCGAGGACCAGCGCCGCGGCGAGACCGAACAGCCACGGCACTGATCGCCACAGCCAGCCGGGCAGCATCCCATCGGGGAAGACCAGCAACAGCGCCAGCAGTCCCGCCAGGTTCACAGGCCACAATCCCACCCACACGGGCGCCATGACCGACGCGACCAGATCGCCTGCCGCGCCGGCCGCGAGCTGTTCGGCCGTGAGGCTCACGGCGACGGCCGCGCCGCACCAGGCGAGGGCGGGACCGACGGGCGAGTCCGGCCGTCGTACGACGATCAGCCAGCCGATCACGATCGCGACTGTCGACGTCAGGTTCATCAGTGCCGCGCTGGCCGACGGGCTTGTCAGCACGGCCGCGCCCACGACCAGCGTCGCCCCGACCGTCAGGGTCCAGGGGGCGGCAGGCATGCGTTCATCGTCCCACCGATTCGCGCGTCGCGACTGCGTGCTGGCACGTACGCCGGATCCGCACGGAGGCTCGGAGCCAGCGCCCATGCGGCGGGGAGCGCCCGCACCGACGCTGATGGCGTCAGTCAAACCCCGACCATCGGAGGTCATCATGAACGTCATCTACACCGTGCTCGTCGCGTTCGCGCTCGGCTACTTCATCAAGGACACGCGCGTCGCCGTGGCCCTCTACCTGGCCGGCGAGGCGCTGGTCTTCGGCTTCCAGTCGGCCTCGCTGATCATCGAATGGGCAAGCGGCACGAGCACCGCCGCCTTCGGTGCGTTCCCGGACCACAGTCCGTCGAACGTCTGGGGGTACGGCGTCGTCAACCTCGTCATCACCGTCATCGGCATCGGTCTGGTCATGCTCGGGGCCAGGACCGCCCGCAGGCGCGCCGCCAAGCAGGACGTCGTCACGACCGCAGGCGTCTGATCCGGCGGTCGTCACGTGGCGGCGGCGTTCGAGACGCCGAAGTTCGCCACAGCGGGCTCACAGCAGACGGACAGATTGGTGGGCGACGCTCATCCCATGACCACCAAGCAGACCACCCCGACCACCTCCCGAAGCCCGCGGCGGCGCCTGGCTGGACTGGCTTCGCTGGCCATCGTCGGCGTACTCGCGCTCGGCGGCTGTGCGGCCGCCGACTCCACGAGCGCGGCCACGTCCTCCACATCGAGCTCGGCGTCCTCCTCGGTGAACACCACCTCGACGGGCAGCGCCGACGCGACGACCACGGCCGAGACGATCGCGGACACCGCCGCGGCGGCGGAGGCGTTCCTCGCGACCCTGAGCGACGAGCAGCGCGAGCAGGTCCTCTACGACTACGACGACGAGACCAAGACGACGTCGTGGTCGAACTTCCCGGTCACCTTCGTCGAGCGCGCCGGGCTCAACCTGACGGACCTCACCACGGAGCAGCAGGAGGCCGCGATGGCCGTGCTCGAGGCCCTGCTGAGTGACGAGGGCTATGCGACGGCCACGGGCATCATCGGCGGCGACCAGTACCTCGCCGACAACAGCAGCTCCACCGAGAGCTCCCTGGGCCAGTACTACATCGCCTTCTTCGGCGACCCGTCCGACACCGACGCCTGGGCAGTCCAGTTCGGCGGCCACCACTTCGGCATCAACGCCACGCTCGAGGGCTCGGAGGACGCCATCACCTTCGCGCCCACGCACCTCGGCGTGCAGCCCGCGGTCTACACCAACGAGGACGGCGAGGAGGTCCAGCCTTTCGACGGGATCTACACCGACGCGTTCGCCTTCTACGACAGCCTGACCGACGACCAGATCGCGGCGCTCACCTCCGGGACGGTCAGCATGTGCGCCCCCGGCGACACGTGCGACTTCGAGACCGGGTCGGGACTGCAGGGCTCCGACCTCACCGACGAGCAGAAGCAGCTCCTGCTCGACGTCATCGCCAACTGGGTGGGCCTCGCCGACGAGGAGACCACTGCGACGGCGCTGGCCGAGATCGAGGCCACCCTGGATGACACCTACATCAACTGGTCCGGCGAGACCACCTACGACATGAGCACGGGCGACGGCATCTCGTTCTCGATCTCCGGCCCCGACGTGTACGTCGCGTTCCAGGCGCAGCAGGGCTCGGCTGGCGCCGACGTCGACGGCGTCACCACGTCCGGCTGGGGCCACGTCCACACCATCTACCGCGACCCGAGCAACGACTACGCCGGCAGCGTGACCCAGCAGGCGGCCAGCGGTTCCATGGGCGGCGGCCCCGGCGACGGCGGGACTCCCCCGGGCGACAGCTGACGGACGTCGCCGGCGCCGTACCGCCCGGAACTGCTGAGAACCGGCAGTGGCCGGCGTCGTACCCACCGGAACTGCTGAGAAAGCACGCCGGGATCCGCCCGAATCCGGGGCAGATTCTCAGCACTTCCGAGAGCGCACTGACGGTTCTCAGCAGGTCCCGGCCGATAGCCCCGGAGCCCTACTTGGTGCGGGCCTCGGCGACGAAGCAGCCGTTCTCGAACCAGCCGGCCTTGCCTTCGCTGCCGCTGATGCGCACGTACGGCGTGATCGTGTGCGCGCCGGCGGGGACTGACATGACAGCCATCGCGTTGCGGGTCTGCCAGAAGTCGGTGTGGTTGGCGAAGTTGCCCGGTCCGTAGTACTTCTCCCGGATCGGTCCGCTGTCGATCTTGTAGCCGACGCGCACCTCGGCCTGCTCGGCGACGCCGACGTCGGCCGACAGGTGCGTGACCACGTTGCGGGCCACCTGGCCGTTCTTGACCGTGACCGCCAGGCCCAGCGGCTGCCAGCCGTCGGCGACGGTGATGGTCTTCGTGGCGAACGTGCACTTCTGCTGCGGCGCCGGGATCGCCTCGGCGGATGCGGTGGTGACGGCGACCGAGATCGCGCCGCCGATCAACGCGCCCGAGGCCACCAGTGCGGCGCCGCGCTTGGTCAAACGAGTCATCAGACTTCCTTCTCCTTCAGGCGGGCCCGAATACCCGCTCCCGAAGCATCACACCGCCGCGTCCGCCGGCGCGTCGCCTCGCGGGATGATCCAGGTCGTCGCAAAGGACGATGCGAGGTCATCCCTGGTGTGTAGCGGGCGGGCTCGGGGATGCACCGGTACGGCGCGGCGTACTCGATCATGGTGCGTGTGATCGAGCGACTGGCGTGGGTGACGACGCGGGATGTGCGCGGCTGGGACGTGGATGAGCCGCTGGGGCTGGCCGCGCTGGCGCGCACCGGGGTCGAGGTCGGCGTCGTCGACTGGGACGACCCGGAGGTCGACTGGGCGTCCTATGACCGGGTAGCGCTGCGGTCGGCCTGGGACTACCCGGAGCGGCTGCCGGAGTTCCTGACCTGGCTCGAACGGGTCGCCGAGATCACCGACCTGGTCAACCCGCCCGCGATCGTGCGCTGGAGCCTGGACAAGGCCTACCTCGCCGAGCTCCATGCGGCCGGGATCCCGATCACGCCCACCGACTTCGTCTCCCCCGGTTCGGAGGCGACGTTCCCGCCGGGCGAGTTCGTGGTCAAGCCCGCGGTCGGCGCCGGCAGCCGGGACGCCGCGTCGTACGGCGCCGAGGACCATGAGGCCGCCATCGCGCATGTCGCCCGCCTGCACGCGGCGGGCAAGGTCGTGCTGGTGCAGCCGTTCCTGAAGTCCATCCCGGTCGACGGCGAGTGGCCGATGATCTTCTTCGACGGGCTGTTCAGCCATGCCGCGAGCAAGCGCGTCGACCTGCCGCGCGCCGGCGCCGTCGAGGCTCTCTACGCCGAGGAGACCAACACCGCCCACGCCGCCGAGCCCGCACAGCTGGACGTCGCGCAGGCCGTCGTCGACCTGGTCTCGAGCCGCTTGGGCACGCCTCGGTACGCGCGCGTGGATCTGGTCCGCGACGACGACGGGCAGTACTGCGTGCTCGAGGTCGAGCTGGTCGAGCCCTCGCTGTTCCTCCCCTGGGCCGACCCGGCCGCCGCGGATCGGCTGGCTGCGGCGCTGGTCGGCTGAGAGTCGGTTGAGAGTCGGTTGAGAGCTCGGCGCCGCCCACGTCGTACGGCGGGTGTAACGCCCCGACACATCCATGGTGAAGGCCGAGAACCTACCTCCGGGAGGAACCATGGACACGAGATCGTGGACGGACGAGCACTCGCGAGCGATCGCGGCCGTCGCGCCGTCGGTGCCGGAGGCAGCTCCGGACGAACTGGACCGGACCTGGGCCAAGGTCCGGAAGGAGATGGCCGACACGCCCTCCCGCCGTCGTGCCCGGATTGTTGTCGGAGCCGTCATCGCCGCGGCGGCGCTCGGGGTCGGCGGCGTGGCGGCGGCCGACATTTATACCGCTCGGAGCGGCAAAGGTCCCGTCAATGCCGAGGACGAGAGGCTCGGCGGGCCGGGCGAGAAGCTCGACCCCACAGCTCCCGACTACGGCACGGTGATCGACGAGGAGACCACCGACATCCCGTTCCCCAGTGATGAAGCGCGCCAGATCTCACGTGCCGACCTGGTGGCGGACGGTCGGCGCGACGAGCCCGGGAGCGCATCGGTGTCGACCGGCGCGATGCGGTTCTGGACTGCCCGTGCCGCCCAGTGTGCCTGGGCCAACGAGTGGGTAGTCGCTTGGGAGGCGGGAGACGACGCGGCGTCTGCGGAGGCTGCCGCCATGCTGGTCGCTTCGCCCGACTGGCCCGCGGTCACCGACGTCGATCCCAAGCAGACGATGGACTACATCTGGCAGGACGTCCAGGACGCGGAGACGGGCAAGATCGAGCGGGTCAGGACGCGCAATGAGACGCCAGCCGGCTACTTTCCACTCGTTCGGGCGGCCGTGCAGGATCAGAACGTCGATGAGCTGGGGGAGGTGCTCGCATCCGAGGGTGCCTGCAATCCCTCCCTGGTGCCGGACTTCCCACAGGTCGTGGCCGATCTCGAGACACCGCGGCGGGACTGACATGGCCGGCATGATCACCGCCGAGGAGTTCGAGGAGCTCTACAGGGCGACGGCGCCGCAGCTCTTCGCCTACATCAGGCGGCGAGGGGTCGCCGATCCGGAGGATCTCGCGGCCGAGGTGTACGCGATCGCCTGGCGGCGCCGCATCGATCTCCCGGCGCCGTTCCTGAGGCGGGCGTGGCTGTTCGGTACGGCGCGCAAGCTGCTCCTCTCCGAAGCGCGGCGATCCGGGCGCGAGCTGGAGTGCCTCAACCACATCGCCGCGCAACCCGAGACCGAGGCGGGTGAGAATCGCCGGTTGGAGGCCGCCGTCGCGGCGGCGCTCGGCCGGCTGAGACCCAAGGATCGCGAACTCATCCTGCTGGCCGAGTGGGAGCAGCTGACGCCGGCCGAGGTGGCCGTCGTACTCGGGATCCGGCCGGGTGCCGCCCGCGTCCGGCTCCACCGCGCGCGGCTGGCTCTCGCCGCCGACCCCGACCTGCGCGACATCATCGGCGAACCACCCTCGATGGCCGGGTAGCCCGCTCGCCGCCACGACTGAGGACCGCGGGGGGTCAGCAGTCGAAGACCGACCAGCAGATGTCGTTCCTGAGGCGCTGGTCGTCGAGCACCAGCTCCCGGATGTCCGGCGGGAGCTGGTCTCGCTGCCACTGGCATTCGAGCCGTCCGGCAAGCTTGGCATCGCTGGTGGCCGCTGCCTGGACGGCCTTGATCGCGTAGGCGGCGGCGCCGAGTTCGTGGGCGGCGACGTGTGCCACCACCGCGGCCTGACCCGCGGCGTATGCCGCATGCCGCGGCGCCCCACGGAGGGGCCGGGCGGCGCCCATCGCGTGCCCACCCGCGGTGCGAGCCTGGGTCATCGTCACCTCGCCGCGTGCCCAGGCGCGGGCGAGCTCGATCGCCTCGCGCGGCCGCGCGTCGTCCGGCCGGTCCTGCTCGAAGAGGTGGAGCACGTGCTCGGCGCACGTCGCCGCCCAGAGCGCGAGCAGCTGGTGGTCGGCGCCCGTCAGCGTGCCGCCGCGACGGATCGTGATGAAGCGGGGGTCCCGAACCTTCGGAAGGATCACCGCGATCACCTTCGTTCCACATCGATCAAGACGTCCCCCCATTCTCGCCCGCGAGCCACCTCGATGCATCAGGTTTCGACTCGCCGCGGGTGTCGGCACCCCCCTGGGACGCGGGTAGAGCGATCGCTCTACTCTTGGCGCATGCTGGACACCAAGCAGCGGATCGCGAACGACCTGGAGCGTACGTTCGCCGAGCAGGGCTTCGCGGAGCAGGGCGTACAGGCGCTCCGCGCGGAGGCGGACGTGTCGCTGCGGACGCTCTACAAGTACTTCCCCAGCCGCGAGGCGATGATCGTCGGCGCCCTGGAGAACCGCGACCGCGCGTACGCCGCCTGGCTGGCCGGCGGCCCCGACGACGGCATCGACCACATCCTGCACCCGCTGGTCCGGCTCGGCGAATGGCTCGGTGAGGTCGCCAACACGGGGTGCCTCTTCATGAACGCGCTCGCGGAGTACCCCGACAGCGAGCAGATCCGGACCGTCGTCCGGGCGCACAAGGCGCGGATGGCGGACGAGTTCGCACGGCGCCTCGAGCGCGTCGTACCCGATCGCGACACCGCCGACCTGGCGGACACGTTGTTCCTGCTCCACGAGGGCATGACCCAGGCGGCCCGCGTCCAGGGCCGGGAGAAGGCGGGCGAGGCGGCGATGCGCGCCGCCCGCGCGGCGCTGGCGGCCGCGAACATCCCCTGATGAAGCCGACGAAGCCGACGAAGCTGACAAACCGAAAGCGAGACTGATGAGATTCTCTGGCAAGGCGGTGCTGGTCACCGGCGCGGCGGGCGGCATCGGCGCCGTACTGGTCGACAAGCTGCGCAACGAGGGTGCCCGGGTCGCCGTGGCGGACCGCGACGTGAGCGGCATCGAGGCCGAGGCGCACCTGCCCGGCGACCTGCTGGTGACCGACTACGCCGACGGGCTCGCGCGGGCGGCGTACGACGCCCTCGGCGGTCTCGACATCGTCATCAACAATGCGGGCGTCATCACGCGTGGCCCGGTGACGGAGACCTCGGACGCGGACTGGGCGCTGTCACTCGGCGTCAACGTCGAGGCGCCGTTCCGGGTCTGCCGCGCCGCGATCCCGCTGATGGCCGACGCCGGTGGCGGGGCGATCGTCAACGTCTCCTCCTGCTGGGGCGGCAAGGCGCCGGGCCCGAACCACGCGCTCTACTGCATGACGAAGGCGGCGATCGCCTCGCTCACCCAGTGCATGGGGATGGACCACGCGCACCAGGGCATCCGCGTCAACGCGGTGTGCCCCAACGAGGTGAACACGCCGATGCTGCGCAGCGGTTTCGTCAAGCGCGGGCTCGACCCCGACTCCGCGGTCGCGACGCTCGGCGCGACCGTGCCGCTGGGACGGATCGCCGAGCCCGACGACATCGCCGACGTCGTCCTCTTCCTCGCCTCCGACGCCGCCCGCTACATGTGCGGCGCGCTGGTCGAGATCAACGGCGGGAAGCCGGTCGGATGAGCAGCAGGTTCGAGGGCCGGTTCGAGGGCCGGGTCGCACTGGTCACGGGCGGCCGCTCCGGCATCGGCAGGGCGATCGCGAGGCGGCTGCGGGACGAAGGGGCGCGGGTCTTCACGGCGCAGCGCGGGGCGGACGAGGAGTTCGAGTCGGTCGCGGCGGACTTCGCCGACCCGGGCAGTCCCGAGCGCGTGGTCGCCGAGGTGGTCGCGCGTGGCGGCCGGCTGGACGTGCTCGTCAACAACGCGGGCATGATGCAGGAGGCACCGATCGAGGAGATGTCGCTCGAGGACTGGCAGCGCAACGTCGCGGTCAACCTGACGGCGCCGTTCCTGACGATTCGCGCGGCACTCCCCCACCTGCGGGCAAAAGGCAGCGCCGGCAGCATTGTGAATGTCGGATCCATCGAGGGGCTGGGCGCCAACCCGCACCACGCGGCGTACTGCGCGACGAAGGCCGGCCTCCACGGCCTGACCCGGGCCGTCGCGGTCGACCACGGGCACGAGGGCATCCGCTGCAACGCCGTGGCGCCGGGCTGGATCGACACGGACCTCAACCTGGAGTTCATCGCGGGTACGCCGGATCCGGACGCGTTCCGCCGGGACATCGGCCGCATCCACCCGGTCGCCCGCACCGGGCAGCCCGAGGAGGTCGCCGCGCTGGTCGCGTTCCTCGCCGCCGACGAGGCGTCGTTCATCACCGGGCAGGTCTACACCGTCGACGGCGGCCGCATGTCCAAGCTCAGCCTGCCCTGAGCGGCCCGGCTCGCTCTTGACGATGCCCTGCTAGATCGACAGGTCGGCGTTGGTGTCGCAGACGGTGACGCCTTCGGCCCTCCATGCCGACAGCAGAGTGCCGTCGCCGGCTGCCGCGACAAGTTCGGCGTCGTCGACCGCGAGGGCTGCCGCGCAGTGGGCCGCGTCGTAACCGCGGAGCCCGTGCGTCACCGCGAGGTCCGCGGCGGTCGACATGAGACCTTGATCGAGTTCGATGATGTCGACCGCGGACCACAGTTCGTCGAGGATCGCACGGCCCGCTCGCATGCCATCGGGGGTCACGCGACCCATCCGCTCGGCCATCGCCAGGGCAGCCACGGCTTCGATGTAACCGAGCCTGACGCAGGTGACGCTGTCGGCGCCGTCCCACAGTTCCCCGCAGACAGTGGTGCTCGGCTCATCTACGAGCAACGGCACGAGAGCGGAGGTATCGACGTACAGGATCATCGGCGCTGTTGTTCGATGAGGTCGCTGACCATGCCTTCCGCTGGCACCGGCGTCGGACGCGGGCCCTTGCGGCGACCGGCTGGTGTCACTCTGCCCTCAGCGATCAGTCGCTCCAGCTTGCTGGGCACCTCGACCGGCACGATTCGGGCAACCGGGCGGCCGTGGTCAGTGACCGTGATCGTGTGCCCTTCGCGCACCGTAGCCAGATGTCTGCTGAGTCCGTCCCGCAATTCGCGCACACCAACGTTCATGCCCGCCTCCCATGTGGCGATAATTGGATCTCCTATTGTGCCCACAGTACCTCGTGTCTGGGCGCCCGCGCGCTTGCTCCCCTTCAGACAGTTTGCTCCCCCTACCAATGGGTGCAGACTCTCCAAAAGGGAGCAAACGCGTACCCGCGCCGGACCGCTGCCTGGCGGGAGGCTACGGCGAGCCCAGGCGGAGGGCGACGCCGCGGATCTTGTCGGCGTCGTCCAGGAACAGGGTGACCGCCCACCACTGGATGCACGAGCTCATCGTGTCCCTGGGCGCGATGAGGCTGATCGCCCGGAGCCCGGCCAGCTCCGCGGGCGCCCCGGTGCTCTGCGTCTCCGGGCAGGTCCTGGGTACGCCGCGGCGCAGCCGGTAGTAGCCGCCGCTCTGAGCCGTCGTGTCGAGCGCCGAGAAGGGGCCGCTTCGCTCCGCGTACGACGTACCGATCCTCCAGGCTGCCAGATCGGCGAGCTCCGGTGCGCCCAGCTGGGTCTGGGCGAACGCCCCGTCCTCGATCCCCGCCCACACCTCGCCGTCGGCGAAGGGAGCGCCGAGCGACGGGTCGGCGGCGAACCGGTAGAACTGCCGGGCGAGCGCCGCGTCCGCACCCCGCAACGGTCCACGGTCGCCGTCCTTAGGCTCGCACGGCCCCCGGAACTCCCTCAGGTCGATCGCCGCCGTACGTATCTCCACCGCGACCGGTCGCTCGAGCCGCGTCCCGGGCGCGGGCTTCTGGCGTACGACGGTCCCCGGCCGCGCTTCGCACCGGACCCTGGCCGTGCTCCACCCCTCGTCGCGGATCCACTCTTCCCGGACGCCGCCGAGCAGCGGGAGGACCTCCATCTCGGGTAGGCCGATGAGGTTCGGCATCGTGGGCACCGCCGGGCCAGATGAGCCGGACACTGCGCCGGACGCCGGGCCGGACGCCGGGCCGGACGCCGGGCCGGACGCCGGGCCGGACGTCGGGTCGGGGGCCGGGGAGCCCCCGGAGGACGCCGGCTCGGCACACCCGCCGAGCAGCAGCAGCGCGAGGACGGCACCGGCAGAGACGAGGCGCCGCCTCGGACACGCGAGGTCACTCATCACGGTAGGTGCAGCCATGCCACCAAGACGCGCGGCGCGCACCCACGGTTTACGAAGCGAGCACGGCACAAGCACGGGCAGGCCCGCGGAACGACCCCAGCGCACGCGCACCGACGAGCTCGGCGAGCCGTTCTGTACGATGGTTTATGTACGAGAGCCCATACCGTTGTGGGCGTCCACCCATAGGACTCGAGGACGAGATGGCGAACACGAGGACGCGTCGGCACGACCCGCATCGCCGCGAGCGGATCATCCAGGCGACGATCGACTCGATCGCGGAGCACGGGACGGCGGGAACGTCGCAGCGCCGGGTCGCCACCGAGGCCGGCGTCCAGGTGGGCTCCGTGGGGTATCACTTCGACAACAGTGAGCATCTCCTCCGGGAGGCGTTCGCCCGCTGCGTGGATCTCATCAGGGAGCAGATCGAGACCCGGTTCGCCGCGGTTGAGGATGCGACCGGCGCGGTGGAGGCGGCGGTCCGGCTGATCCACGAGGACTTCCAGAGCTCGCAACGCGAGCTGATCCTCTACTACGAGCTGTACGCGATCACCCTGCGGACGCCGGAGTATCGCGCCCTCACCGAAGGCATGATCGGCATCGGTCAGGCCACGTTGGAGCGGTTCTTCGACCCGGCCACGGCCTGCGCCATCAACACCTACATCGAGGGCGCCTGCTGCTACGTCGCGCTCTCCGCGGCTCCGGAGACGCCGGCGATGACCCGCGAGTCGTTGCGGCGGCTGGCCCGCCTGCCGGCCTGATCTGCCCCGCACGGTGGCGCGCTCGGCTCCTCGGCCGGGGCCCTGACGGTCCACACGGTCGCCAGGCCGTCGTCGTCGGTGAAGACCGGCCACGAGCGCCAGGCTGCGGACGCCCGGGTGCCCGCCGTGTGCCGGGCCGAGTTGGAGGCCAGCACCCGGCCGCTCCCCCCGACCAGCGCGAGCGGTGGGTCGACGGCGGCCAGGGCGTGCACGAACAGCGACTCCAGCCGGGTCAGCGACAGGTCGCAGCCCAACGTGTGGGTGCCCGAGGCGGTCGGCACCGGGAGCGCCAGGCGCACCGTGTTGAGGAATATCCCGCCGCTGTCGACGTACGGCCCGATCGCCACCGGACGCCCCAGATCCCGAGGCGCCTGGAACCACTCGCGCGACGCGTAGTCGTAGTAGCCGATCGAGCGCGGGTTGAGGTCGTAGGGAATGTGCGTGGGCCGCTCGTCGTCAAAATGCCACCAATCGACCCAGGTGGGCTGATCCGCGAAGGCCCCGGGCGAATACGCGATGCCCGCCCCGTCGATGAGCGGCGACTGCCGTTCGAGGAAGGGCAGCAGCAACTCGGGCGTGAAGTCGAAGGCGGCTCGCTGCGGCGAGGTGAGGGCCGCCGCGATATGCGCCTGGAGCGCGGCGGCGATCGCGCGTAGCTCACCCAGCGGTGGGCGGGTGGCCGCTCGGATGGCCGCCACTGCCCGCTCCACGGTCACGTCGGTCTCGATCACGCCCGACCCTCCCAACCTGTAGCTATGTGCGTTCGCCCACAATACTGTGGGCGAACGCACATAGTCAAGGGCGTGGGCTACCGAGGGTCGCCGTCCTCGATCAGGAGTCGCAGCCTGCGGTCGATCAGCGCGTGCATCTCGCCGGCGCACTGCCGGGCCGCCTCGGCGGACGCGGTCGCCTCGTCGCCGTCCCGGATGGCATCGACGATCCGGCTGTGCGCGGATCCGGCTGATCTGTCAATGAGGTTCGACCGCAGCCCGGACAGCTCGATCTGGATCCGCAGCAGCGAGGTGGTCAGGCGGCTCGACTGCGCCGCGATGCCCACCATAACCTGGAACCGGCTCGCGGCACGCCAGAACTCGCTCGGGGTCCCCGCCTGCGCGAGCAGCCCCGCCAGGTCGTCGAGGGCCTTCACGTCGTTCTCGTCGGCGCGCCCCGCGGCCAGGCCGGCCGCCGCCGAGGCGACGGCGGAGTAGAGGTCCCCGATGTCCCGCAGCTCCTCGGCCCCGGTCCGCAGGAGTCGGCGTCGGATCGCGGACTCGGGCGGTTCGATGCAGCCCTGGACGACGCTGCCACCGCCTCGCCCCCGGATGGTGACGATCAGCCCCTTGGACCGCAGGGTGGCCAGCGCCGAGCGGAGGGTCATCTGCGAGACGCCGAGCGCCAGGGCCAGTTCGGGCTCGCTGGGCAGCCGTGAACCCTCGGGGACGATCCCCAGGGCGATGGCGGCGTCGAGCTGCGAGGCCACGTGGTCGGCCAGAGTGGAGCCGGCGACCTCGACGGGTCGGAGCATCGCCAGCAGGGCGATCGACGATGAGGCCATCGGGTCCTCGAGGGGCGCTGTGACCACACGGCACGCTAGCACGGCAAGCGCCCGTGTTTATAACCTCTAAGGTTATTGCTTTGATGTGAGACTTCTGCTTGACTCCCTACCGCACACCACCGCACCGGGGAGTCCGATGACCGCTCTGTTCATTGATGGCCGCTGGACGGACGCCGGCGACGGCGCCATTCGCGAGATCCGCTGTCCCGCCGACGGTTCGCTCGTCGCCACGGTGCCCGAGGGCACCGCCGAGGACGCCGTCGCCGCCGTGCGCGCCGCGCGCCGGGCATTCGACGATGGGCCGTGGCCGGGCACCGCCGCGCCCGAGCGGGCCGCGCTGCTGTTCGCGGTCGCGGATCGACTCGCCGCCGAGAAGGAGGAGGTCGCCGAGCTCGAGGCCCTCGACACCGGCAAGCGCATGGTCGAGGCGCGCACCGACATGGACGAC
>JBDHZS010000078.1:0-15709 GCA_039812025.1 Nocardioides sp. | reverse complement strand
TCCAGCGGCTCCTTGACCAGCGTGTTCACGTGGTTGAGCAGGTAGTCGATGTCCGCCCGGCTCGCGGCCGGGTGCGCCCGGTCGAGGTCCCACGGCGTGTCCGTGGTGCCGATGATCCAGTGCCGGCCCCACGGGATCACGAAGAGCACCGACTTCTCGGTGCGCGCGATGATGCCAGCCTCGGAGCGGATCCGGTCCCGGGGTACGACGAGGTGGATGCCCTTGGACGCCTGCACGTTGAGCGTGCCGCGGCCACCCGCCAGCCGCTGGATCTCGTCGGTCCAGACCCCCGCGGCGTTGAGGGTGACCTTGGCGCGGACGTCGAACTCCTCGCCCGACTCCAGATCCCGGACCCGGACGCCCGCGACCCGGTCCTGCTCGTGCAGGAAGCCGATCACCTTCGTGCGCGTCGCCACCAGCGCGCCGTGGGAGGAGGCGGTCCGCGCGACGGTCATCACCAGCCGGGCGTCGTCCACCTGGCAGTCGTAGTAGCGGATCGCGCCGGCGAGGTGGTCGGTCCGCAGGTCGGGCGCCATCCGGGCGACCTGGCGGCGGAAGAGGTGCCGGTGCCGCGGCACCCCCATCTCGTAGCGGCCGGCGGCGGCCATCGTGTCGTAGAGCAGCAGCCCGGCGCCGACGTACGGTCGCTCCCATCTGCGGTGCAGCGGGTAGAGGAACGGCACGGGACGCACCAGGTGGGGCGCCAGCCGGGTCAGCAGCAGCCCGCGCTCGGTCAGCGCCTCACGCACCAGCGCGAAGTCGAGCATCTCCAGGTAGCGCAGGCCGCCGTGGATCAGCTTGCTGCTGCGCGAGGACGTGCCGCTGGCCAGGTCGCGCTGCTCGACCAGCGCGGTGGTCAACCCGCGGGTGACCGCGTCGAGCGCGATCCCGGCGCCGGTGATGCCGCCGCCGACGACGAGGACGTCGAGCTCGGCGCCGGGCGCGGCGGAGCCCGCGGCGCGCAGTCCGGTCAGGGCGGCCTCGCGGGCCGCCGGGGAGAGGAGCGTCGAGGTGGCCATGGCCCCCATTGTGCTACCCGACGACGACCTCGATCCGCTGGAACTCCTTGAGATCGGTGTAGCCGGTGGTCGCCATCGCGCGTCGCAGCGCGCCGACGAGGTTCATGGTGCCGTCGGCGACCCGGGAGGGACCGAAGAGGATCTCCTGCATCGTGCCGACCGGCTCGAAGCCGACCCGCTGCCCGCGCGGCAGCACCGGGTGGGTGGCCTCGCTCCCCCAGTGGTAGCCGCGACCGGGGGCATCGGAGGCGCGCGCGAACGGCGAGCCCACCATCACCGCGTCGGCGCCGCAGGCGATCGCCTTGGCGATGTCGCCGGAGCGGCCGATCGAGCCGTCGGCGATCACGTGCACGTAGCGGCCGCCGGACTCATCGAGGTATTCGCGCCGCGCCGCCGCCACGTCGGCGACCGCCGAGGCCATCGGCACCGCGACGCCGAGCACCGTGCGGGTGGTGTGCGCCGCGCCGCCGCCGAAGCCGACCAGCACCCCGGCCGCGCCGGTGCGCATCAGGTGGAGCGCCGCCTGGTACGTCGCGCAGCCGCCCACGATCACCGGGACGTCGAGCTCGTAGATGAACTCCTTGAGGTTCAGCGGCTCGGCCTGGGAGGAGACGTGCTCGGCGGAGACCGTCGTGCCGCGGATCACGAACATGTCGACGCCCGCGTCGACCACGGCGCGCGCGAACTCCTTGGTGCGCTGCGGCGAGAGCGACCCCGCCACGGTCACCCCGGCGTCGCGGATCTCGTGGAGCCGCTCGGTGATCAGCTGGGGCTTGATCGGCTCGGCGTAGAGCTCCTGCATCCGGCGGGTGACCTCGTCGCCCTCCAAGGCGGCGATCTGCTCCAGGAGCGCGTGCGGGTCGTCGTACCGCGTCCACAGGCCCTCGAGGTTGAGCACGCCCAGCCCGCCGGCGCGGCCCAGCTCGATCGCCGTCTCGGGCGACATCACCGAGTCCATCGGGGCGGCGACGATCGGCAGGTCGAAGCGGTAGGCGTCGATCTGCCAGGCGAGGCTCACCTCCTCGGGGTCGCGCGTGCGCCGGGACGGCACGATGGCGATGTCGTCGAAGGAGTACGCGCGGCGCCCGCGCTTGGCCCGGCCGATCTCGATCTCGGTCACCGGAGCAGGCTAGTCGAGGTAGGCTTCGGCCAGTTGCGGCCCCCACATCCGCCGCAGCGAATCCTCGAACTGCGAGCCGTCCGCGGCGTAGGTGACCTGGTCGTTCTCGACGCGGATCGGGCTGACGAAGCCGGCCTCGTCGCGCTTGGCGCGGTACGTCGCCTCGCAGTCCGCCTCCGCCAGCAGGGCCGCGCCGTCGCGGCCCCACAGGGTCGCCGTACAGGTCCAGCGGGCGACCGGGCCGCCGGCGGAGAGCTCCTTGGCGACCATGTCGACCTCGACGATGCGGGCCACCGCCGCGGCGTCGTCGCGGACCACCGGGTCGGTCGTGCTCGGCGGCTCGTACCCCCCGCAGGCGCTCACAAGGCCGACGGACGCTGCGACCGAGATCGTGAAAGCGATCCGCTTCATGGTCATACAGACGCTCCGGCGCACGATTCGGTTGCCTCAGCGTCCGGAGTAGTTGGGCGCCTCGACCGTCATCTCGACCCCGTGGGGGTGGGATTCGGTCAGCGACGCGGAGGTGATCCGGACGAAGCGGCCCTTCTCCTGCAGCTCGCCGATGGTCCGGGCGCCGACGTAGAACATCGACTGGCTCAGGCCGCCGAGCAGCTGGTGGGCGACCGCGGAGAGCGGCCCGCGGTAGGCGACCTGTCCCTCGATCCCCTCCGGCACGATCTTGTCGTCGCTGGTCACCTCGGCCTGGAAGTAGCGGTCCTTGGAGTAGGACTTCTTGCCGCGGCTGCTCATCGCGCCGAGCGAGCCCATGCCGCGGTAGGTCTTGAACTGCTTGCCGTTGACGAAGACCAGCTCGCCCGGCGACTCCTCGCAGCCGGCGAGCAGCGAGCCCAGCATCACCGAGTCGGCACCCGCGACGATGGCCTTGGCGATCTCGCCGGAGTGGCGCAGCCCGCCGTCGGCGATCACCGGCACCCCGGCCGGCCTGCACGCCAGCGCGGCCTCATAGACGGCGCTCACCTGCGGGACGCCGACGCCGGTGACGATCCGGGTGGTGCAGATCGAGCCCGGGCCGGTGCCGACCTTCACCGCGTCAACGCCCGCCTCGACGAACGCCTGCGCGCCCGCCCTGGTGGCGACGTTGCCGCCGATCAGCTGGACGTGGCGGGTCGCCGGGTCGGTCTTGAGGCGGCGCACCATGTCGAGCAGCATCCGGACGTGGCCGTGCGCGGTGTCGGCGACAAGGACGTCGACGCCGGCCTCGATCAGCGTGGTCGCCCGCTCCCAGGCGTCGCCGAAGTAGCCGATCGCGGCGGCCACCATCAGCCTGCCCTGCGGATCCTTGGAGGCGTTGGGGAACTGCTCGGACTTCACGAAGTCCTTGACCGTGATCAGGCCGGCCAGCCGGCCCTCGGCGTCGATCAACGGCAGCCGCTCCCGCTTGTGCTGGCGCAGCAGCGAGGTGGCCTCCTCCCGCGAGATGCCCTCGGGGCCGGTGACCAGCGGCATCGGGGTCATCACCTCGTCGACCTTGGTGGTCGACCACTCCGCGAGCGGGGTGAACCGCAGGTCGCGGTTGGTGATGATGCCGAGCAGGTGGTTGGCCGGGTCGACGACGGGCAGCCCGGAGACCCTGTACTCCCCGCAGATCCGGTCCAGCTCCTCCAGGGTCGCGTCGGGGCCGATGGTGACCGGGTTGGAGATGATCCCGGTCTGGGTCCGCTTGACCAGGTCGACCTGGTAGGCCTGGTCGGCGGTCGAGAGGTTGCGGTGCAGGACGCCGATGCCGCCCTGGCGGGCCATCGCGATGGCCATCCGCGACTCGGTGACCGTGTCCATCGCCGCGGAGATCAGCGGCGAGCGCAGGGAGAGCTCCCGGGTGAGCCGGGTCGTGGTGTCGATGTCGCTCGGCGCCAGGTCGGAGTAGCCCGGCAGCAGCAGCACGTCGTCGTACGTCAGGCCGAGGTCGGCAAACTTCTCGGGGACACCGTCCACGCGGGGAGACCTTTCGCGAGCGGCCGCGACTCACCGCGCGGCCAGGGGGCAGAGCCCCATCCTACGTGGCGACGGTTGGCCCCTTGACCGTCCGTGCGGTTCGTCACCATCATGGCGCCATGGAACGCGTCTGGACCTTCGACCGCCATGCGGTCACGGTGACCCTGGTCGACTTCGCCGACCCCGAGCTCAGCCACCTGCCGGATGTCCGCGAGCGGGGCGTCCGGGTCGAGCTGCGGCCTGTGAGCGTACGACGCGACGGGACGATCTACGTCTCCGACACCGTGACGCTCGAGCCGGCCGTCGTCCGCGTCGACCTGCTCGAGTCGGAGCCGCACGCGGCGGACCGGATGCACTGGCATCCGACCATGAGTCTGGGCGAGCCCGGCGACCGCGTCCTCGACTCGGCGATGGGCGCCGACCCCGTGGGGTGGCTGCGGGAGCTGCTGGACACCGACTGGCGGAGCCGCATCGGCGCGGACCCGGCGGTCTACGACGAGTGCCTCCATGAGATCTCCGAGCAGGTCCGGCGGGTCCTCGAGCAGGCCCGCCGGCCGTGGCCGGAGGTCACCCACGACGAGCGCGGCGTCGCCTGATCCGAGCGCTCGTACGACGCGACCCGCCCGGCCGGTCGGCCGAGCGGGTCGCGTGGTGAGGTTGATCGGGCCTCTCAGTGGCCGTGGCCGTGCCCGTGTCCCGCAGCAGGCGCGTCGTCTTCCTCTTCGGGCTTCTCGACGACCAGGGTCTCGGTCGTCAGCAGCATGCCCGCGATCGAGGTCGCGTTGACCAGCGCGGAGCGGGTCACCTTGACCGGGTCGAGGACGCCCTGGGAGACCAGGTCGCCGTACTCCTCGGTCGCGGCGTTGTAGCCGGTGCCGAAGCCCGCCTCGCGGACCTTGGCCACGATCACCGCGCCGGGCTCGCCGCCGTTCTCGGCGATCCAGTAGAGCGGCTTGTCGGCCGCCTGGCGCACGATCCGCACGCCCTGGGCCTCGTCGCCACTCAGGCCGAGGTCGTCGGAGAGCACCGAGACCGCGTGGATGAGGGCGGAGCCGCCGCCGGCGACGATGCCCTCCTCGATCGCGGCGCGGGTCGCGGAGACCGCGTCCTCGATCCGGTGCTTCTTCTCCTTGAGCTCGACCTCGGTGGCCGCGCCGACCTTGATGACGCAGACGCCGCCGGCCAGCTTCGCGAGCCGCTCCTGGAGCTTCTCGCGATCCCAGTCGGAGTCGGTGTTCTCGATCTCGGCCTTGATCTGGTTGACCCGGCCCTCGACCTCGGCCGAGTCGCCGCCGCCGTCGACGATGGTGGTCGTGTCCTTGGTGACCACCACGCGGCGGGCGGTGCCGAGCACCTCCAGGCCGACCTGGTCGAGCTTGAGGCCGACCTCGGGCGCGACGACGGTGCCGCCGGTCAGGGTCGCGATGTCCTGCATCATGGCCTTGCGGCGGTCGCCGAAGGCCGGGCTCTTCACCGCGACCGCGTTGAAGGTGCCGCGGATCTTGTTGACCACCAGCGTGGACAGCGCCTCGCCGTCGACGTCCTCGGCGAGGATGAAGAGCGGCTTGCCGGCGCTGATGACCTTCTCCAGCAGCGGCAGGATGTCGGCGATCGCGGAGATCTTGCCCTGGTGGAAGAGGATCAGCGGGTCGTCGAGGACGGCCTCCATCGACTCGGGGTCGGTGACGAAGTACGCCGAGATGTAGCCCTTGTCGAACTGCATCCCCTCGGTGAACTCCAGCTCCGTGCCGAGTGTGTTGGACTCCTCGACCGTGATCACGCCGTCCTTGCCGACCTTGTCGAAGGCCTGGGCGAGCAGGTCGCCGATGACCTCGTCGCGGCTGGAGATCGTGGCCACGTTCGCCATGTCCTCGCGGGTCTCGACCTCGCGGGCGGCCTCGAGCAGGGCGTCGTTGACGGCCTCGGCGGCGGCGTCCATGCCCCGCTTGAGGCCCATCGGGTTGGCACCCGCGGCGACCGCGCGCAGGCCGGCGTGGACCATCGCCTGCGCGAGCACCGTCGCGGTGGTGGTGCCGTCGCCGGCGACGTCGTTGGTCTTGGTCGCGACCTCCTTGGTGAGCTGGGCACCGAGGTTCTCGAAGGGGTCGTCGAGCTCGACCTCACGGGCGACGGTGACGCCGTCGTTCGTGATCGTCGGGGCGCCCCACTTCTTGTCCAGGACGACGTAGCGGCCCTTGGGGCCGAGCGTCACCTTGACCGCGTTGGCGAGGGAGTCGACTCCCCGCTCCAGCGACCGGCGCGCTTCCTCGTCGAAGGAAAGGATCTTGGGCATCGTGGAAGGCTTCTCCTAGGAAACGACCGCGAGCACGTCGCGGGCCGAGAGGATCAGGTACTCGGAGCCGCCGTACTTGACCTCGGTGCCGCCGTACTTGCTGTAGATGACCTTGTCGCCCACGGCCACGTCGACCGGGACGCGGTTGCCCTTGTCGTCGATGCGACCGGGGCCGATCGCCAGGACCTCGCCCTCCTGGGGCTTCTCCTTGGCGGTGTCCGGGATGACCAGGCCCGACGTCGTGGTCTGCTCGGCGTCGAGCGGCTTCACGACCAGGCGGTCCTCGAGGGGTTTGATGTTGACCGACACGTGTCGACCTCCACTTTCGAATGTTCGTGTGACCTGAGTGGCCGGGCGCGAGCCCGGCGAACGTGTGCGCAAGCGGTGCGTCGTGCGCCGTCGCGGGGGTCGCACGCCGTGGCGCCTGCGTTGGCACCCTCGGGTCGAGAGTGCCAAGTACGACGTTAGCACTCCCCCTCTAGGAGTGCCAGAACCACCCCTGGGAACGCGACGAGCCCCGGCCCGAGGCCGGGGCTCGTCTCAGCGAGTCCGTGCGGGAAGCTCAGTCGCCGATCACGATCTCCTTCTTCTTCCAAGCCCGGAGCTTGGCAGTGCTCCAGCGCCCGTAGCTGGCGTTGGGGAGCACGATCCAGTCCTGGCCGAAGTGGCTGGCGTACTTCTTGACCAGCCGCTGGCGCTGAATCCAGTCCGCCGGCGCGAAGTCGGCGTGGAAGTCGTGCAGGTTGTCGCCCAACTGCATCACCAGGGTGTGCTTGGACTGGATGTACTCGCGACGGACCTGCTTCGGGTCCTTGTCGAGCAGCAACACCTGCTTGTTCTTGGCCTGCGGGAAGCCGAGGTCGCGCAGCGTCGCCATCGTGTCGGCCTTGTTGGCCTCGCGGCGATCGGAGACGTAGTAGATGGTCACGCCCAGGTCGTCGGCGTGCTCGAAGAAGTCGATCGCCCCGGGGATCGCGGTCGGGTTGCCGTTGCGCTCCCAGTCGGCCCAGGTGTCCCACACGTTGTAGATGTGGCAGGCCTGCATGTCGCGCACCATCAGCGCCGTGTTGTCCATCGCCGTCTCGTCGAGGTCGCTCATGATCGCGAGCTCGGCCGGGTCGCCGTCGTGCTCCTCGACCATCTTGTCGAGGTTGCGCGCCGCCAGAGAGTAGGACTGCATCTGGAGCGCCCTGAGCTCCGCGCCCTGCTGCTGGTAGCGCAGCGCGTTCTTCCACTGGCGCACCTGCGAGCAGTCGCTCGCCGCCGAGGCGCCTTTGTCCGCCTGTTTGTCGCCGGTTGCACTGCTGACGCCGATCGAGCCGATCAGCACACCAATCACCAGGCCGAGGACCGCGATCACCGCGCCCATTCGTTTCGTCATCTCTACCGAAACCTTCCTTGGTTGGGTCATTCGGGCATGGGTCGTCCCCCGGCGCGCGACCTGCCGGAACCCCATGGTCGCGCTGCGGCCCACTGGCGAGAATATGCACAATCGATATTTTTGTCGAGAGATATTTGTGGAGCGTCGAGTCTGGGAGGATGCCCGCATGGACCCGGCGACCGTCTCGTGGCTGCGGAGCGAGGAGGGGCAGCGGGCGCTGGGGCTGGCGCGCACGTCGTACGACGAAAACGGCGGGGACCCCGTGCGGGCCGCGACCGCGCTGCGCAAGGCGCTGCCCGGACAGCCGGACCACGCGGCGGCGGCGCTGACCCAGGTGAGGCTGCGGGAGCGGGCGGCCGCGAAGTTCGGCGCCGACGCCGAGCGCATGTACTTCACCCCGGACGCCCTGGAGCAGGCCACGCGCCGCCCGGTCGCCGACCACCGGGCGGCCCGGCTGGCGGGCAGCTCGCCGGGATCCGTCGTCGACCTCGGCTGCGGCATCGGCGGCGACCTGATCGCCTTCGCCCGCGCCGGCCTGGCCGCCACCGGAGTGGATCTGGACCCGACGCGCGTCGCGCTCGCCGGGGCCAACCTCGCCGCGCTCGGCCCGCCCGGCTCCGCGGAGGTCGGCGACGCCACAGCGGTCGACCTGTCGCGGCACGGCGCGGCGTTCCTCGATCCGGCCCGGCGCTCGGGGCGCGGCCGGGAGTTCCGGGTCGCCGACTGGACGCCGCCGTGGGAGTTCGCCGTCGGCCTGCTCTCGGGCGGCGGGCCGGCGGTGGTCAAGGTCGCCCCCGGGATCGCGCACGACCTGGTGCCGCCCGGCGTCGAGGCGGAGTGGGTCAGCGACGGCGGCGCGCTGAAGGAGGCCGCGCTCTGGTCACCGCCGCTCGCCGGTCCCGCCCGTCGCGCCACGGTGCTCGCGACCGGCGAGTCAGCCTCGCTGACGGAGGCGGACGACCCCTGGCTCGGCCAGGACAGACCGGTCGTCGCGCTGGACCGCTACGTCTACGAGCCCGACGACGCCGTGATCCGCGCCGGGCTGGTGACCGCCGTCGCGGCGCTGGTCGGCGGCGGCCTGCTCGACGCCCGGATCGCCTACGTCACGGCGCCCGCGCCCCTCGGCACCCCGTTCGCGCGCGCCTACGAGCTCGTCGAGGAGCTGCCGTTCCGGGAGCGGCAGCTCAAGGCGGCGCTGCGGGCGCGCGGGCTGGGCCGATTGACCATCAAGAAGCGCGGCGTGGACGTCGATCCGGCGGTCCTGCGCCGGCGACTCGCCGTACCCGGGAGCGAGGAAGGCACCCTGATCCTCACCCGCGTCGCCGGCGCCGGGCGGGCGCTCCTCGTCCGCCCGGTGTGACGCGCCGCAACTGGTGGGCATATGGCGCCTGCGTTTCGGAACTGGTCTTATATGGCACGAATACTGGCGAGTAACCTGTCAGATAAGACCAGTTGCGGAAGTCGCGGGCACGGCCCGTCAGCGCTGGCTCGGGCCGCACTCGGTCGAGGTGAGCCCGGGCACCTCCACCGGCAGCAGGCCGGGGCCGGTCGCCTCCCCGGTGAGCACGCGGACCAGCGCGGTCATCGCGCCCGGCGTCACGCCGTACGTCGCGATCCGGACCGGGGCGACGGACTCCTGCAGCGCGTACGGCGTGTCGGTGGCGACCGCGACGTCGGCCGTCATCGGGTCGTGCGAGAGCCCGATCAGCCAGACCACCTCGCCGCCCACACCCACCTCGAGCCCCTCGGCGCGCGCGGCCTGGGTGAACGCGGCGACCGCCTCCGGATCCCCGACGGGATTCACCGAGCCGGAGACCAGCCGGCCAGTGCACGGGCCCGCCGCCACCGTGATCGCGCCCGCGGAGAGCGCGGCCGAGGCCTCGGCCGCGCTGCCCACGGCGGCCCCCTCGAGGTCCTCGACGTAGAGCATGAGCGCGATCTGCCGGGCCGCCGCCTGCCGGAGCCGCCTGATCGACAGCCGCCCCTCTCGGACCGCGGTGACGATGCCGTCGCGGGCCGCGGCGGGGTCGGGCGGCATCAGCAGCACGTCGTTGCCCGCGCGCAACCCGCTCACGGCCGCCGCGGCGCTGTCGAAGCGATCGGCCACGCCCGCCATCCGCAGCGAGTCCGTCACCACCAGCCCGGAGAACCCGAGGTCGCGACGCAGCACACCGGTCACGACCCGGCGAGACATCGATGACGGCACGCCGGGGTCGACCGCGGAGACGTCGATGTGGCCCACCATGATCGCGGGCACGCCGGCCGCCGCCGCGTCGCCGAAGGGCACCAGGTCGACCCGGTCCAGGATCGCGCGCGCCCGGGTCTGGCGCGGCAGGGTCTCGTGGCTGTCGGCCGGCACCGAACCGTGCCCCGGGAAGTGCTTGGCGACGGGCACCACTCCCCCGCCCAGGTAGCCCTCGGCGGCCGCGATCGCCTGCTCCGCGACGAGCCGGGGGTCCGACCCCGCCGAGCGGGACCCGATCGTCGGGTCGTCCGGGCCGGAGGTGACGTCCGCGACCGGCGCGAAGTCGACCGTGAAGCCGAGGCCGCGCAGCTCCGCCCCGCTGGCCCGGTAGGCCTCCCGGGTCAGCTCGGTGTCGCCCGCCGCGCCGGCGCTCATGAAGGCCGGGTACGGCGTGGCGATGTCCCCGAGCCGCTCGACGAGCCCGCCCTCCTGGTCGACCGCGATGAAGAGCGGCCAGTCCCGCCCGGACTTGCGCTGCAGGGTGCGGTTGACGCGGCGTACCTGCGCCTCGGTGCCGACGTTGTCCGCGAACGCGATGACGCCGCCCAGGTGCAGCGACCGCACCAGCTCGACCGGCGCCTCCTGCCCCGCCCAGTCGGCGACGATCACCTGCCCCGCGAGCTGCTCGAGCCGCAGGCCGCGCACGATCCTCGTGGCCTCGTCGAGCTGCCGGGCCGTCGGGCCCCAGCCGGGCGCGAGGCCGAGCTCGGCGGCCAGCTCACCACCCGCCGACGCCGTACCGGAACTCGACGGGACGGGACTCGACGGGGCGGGACTCGACGGGGCGGGCGACTCCACCCCCTCGCCGGCACAGCCGGTGACCAGCACGCATGCCGCCAGCCAGGTCGAGATCCACCAGCGCCTCACACCTCCAGATTCTCACGCGGCACAATGGTCGGCGTGAATCTGCGCCGGGCTGCGCGCGTGCTCGGCACGCTGCTGATCGTGATCGGCCTCGGCCTGCTGGGGTACGTCGGGTGGCAGTTCTACGGCACGACGTGGACCTCGGCGCACAAGTACGACGAGATCCAGCGCTCGCTGGAGGAGCAGTGGGCGCGCGGCGAGAAGGTCGCGACCGCAGAGGACGGCACGCGGAGCGGGGCGTTGCTGCGGATCCCGGCCCTCGGCGAGGACTACCAGGTCCCAATCACCGAGGGCACCGGCGACGCCGCGCTGGCCGCCGGCGTCGGCCACTTCGAGCACAGCGCGAAGCCCGGCCGGCGCGGCAACTTCGCGCTCGCGGGTCACCGGGTGACGCGGGGGCAGCCCTTCCGCAACCTGCCCGCGCTGCGTCCCGGCGACACGGTCGAGGTGGTCACGAAGAACAAGGTCTTCACCTACGTCCTCGACACCGGCGGCAGCGACCTGGAGGTCTCCTTCACCGACACCTGGGTGGTCGACGCGCAGCCGGTGAACCCCGCCGGCGGCGTCGGGCCCAAGCCCGGCGAGGACCGGCTGATCACGCTCACCACCTGCGCGGAGCTCTTCCACACCGACGGCCGGCTGATCGTCTTCGGCCATCTCACCTCGGTCGCCGACCGCTGAGCCTCAGGAGCCCGGCGCGGTCGGGCCGAGCGCGGCCCGGGCGACGTCGTTGGGGACCTGCTCGCCACCGTGCTTGGTGAAGTAATCCTTCGCGAAGGTCAGCCGGGAGACGACCATCAGTACGGCGCCGAGGATGAAGATCAGCAGCGCCATCGCGAGTGGTGCGCCCATGCCGAGGACGTCGGTGCCGGTGTAGGAGTTCTCGGGGTCGGAGTATTCGATGATCGACATGACCAGCAGGAACATCAAGACGATGCCGCCGATCACCGGCGCGACGCCGATGAAGAGGAACGCCTTGACGGACGTCCGCAACTCGCGGCGCCAGTAGATGGCACAGGCGAAGCCGGTCAGCGCGTAGTAGAACGCCACCACGATCGAGAGCGCGGAGAGCGAGTCGAAGAGGAAGTTCTCCGAGATCATCGAGCCGCCGATGTACCAGACAATCGCCGCGGCGCCGATCACCCAGGTGCCGAAGGCGGGGGTGCCCCAGGACGGGTGGACCTCCTTGAACTTCTCGGGAAACGCGCCCTGGACCGCCATCGACAGCGACCCGCGGGAGGCGGGCAGGATCGTGGTCTGGGTCGCGGCGAGGCCGGAGACGATGATCGAGAGCACGAGGACCCAGCCGAGCGGGCCGAGCACGACCTCGCCGACGTAGGCGAAGAGCGACTCGTCGTCGTCGTACTGCTCGAGCGTGTCCAGGCTGAGCACGCCGAGCACGGCGACCGCCGAGCCGAGGTAGACCACCAGCAGGATGATCGTGCTCACCACACCGGCGCGGCCGGGCGCATCGAGCGAGTCCTCGCTCTCCTCGTTGAGGTTGACCGCCGACTCCCAGCCCCAGTAGCAGAAGACGCCCAGCAGCATGCCGCTGATGATCGCCGAGGCGCTCAGACCGACGGGGTTGAACCAGTCGAGGCTGAAGCTGCTCGCGCCCGCCTCGACGTTGCCGCGGATCATCATCCAGAGGGCGACGACGATGAAGAGCGCCAGCGACGACACCTGCAGCAGCACCAGGATGCGTTGGAACTTCGCCGACATCTCGGTGCCGCGCACGCACATCCAGGTCAGCCCGAGCGTCATGAGACAGGCGAAGATCACCACCGCGACGCGGTTGGCCGCCAGCGAGTCGGCGCCGACGAGCAGGAAGAGGTACTTCGCCGCGACGTCCGCCTGCGCCCCGATCACCAGGACGCCGGTGGAGAAGATCGCCCACCCGCCCATCCAGCCGAACCAGGGCCCCATCGCGCGGGTGACCCAGGAGAACGTCGTGCCGCAATCCGGGTCGGCGCGGTTCATGTAGTAGAACGCGCCCGCGATGAAGAGCATAGGGATGAAGGAGATGATCAGCACCGCCGGCGCCTTGGTGCCCGCGATGATGGCGATGGAGCCGACGACGGCGGCGATCGTGTACGCCGGCGCCGTGGAGTCGACCCCGATCGCCACCCCGTCCCAGAAGCCGACGGCGCCCTTCTTCAGGCCCTTGTCGTGGTGCTCTTCCTGCAGCTCGGTCATGGCCGCAGGGTAACCCCGGAGACCGGCCTCGCACCCCGAAGTCGCCCAGGTTTGTCCTACAACGATCTGGACACGGTTCGCTCAGCCGAGGTTGGCGCGCTCGGCCCCGATCGTGGTGTCGTCCCCGTGCCCGGTGTGTACGACGGTGTCGTCACCCAGCTCGTACAACTTCGCCCGGATGGAGGCCTCGAGGACGTCCCGGTCGCTGAAGGAGCGCCCGGTCGCGCCCGGGCCGCCGTTGAAGAGGGTGTCCCCGGAGAAGACGCAACCGTGGTCCGCGACGTAGAGGCACACCGCCCCCGGCGCGTGGCCGGGGGTGTGGAGCACGCGCAGCGTCGTACCGCCGACGGCGATCTCCTGGCTGTCGGTGAGGTCGGCGTCCCACAGCGTGTCGGGGTGGGTGAGCTCCCACAGCGGCCGGTCGTCGGGGTGCAGCAGGATCGGGGCGCCGGTGCGCTCGCGCAGCTCGGGCGCGACCCGCACGTGGTCGTCGTGGGCGTGGGTGCACACGATCGCCCTGACGGCGCGCACGCCGACCGCGTCGAGGATGGCGTCGACGTCGTGCGGGGCGTCGATCACCACGCACTCGACCTCGTCGCCGACGATCCAGACGTTGTTGTCGACGTCGAAGGTCTCCCCGTCGAGACTGAAGGTCCCGGACGTGACCGCGTGATCGATGCGGGACGTCACGAGAAGACCACCACCGAGCGCAGCACGTCGCCCTCGTGCATCCGCTCGAAGGCCGCCTCGACGTCGCCGAGCTCGATCTCCTCGCTCACGAACGCGTCGAGGTCGAGCCGGCCCTGCTGGTAGAGGTCGACCAGCATCGGGAAGTCGCGGCTGGGTAGGCAGTCGCCGTACCAGCTCGACTTGAGCGAGCCGCCGCGGCCGAAGACGTCGATCAGCGGGATGTCGGGCACCTTCATATCGGGGGTCGGTACGCCGACCAGGACGACCGTGCCGGCCAGGTCGCGGGCGTAGAAGGCCTGCTTCCAGGTCTCGGGGCGGCCGACGGCGTCGATGACGACGTCGGCGCCGTCAGCTCCATTGCCGCTGCAGATCTCCTTGATGGCCTCGACGGCGTCGACCTCCTTGCTGTTCACCGTGTGGGTGGCGCCCATCTTGACGGCGCCCTCGAGCTTGCGGGGGTCGATGTCGACGGCGATGATCTTGCTCGCGCCCGCGAGCGCGGAGCCGGCGATCGCCGCCACGCCTACGCCGCCGCAGCCGATGACGGCGACGGTCTTGCCGCGGCCGACGTTGCCGGTGTTGATCGCGGCGCCCAGGCCGGCCATGACGCCGCAGCCGAGCAGGCCGACGGCGGCCGGGCGGGCCTCGGGGTCGACCTTGGTGCACTGGCCGGCGGCGACCAGGGTCTTCTCGATGAAGGCGCCGATGCCCAGCGCCGGGCTGAGCGCGGTGCCGTCCTCGAGCGTCATCTTCTGAACGGCATTGTGGGTGGCGAAGCAGTACTGCGGCTCGCCGCGGTCACACGCGCGGCAGTCGCCGCACACGGCGCGCCAGTTGAGGATCACGAAGTCACCCGCGGCCACCGCGGTGACGCCGTCGCCGACCGCCTCGACGACGCCGGCCGCCTCGTGGCCGAGCAGGAACGGGAAGTCGTCGTTGATGCCGCCCTCGCGGTAGTGCAGGTCGGTGTGGCAGACGCCGCACGCCTGCACCTTCACCAGCGCCTCGCCCGGACCGGGGTCCGGCACGTTGATGGTCTCGACACTGACCGGCTGGCCCTTGCCCCGCGCGACAACCCCGCTCACCTGCTGCATTGCATCTCCTCCATGTGGATCGTGGTGAGGGCAGCGTGTCAATCCGCGGGCCTGGTTGGCAACTCTTCTGCAACCCTCCTCCCCGGATCCGCGTCTGGGGGTTGTGAGGATGGTCGCTACCGAGGAAGGGAGGTACGACGTGCGCCGCACGGGCCGGGACACCGAGTTCGCCGCCTTCATGGTCGCGCGGCAGCCGGCGCTGCTGCGGACGGCGTACCTGCTCTGCGGCAACAGAGCCGACGCCGAGGACCTGGTCCAGACGTCGCTGGCGAAGCTCTACCTCGCCTGGGACCGGGTCCACTCGCGGGACTCGGTCGACGCCTACGTGCGCCGCATCCTCGTCAACGAGCACAACTCGCTGTGGCGGCGGCCCTTCAAGCGGCGCGAGATCGTCGCGGAGCGGCTGCCCGAGAACATCGCGCGCGCCGAGCCCGCAGGCAACCACGACGAGGCGCTGTGGCGGTTCGTGCAGTCGCTGCCGCGCCGGCAGCGCGCGGTGATCGTGCTGCGCTACTACGAGGAGCTGACCGAGGCCGAGACCGCCGAGGTGCTCGGCGTCTCCGTCGGCACCGTCAAGTCCCAGGCCAGCCGCGCGCTGGCCGCCCTGCGCGAGCGCGCCCCCGCCTCGCTCAACCCCGCACAGACCGAGGAGGACCGATGAGATCCACCGATGAGCAGGCTCTCGCCCGGGCCCTCCGCGACCGGGCCGGCAGCGTCGACCCGGCGCCCGGGCTCCGGCCCGACGACGTGATCGGCCTCGCGGTCGGCATCCGCCGCCGCCGCCTCACCGCGCTCGCCGCCGTCGCCGCCGCGGCGGTCATCGCGATCCCCACCGCCCTCGGCGCCACCGGCGT
>JBDHZS010000077.1:0-15920 GCA_039812025.1 Nocardioides sp. | reverse complement strand
GAACTCGTGCTCAACCTCCGCATCTCACATGCCGCGATCTGGGGCTGCGGCGACGGCTTCAGCACGCTGATGACCCCGGGCGGTCGTCCGATCGGGCAGGTCATGGTCGAGCAGATCCAAGCCTGGTGCGCCGGCGCTGACACCAAGATCACCATCAAGCCGATCTTGGACGTCGAGGAGCGGCTCACCAGCCACGGCTACCAACCGAGTGATCGGCTCCGCGAGCAGACGACCATGCTCCATCCGCGATGTGTGTTCCCGTTCTGCAACCGGTCGTCCGCGACCGCGGACCTCGACCACATCGAACCCTGGAAGGCAGACGGCACCGGCGGCGCGACCGATTCGGACAACCTCGCACCCCTATGCCGGCTCCACCATAGGGCCAAGACCCACGACCGCTGGACCTACACCAGGCTGACCATCGGCGAGTACCTCTGGACCAGCCCGCACGGCTACCGCTTCCACGTCACCACCCAAGGCACCACCCACATCACCCACACCACGGGTCCGAAGACCCGCGGTCAGAGCAGAAACCACGCCGGACCAGAGCGCGACCGACCCTCACCACCACCACGGCAACAGTGCCGACCCACCCGAACGACCTACACCCCGCCCCTGACCCCGCCGGACACGCACCAGCGGGGCCACGCCCCTGCCCGCGCCGGGCTGGGCGGGCGTAGGCCCGCCGGTTCCTACCCCGTGCTCGGTCCTTCTGGGCTCGGGCGGTCAGTCCTGAAGCGCTCCGGCGAAGGGGTCGTCGCGGCGTACGTCGAAGACGTGGCCGGTGTGGCCTGAAAGCAGCACGTCGAGCGAGGTCCGCGCCACGGTGGTGGAGTCGAGCAGCGTGCCCGCCGGCTCCGCGCCGAAGGCCTTGTGACGCATCGGGGTCGCGGTGCGCTCGGGGTTGATGCAGTTGACCCGCACCTGGTCGCGCTCCCACTCGTCGGCGAGGGCCTGGGTGAGGTTGACCGTCGCGGCCTTCGCCGAGGAGTAGAGGGCGTAGCCGCTGCGGCCGCGCGTGTAGCTGCTGGAGGTGAAGAACAGCAGCGAGCCGCGCGACTCGGCCAGGTGCGGGAAGAACACCTGGGAGATGAAGAACAGCGAGAGGTAGTTGACCTCGGTCGAGTTGTAGATCGTCTCCTCGCTCGCGTCCACGAGCGACCCTCGCGCGAGGACGCCGGCCGTGTTCACGACGTAGTCGACCCGGCCGGTGGCCCGGATGACCTGCTCGGCGGCCGCGGCGATGTCCGCGCGCCGTTCCACGTGCGTCTTCGTGCTGCTCCGGCTGAAGGAGAAGACGTCCGCGCCGACCTTGGAGGCCATCGCCACGATGTCCGCCCCGATGCCGTAGCTGCCCCCGAACACCACCAGCGTCTTCCCCGCCATCGCGTGCCGCAGCTCGGCGTCGCTGGACGGCGCGGGCAGCGCGGTGCTCTGGAGCTGGAAGAGCTTGTCGGCCAGATAGACGTCGATCGGCTCGGTCACCTTCATGTTCCGGTCGTCGCCGTGGACCACCGCGATCGGCTCGGCGGGCAGGTAGCGCAACACCACGCTGCAGTCGTCGGTCGCCTCGAACGCCGGGTCCGCGGCCGCGAGCTCGTAGGCCCGCTTGATCACCGAGGAACGGAACGCCTGCGGCGTCTGCCCCCGGCGCAGCGCGGCACGGGGAGGGATGTCGCGGATGATGTCGTCCTCGCCCACCTCGATGATGGTGTCGGCGGACGGGATCGCCACGTCGACCGCCGGGTGCACCTTCAGCGCCTCGAAGCACTCGCCGATGATCCGGTCGGTCACCAGCGGCCGGACCGCGTCGTGGAAGAGGACATGGCACTCCTCGTCGCCGAGGCTGGCGAGCGCCCGCTGCGTGGTGTCGTTGCGCGTCTCGCCGCCCTCGAGGATGCCGGTGACCTTGTCGTACCCGCCCTTCTTGACGATGTCGCGCACCGCGTCGAGGTATCCCGGCGCCATCATGATCTTGATCTCGTCGACCGAAGGGTGCTCGTGCAGTGCCTCCAGCGAGTGCTCGAGGATGGTCTTCCCGGCGACCTTGATCAGTTGCTTGGGGATGTCGAGGCCCACCCGCAGGCCGACACCTCCGGCCAGCAGCACGGCGACGTTCCGGGTTCGATCCAGGCTGGACTCCATGCGTTAGATCCTCTCATCGGGCCGGTCTCCGGACGTTCCGACACCCGTCACGCGTCGTTAGGATGCTCGCGTGATGTACTCGCACGACCTCCGCGCCCTGTTCATCCACGTACAGAAGACCGGAGGATCGACGATCGACCGGCTCCTGTTGGAGCATCTCCCCGGCGCCGTCCGCGTGGCCACCGACGACCGACGGCACATGACGCTGGAGGAAGCACTCGCGGAGTTCCCGGACCTCACCGACTACTGGACATTCGGTTTCGTCCGCAACCCGTGGGCGCGGTTGCATTCCTGGCACTCGATGATCCTCCGTCGGGGGATCGCGGCCGACAATGGCCAGAAGCGGGCGCTGAGACAACTCCGCAACAACTCCTTCTGGTCGGGCGTCCTGAAGCGTTATCCCACGTTCGAGGGATTCGTATTGGAGGGTCCGGAAGAGTTCGAGCGACTGCGCCGGCCACAGTTGGGCTATCTCCGCACGGACGGCAAACGGGCCGATTTCATCGGCCGTACCGAGTCGTTCGACCACGACGTCGCCCAGGTGCTGGAGCGCCTGGGTCTTCCGGTGCCCACCCAGGTGCCGCGCTACAACGCCGCGCCCGCGATCGCGACGTACCGCGACCACTACTCCCCTGCCATGCGCGATCGCGTAAGCGAGATCTTCGCACCCGACATTGAAGAGTTCGGCTACGAGTTCTGAGTCGCCCCCGATCCACCGGGGGACTAGCATCGGGTCCGATGACCAGCCACGACACCGACGCGGATCCGCTGTTGCTGCCTGCCGGCACGCGGCTCGTGCACATCGGGCCCCACAAGACCGGCACCACGGCGATCCAGTCCGCCATGCACCGCTCCCGCGACGTGCTGCTCGCCCAGGGCGTGCACTACGCGCACCCGCTCGAGTCGCAGGCCTACCTCCCGGCGCTCTCCCTGATCGGGCACCAGGGACGCCGGGGCGGCCCGACGGCGAACGGAGACCGCGAGTGGATGGGGATGGTCGAGGAGGTCGAGGCCGCCGGCGACAAGCGGGTCGTGATCAGCTCGGAGTCCTTCGCCAACGCCCACCCCGAGCACATCCGTCGCCTGGCCGACGATCTCGGCCCGGACAAGGTGCAGATCCTGCGGATGGTCCGTCGCTACGACAAGCTCCTGCCGTCGCAGTGGCAGCAGCGCATCATCGGCACGGGCATGAGGCCCTTCAAGGCCTACCAGAAGGTCGTCCTGGCCGACCCCGAGCACCTCTTCTGGCGCAGGCACGGCTTCGAGCGGCACACCCGCCTCTGGACGGACGTGCTCGGGCCCGAGCGGGTCACCGTCGTCGTGGTCGACGAGTCCGACCGGGGCTGGCTGCTGCGCGTCATGGAACGGCTGACGGGGCTCCAGGAGGGCACCCTCCAGCCGGGTCAGCAAACGGCCAACCAGTCCCTGACCCTGGCCGACGCGGAGCTCATCAGACACCTGAACAGGATCGCGACCGCCGGCGGCTGGCCCGACCGGATCTACCACGACTACTTCCGCACGGGGATCTCGCGCCCGCTGAAGACCGTGCCCGACGCGCACGCAGAGCGCATCGTGACCTCGCCGGACCTGTACGACGAACTGCTCGAGGTCACTCTCCGCGACATCGAGGGGTTGAAGGGCCTCGGGGTCCGGATCATCGGCGACCTCGACAACCTCATCCCACCCAGGCCCGACCCGGACGTCGTCGTCATGGACGAAACGAAGGTCACGATCTCGGTGGCGGCGGGCGCAGCAGCCGTCGACGGCTCGGTCCGCAGGGCCGAGCGACTGCCCGAGGCGAGTCCGGGCTCGGTCCCCCCGCAAGCGACGATGCCGCGGCTGCCGGCCTTCCGTCCCGTGCGGCTCCTGGTCGCCGACGGGCCGGCCGGCGACGCGTTCCGGGGCGCGTTCCCGGAGCGATCCGCCGGTGCCGACGAGGCTGTCCACGCCGTACGCCGACGTCCGTGGCGAGGGCTGGTCGCGCTGGTCCTGCCACCCTGGCAGGAGCTCGTCGCCGGCTGGCAACGCGCCTGCCTGGCGGGTGACGAGCGCGGGTTCGCGGCATGGTGCGAGGACGAGCATCTCAGCGTGGCGGTCTCCGACCGGCTCACGAGGCTCATCGACACCGTCGGCCCCCGTCGAGTCACGCTCGTCCTCGGCTCGGCGATGACTCCCGAGCCCACGGTGCGCGACCTCGCGCACCTGCTCAAGGCCGACGCCCCCGGCGACGTACCCCGCGAAGTCCTCGGCGGGGTCGAGGTCTCGCTGCTGGAGTCATGCGCGGCGGCGGTCCGGAGGATCGACCCGGGCGCGGTCCAGTCGGTCCTCCGCGACGCCCTGGTCCCCGCGCTGCTCGGCTCGCCCGAGGCTCGCCCCCTGATCGCCCCGGACCTCGACCCGGCCGCCGCCCAGATCGTGCGCGAGGAGGGAGCGCGGCTCCTCAGGCTCACCGAACGCCCGGGACTCACCGTGATCGGCGACCGCAAGCCGCTGCAGCGCTCGGCGTCCATGCGTGCCGCCCAGGAGCCGAAGCGGCTGCGGCCGGCGCACCTGGCGGCGGGAGTCGCCGGCGTCATCTCCCGGCTCGAGGGGTTGGACTCGGCGGATCCCCAGCCGCGGTGAGACTGTGGCAGCGATCATCAAGGAGACCGCGCAGGTCGCGGAGTCCGCTCGGCTCGGGGAGGGCACCATCGTCTGGGAGCTCGCCCAGATCAGGGAAGGGGCGCGGTTGGGCGAGGGATGCGTCGTCGGCCGGGGCGCCTATGTCGGCCCCGGCTGCCGGATCGGGGCCAACGTCAAGCTGCAGAACCACGCGCTGGTCTACGAGCCCGCGACGCTCGGCGACGGTGCGTTCGTCGGCCCTGCCGCGGTGCTCACCAACGACGAGTATCCGCGCTCGGTCGACCCGGAGGGCAACCTCATGCGCGGCGGGGACTGGACGCCCGTGGGCGTCGAGGTCGCGGCCGGCGCCTCGATCGGCGCCCGGGCGGTCTGCGTCGCGCCCCTGAAGATCGGGCGCTGGTCGATGGTCGCCGCAGGCGCCGTAGTCACCCGGGACGTCCCCGACTTCGCGCTCGTGGCGGGAGTGCCCGCGCGCCGGATCGGGTGGGTCGGACGCGCCGGACGCCCGCTCGCCGATCGCGGCGAGGGCCGTTGGCGGTGCCCGGCGAGCGGGGCGGAGTACGTCGAGCGCGACGGCGTCCTGGCCGAGGCCTGACGCGGAGCGATCAGCCGCCGATCACCACGCGCCGTACCTCCCCGACCGACCAGCGGGCCGGATCGGTGACCCGTCGACCGTCGACGAGGACCCGCACGCCGGGGAGGTCGTCCGGACTCAGGGGCCTGTAGTCGGCGTGGTCGGCCTGGATGATCGCCGCCGTCACCGGCTCGCCCCGATGCGCGGGCAGATCGAGCGCCTCGAGCTCCTCGGGGGTGTACATCGGGTCGCTCACCCAGGCGATCGCACCGCGTCGCCGCAGCTGAGCGACCGTCTCGAAGACTCCCGAGAAGGCCGTCTCCTTGACGCCGCCGCGATAGGCCGCCCCGAGCACCAGCACCGCCGCCCCCTCCAGCCGCCCGTAGGCGGCCCCGAGAAGGTCGACGGCGTACGCCGGCATCGCGGCGTTCGCGGCCCGCGCGGCGCTCACGACCGTGGCGTCCGGGTCGTTCCACAGGTACATCCGCGGGTAGACAGGGATGCAGTGCCCGCCCACCGCGATCCCGGGCAGGTGGAGGTGGCTGTAGGGCTGGGAGTTGCACGCCTCGATCACCGCGTGGACGTCGACGCCGAGCCGGTCCGCGTGACGTGCGAACTGGTTGGCCAGGCCGATGTTGACGTCGCGGTAGGTCGTCTCCGCCAGCTTGGCGAACTCCGACGCCTCACAACTGCCGAGGTCCCATACGCCGTTGGGTCTCGGCAGGTCGTCGCGGGGATCGAAGTCGAGGACGGCCTCGTAGAACGCGCGGCCCGCCTCGCCGGAGGCCCGGTCGAGCCCTCCGACGAGCTTCGGGTACCTGCGCAGGTCGGCGAAAACCCGCCCGGTCAGCACCCGCTCCGGGCTGAACGCGAGCGAGAAGTCGCGGCCGGCGACGAGCCCGGAGCCTTCCTCCAGCATCGGCGCCCACCGGGTCCGGGTGGTGCCGATCGGCAGGGTGGTCTCGTAGCTGACGAGGGTGCAGGGTCGGAGTCCCGCGGCGATGGCCCGGGTCGCGGCGTCCATCCAGCCGAAGTCGGGCGCGCCGTCGCCGTCGACGTAGAGGGGTACGACGACCACCACGGCGTCCGCTTCGCCGACCGCCGCCGTCGTGTCGGTCATCGCGGTGAGGCGACCGGACGACACCACCTCCGACAACCTCCGGGCGAGGCCGGCCTCGCCGGGGAACGGCTCGACGCCCCGGTTCACCAGGTCGACAACGGCGGGATCGACGTCGGCTCCGAGGACCCGGTGTCCCTTGCCCGCGCATTGCACCGCCAGCGGGAGACCGATCTTGCCGAGCCCGACCACGCAGATGGTCCTCATCGTCGATCCCCTCCGTCAGGTCCCCCGGCCGCTGGGTCGACCACCACGTTCAGCTTCTCGCCCGGCCCCGGCCGGACGATGACCTGCCCGCCGCTCGAGCCCTTGAACCGTCGGGGCCTCATGCCTGCGGGCCACGCGACCGCCAGCCCGTGCGTCGCGCCGGCGACGTCGAGTTCGAGCCGGACGCGCCGGCGCCGCCGGGCGACGGCTCCCTCGATCATGGGCTCGACCGGGACGGTCAGGGTCAGGATGCTCCCCGGTCTCGGGTCGCACTCCTCGACCCGCGCGCGCAGCGGCAGCGACTCCCCCGTCCCGGCCGGGACGGCGACGAGCGTCGGTCGCAGCTGCGCGGCGCTCGGTGGGGAGATCGACACCCGCACGCTCACCTCGACACCCTCCCGGGACGGCCGCACCGCGGTCGCCTCCGCCCGGATCCGCCACCACATGGTCCGCCGGTCAGTGATCTCGAACCACTCCTGGCCGAGCGCGGGCGGGTCGAGGCCGGGCAGGGCGAGCAGCGCCCTGCCGTCGCGCAGCACCGTCTCGGGTCTGGCGCCGGCGGCCGTGAAGTCGTTGAGTTCACCGAGGGTGTCCAGGTCGCCCGCGGCCGCGAGCCCGATCCGCACCCGGGTCGCGATCGGGAGCAGCGCGCCGATGCCCGGGGTCCAATGCCGCTCGACGAGTCGGGCCACGCGCTCGCAGAGCGCGCGCCGGTCGTCCCCGGACAGCTCGCGCACGTCGCTCAGCCGCGACCCGATCTCCCAGCGGAAGTGTCGCTGGAGGATCCGGTCCCTGGCCTCCCCCGGACCGATCAGCCGCTCGACATGGCGCATCAGCGTGTCGATGTCCTCGAGCCGGCCCCTCCAGTCGGGGTCGTAGGTCAGGTTGCTGGAGTCCGTCCGCGCCACCGCGTAGTAGTAGTCGTAGTCCGCCAGCACGGACGTCTTGCGCGAGCGGTACATCGCCTCGATCGTGAAGGGCTGGTCGCTCGCGGCCCGCATCTCCTCGGGATACCTGATGCCGTGGCGCTTGACGAGGTCGGCGCGGAAGAGCTTGCTGTTGGCGAAGATGAACGGCCTCAGGTCCGGAAAGGGCAGGCTCTCGACGTCCTCGGTGAACAGTTCCTGGCCGATCGCGCGGCCCCCGGTCCCGACGAGCTTGACGCAGACGACCTCGGATCCCCAGGCGTCCGCACGCTCCACCATCCGCTCGAGCGCCTCGGGGCCGAGCCGGTCGTCGGCTCCGAGGAAGAAGAGGTAGCGGCCGGCGGCGCGCCCGATGCCGACGTTGCAGGGTGCCGCGGGACCGCCGGAGTTCGCCTGGTGCACGACCGAGAAGAGCCCGGGGTACGACGCGGCGTACCGGTCGAGCAGCTCTCCGCTCCCGTCGGTCGACCCGTCGTCGACGGCGATCACCTCCATCCGGGGGCGGCCGATCGTCTGCCCCACCAGCGAGTCGAGGCACTCGCGCAGGTAGGGCAGGGTGTTGTAGACCGGCACGATCACCGACACGTCGGGAGTGGTCATGGCAGCAGGTCGACCGTGTGCCCTGAGGAGGCCGAGGTCAGGATCGCCGCGGAGACCTCCACGGTGCGCAGGGCTTGATCGAGCGTGACGATCTCGGCGGTGTCGCCGGTGAGGACCGCGTCGCGGAACACCTCGTGCTCGACCACCAGCGGCTCCCGCTTGGCCAGAGCGAATCTGGTGACGTCGCCCTCCGCCACGCCGCGGAAGTTGCGCACCGAATCCCATTCGTTGGGGATCGCGCCGTTGGCGTAGTGGGTCAGGTCGCCGGAGAGCGTGTCGGCGATGAAGCAGCCGCGCTCGCCGGTGACGACGATCGAGCGCTCCTTCAACGGGCTCAGCCAGTTGACGACATGGTTGGCCACCACGTGGTCCTCGAGTTGCGCGGTGACCACGACCATGTCCTCGTGCTCCCGGCCGCTGCGCCGGGACGTCCTCGACGCGACGGAGAGGTAGCGGCGCCCGGTGACCCACGCGGTCAGGTCGATGTCGTGGGTGGCCAGGTCCTTGACGACGCCGACGTCGTCGATGCGGGCCGGGAACGGGCCCTGCCTGCGGGTCGCCACCTGGTAGAGCTCCCCGAGGTCGCCGGCGGCGAGCCGGACGCGCAGGCTCTGCAGCGACGGGTTGAAGCGCTCGATGTGGCCGACGGCGGCCGTGAGGCCCGCCCCCGCGAACGCCTTCGCGAGGTTGGCGGCGCCCTCCACGCTGTCGGCGAGCGGCTTCTCGATCAGCGCGTGCACGCCGGCGTCGGCCACCGCCAGGCCGACCGACTCGTGGAGCCGCGTCGGGCAGGCGACCACCACGTAGTCGACCCCGAGGTCCCACAGCTCCTCGAGCGTGGGGACCACCGGGTGGCCGTAGACGTCGGCGGTCACGGTCGGATCGACCACCCCCACCAGGTCGACGCCGTCGAGCGCCGACAGCACCCGGCAGTGGTTCCTCCCCATGGCGCCGAGCCCGATCAGCCCCGCCCGCAGGCGGTCGCTCACGCGACGACCCGCGCGCAGGCGTTGGCGGCGGCGACGACCCGATCGATCTCGCAGTCGGTGAGCGTCGGGAACACCGGGAGCGAGACGACCTCGGCGGCCGCCCGATCCGTCTCGGGGAGCTCCCACCGCGGGTCAGGCCGTCCGCCCGGTCCCAGGAACGGGCGCAGCCGATGGACCGGCGTCGGGTAGTAGGCCGCGCACTCGATGCCCCGGCCGGCGAGGTCCGCGATGAACTGGTCACGCTCCGGGACCCGCACGGTGTACTGGTGGTACACGTGCCGGTAGCCCGGGGGTACGACGGGCGTGACGACCCCCCTGAGGCCGGCGCTGAGCCTCGCCGCGTGCGCGATGCGGCGCTCGGTCCACATGGGCAGTCGCGTCAGCTGGGAGCGGCCGACGGCGGCGGCCACGTCGGTCATGCGGACGTTGGCGCCGACGACCTCGTTGGCGTACCGCCGCTCCATGCCCTGGTTGCGTAGGAGCCGCAGCCGCCGGGCGAGCTCCGGGTCCGCCGTGGAGACCATGCCGCCCTCGAGCGAGTGCATGTTCTTCGTCGGATAGAAGCTGAAGCAGCCTGCGGTGCCCCCGGCGCCGACGGGCCGCCCGTGCACGGAGGCGGCGTGCGCCTGCGCGGCGTCCTCGACGAGCGCCAGGCCGTGCCGCGCGGCGACGGTCTCCAGCGCGGGGAGGTCGGCGGGCAGCCCGTAGAGGTGGACCGGAAGGATCGCGGCGGTGCGCGGGCCGACCGCGGCCGTCACCGCCGCGGGATCGATGTTGAAGGTGTCGGGCCGGATGTCCGCGAAGACCGGTTCGGCTCCCACCAGGCGTACCGCGTTGGCCGTTGCGGCGAACGTGAACGACGGTACGACGACCTCGTCGCCCGGGCCGATCCCCAGGGCGAGCAGCGTCATGTGGAGTGCGGAAGTCCCCGAGTTCACGGCCACGCAATGACGGCCGCCGACCAGGTCCGAGAATTCTTCCTCGAAGGCCGCGACCTCGGGTCCCTGCGCCACCATCCCGCTGCGCATGACGCGGACGACCGCCTCGATGTCCGACTCGTCGACAACCGGTCGCGCCGCTGGAATGCGCATCTGGGCCATATGGAACCTCCGTGACAGGTGGGCCCACTTCCGGCCCCGAGAGGTGTCCACAACACCGGCTAAACCCTATGTTTCCCCTATCCGTGGGGGCTTCGCATCCAGGACGCGCCGATACACGCCGTCCAGGACTTCCGCTTGCGCCTCCCACGTCCAGGACCGCATCAGACCCTCGTCGTCGAATGCCTTGCGGTATCGGCCGGTGTCCGCCAGGACGGCGCACACGGCCCGCGCCAGGTCCGACGGGTCGCCCGCGGAATAGACCTCGCCGATCCCCAGCCGGCGGGTGGTCTCGGCCATCACCTTGACGTCGGTGACCACGATCGGCAGCTTTGCCTGGGCGTATTCGTAGAATTTGGTGGCCAAGGCGATCTCATTGTTCGGGCCGTGGAGAAGGCTGTGGACGCCGACGTCGGCGCCGGCCAGGTAGGGCACGATCTGGTTCACCGGGACGTACGGGGCGACGTGCATCCGGTCGCCGACCCCGAGCTCCACCGCCAGGTCGCAGAGCTCTTGCACCTTGGCGTGCTTGGGGTTCAGCACGACGACGACGAAGTGGACTCCCGGAAGCTCGGGCAGGGCCCGGACGATCGTGTCGACGCTGCGCGCCGGGGAGATCCCGCCCGAGTAGACGAGCAGCGGGACGTCCCCGGGCAGGCCGGCCACCTCCCGCACGTCTTGTCGGGGCGCGACCAGCCCGCGCATCAGCGGGGCGTTGCAGACCACGCTCGGGCGTTCCGGCAGCTCGAACTCGTCGTACAGCATCTGCGCGAGTCGGTCGCTGACGGTGACCACCGCGTCGGCCCGCGCAGCGTACTCCCGCTCCAGCAGCACCTGCGCCGTCCGGCGCCGTTCGTTCACGGAGCTGCCGTGCTCGCGGCCGGCCACCCACTCGTGCGCGTCCCACACCAGCTTGGTGCGCCGGCCGGCGACCCTGGCACGCATCGCGGCGCGGGCCCCGATGGCCAGCATCCGCTGGTCGTTGGCGTGGATGATGTCGGGCTCGAGGGCATCGATCGTCGGGCCGTACGCCAGCTCCCAGTCCCAGAGCTGCGGATCCAGCTTCTCCCAGGCCCGGTCGCCGCGGGTGGCGAGCCACCAGCGTGTGACCAAGCGGTCGACGCGGCCGGACGCGCTCGCCCGGCGGTCGCGGAGGCGCTCGGTGCGGTCGTGTCGGTGGCGAACGACGCCGCGTCGGGTGCGAGCGACGGCCATCCGCGCCCGGGACGCCAGCCTGCGGGCGCCCCGATCCTGGTCGGTGAGCTTGTCTAGGTCGATCGCTTCGCCCGCGGAGACCACCGCCGCCTCGGCGAGGCCCTGGCGCATGATCGCCTCCCGCCTGCTGGGGTAGGCGAGCGGGGAGCGCACCACCGAGCGCCGGTCGAGGTGGGCCGGCGTGCCCGCCGCGAGCATCAGGGGGAGATGAATCGTCTGGACGCCCTTGATCTTCACCCGGATCGGACCGGTCTTCGGCGCGATCCCGACCAGGGTGACCCGCCAGCCGAGATCGCTCATCGAGCGCGCCTGCTTCTGGACCCGGGAGTCGCCGTTGATCGTGTTGTCGACGAGCATCACGACATGCGGCCGGCGCTTCCGCCGACGTCTCCGGGTCGCTCGCTTGTCCTCGCCGCCCATCCGGTCACTCCATGAAGTCAGGTGGTCATCCTCGCCGAGAGATTCTCACGAAACGCGTAGCGCGAGGGCTTCGACCACACGTCGCGCGGCATGCCCATCGCCGAAGTGAGCTCCGGGTCCGGTTTCGGGCAAAGAGCGTATCGCGGTCGCCGCCCAGACCTGCGGGCTCATGGCGAACGGGTCGGGCACGAGCCGATTCCAGTCGTTCTCGAGCGTCTCCATCCATTCTGTCTCCGGCCGGATGGTGGTGCACGGGCGTCCCAGCAGGTACGACTCCTTCTGGAGTCCCCCCGAGTCGGTGATCACGCCGGCCGAGCCGAGCACCGCGCCGATGAGCTGGGCGTAGGGCAGCGGCCGGCCGACGCGCAGCGACCCCCGGGAGAGCTCGATGCCGTGGTGGGCCGCCTTGGCCACCAGCCGCGGATGCGCGAGCAGTGCGACCGGCAGCGGGAGGGCGGCCAGGGCGCCGAGGATCGCCCCGAGCCGTTCGGGGTCGTCGGTGTTGCCCGGCCGATGCAGGGTGGCGAGCAGGTAGGGCGTGCCCGGCTCGATCCCGTCCGGTAGCGCGGGGGGCTGTGCTCGACCCGCGAGGACGGCGTCTCGGACCTGGAGGCACACGTCGACCATGACGTCGCCCACCAGCACGGACCGGTCCGCGAGTCCCTCCCTCCCCAGCTGTCGCATGGCCGCCTCGGTGGGCGCGAGCAGGAGGTCGGAGGCGTGGTCGGTCAGGACCCTGTTGTGCTCCTCGGGCATCCGCCGGTTGCCCGAGCGCAGGCCGGCCTCGAGGTGCGCCACCGGCACGTGCAGCTTCACCGCGGCCAGCGCCGCCGCGATCGTCGAGTTGGTGTCGCCGTACACGAGCACCCAGTCCGGCCGCTCACGGTCGATGACGGGCTCGAGCTCGGCGAGCATCCGGCCGGTCTGCGCGCCGTGGCTCCCCGATCCGACACGGAGCTGGACGTCGGGCGCGGGTATCCCGAGGCCGTCGAAGAACACCTCCGACAGGTCGGTGTCGTAGTGCTGGCCGGTGTGGACGAGGAAGTGCTCGTGCTCGGTGGCCGCGACAGCCTCGGCGATCGGGGCGAGCTTGACCAGTTGCGGCCGCGCTCCGACGACACTCATGACCTTCAAGACTCATCCATCCTTCGAACCTGGTGTGCCCTACCGGAAGTCCAGGCCGAGGTCGAAGACGATCACCGAGTGAGTGAGCGCGCCGACCGAGATGAAGTCGACCCCGGTCTCGGCGACCTCGCGGGCCCGGTCCAGCGTCAGGCCGCCGGAGGCCTCGAGCGTGGCCCGGCCCGCGGTGATCGCCGCCGCCTCGGCCATCTCCTCGCACGACATGTTGTCGAGCAGCACCTCGGTGCAGCCGGCGGCGAGGACCGCGCGCAATTCACTGAGTGTGGCCACCTCGACGACCACCCGCAGGCCCGGGTTGGCGGCGACCACCGCACGGTAGGCGGGGACCGTGCCGCCCGCGGCGACCACGTGGTTGTCCTTCACCATGGCGCGGTCGACCAGGCTGAACCGGTGGTTGACGCCGCCGCCGCAGCGCACGGCGTACTTCTGCAGCGCGCGCCAGCCGGGCAGGGTCTTGCGGGTGTCGAGGACGCGCGCGCGGGTGCCGGCGAGCGCGTCGACCCAGCGCGAGGTCGCGGTCGCCACGCCGGAGAGGTGTGAGGCGAAGTTGAGGGCGGTCCGCTCGGCGGTCAGCACGCCCTGGACCGGGCCGGCGACGGTGAGGACGACGTCGCCCGGCCGCACCCTGGTGCCGTCCGGCACCCGCCGGGTGACCGCCACGTCCTCGCCGAGGACGTAGCGGAAGGCAAGCTCGGCGATCGCCAGCCCGGCCACGACCCCCTCCTCGCGGGCGGCCACATCGGCGACGGCCCGGCCCATCTCGGGCATCGCGGCGCTGGTGACGTCGTCGGCGCCCCCGGGCAGGTCCTCGGCGAAGGCGAGGACGAGCAGGTCGTAGACGGCGCGCGGGTCCAGGCCGGCCGCCGCGAGCTCGTCGAGCAGCGCCGGCGGCATGGCGTCGTACGGCGTCCGCGCGAGGCCGCCGGTCATCGGGCATCGTCCGTCGGCTCGGAGCGGGAGAACGCCACGGTCGTGATCCCGTCGGCCATCGAGACGTCGAAGTGGCCGGACCAGCCGGCGTCGTCCCGCTCGGGGAAGTCCTCGCGCCAGTGCGAGCCGCGGGTCTCCTGGCGCAGGGCGGCGGCGTCGGCGAGCGCGGCGGAGATCGTGACCAGGTTGGTGGTCTCCCAGGACGCCTGGTCGACCCTCTCGGCCGGGCAGCCGGCCAGCTTGTCGAGGTGGCCGCCGGCCTCGGCGAGCCCGTCCGCGGAGCGCAGCACGCCCGCCCGGGCGGTCATCGTCTCCTGCAGGTCGCGGCGCACCGTCCCCGCGACCAGCCCCGGCGCGCGCCCGTCGGCGACCGGCTCGGACCAATCGAGCAACTCCCCAGGCAACACCCCCGCGATCCGGCGGGAGAACACGAGCCCCTCGAGGAGCGAGTTCGAGGCCAGCCGGTTGGCGCCGTGGACGCCGGAGCAGGCGACCTCGCCGGTGGCGTAGAGCCCGGCGAGGTCCGTGCGGCCGTCCAGGTCGGTCCGCACCCCGCCCGAGGCGTAGTGGCAGGCCGGGGCGACCGGGATGAGCTCGGTGACCGGATCGACCCCGACCGAGCGGGCGGTGGCCAGGATGGTCGGGAAGCGGCGCTCCCAGAACTCTTCGCCGAGGTGTCGGGCGTCGAGCCACATGTGCTCCCGCCCGGTCTCGAGCATCCGCTTCATGATCGCCTTGGCGACCACGTCGCGGGGCGCCAGGTCGGCCAGCGGATGCACGCCCGCCATCAGCCGGCGGCCCCGGTCGTCGACGAGGAAGGCGCCCTCGCCGCGCACCGCCTCGGAGATCAGCGGCTGCTGGCCGCGGGAGTCCGGGCCGAGGTACATGACCGTCGGGTGGAACTGCACGAACTCCAGGTCGCGCAGGGTGGCGCCGGCGCGCAGCGCGAGCGCCATGCCGTCACCGGTGGCCACGGCGGGGTTGGTGGTCTGGCTGAAGACCTGGCCGAGGCCGCCGCTGGCGAGCACCACGGCACGGGCGTGGACCGCGCCGATCCCGTCGCGCTGGCCCTCCCCCATGACGTGCAGGGTGAGCCCGGCCACCCGGGGACGGCCCTGGTGCTCGCCGAGGAGCAGGTCGACCGCGAGCGCGTGCTGGATCACCTCGATGTCCTCGCTCGCGGTGACCGCGGCGATCAGCGCCCGCTGGATCTCGGCGCCGGTCGCGTCGCCCCCGGCGTGCGCGATCCGGTCGCGGTGGTGGCCGCCCTCGCGGGTCAGGGAGAGCGCGCCGTCGGCGTCGTGGTCGAAGTTGGTGCCCAGGGCGATCAGCTCGCGCACGGCGTCCGGGCCCTCGGTGACCAGCGCGTGGACCGCCGCCCGGTCGCAGGCCCCCGCCCCGGCGACCAGGGTGTCGGCCTCGTGCTGGCCCGGGGTGTCCCCCGGGCCGAGCGCCGCGGCGATGCCGCCCTGGGCCCACTGGGTCGAGCCCGCGTTGAGGACGTCCTTGGTGACCACCAGGATCTTCTCGACGCGGCCGCGCAACCTCAGCGCGGTGGTCAGCCCGGCGATGCCGGACCCGACGATGACGACGTCCGCCCGCGTGGTCCACCCGGGCTCGGGGGCGCGCAGCCGGGCGGGGAGGCGGCGGGCTGCGACCCTCACGCTCATCTCGGGTTTCCTTCGCTGGTGGTGTCGCTGTGGCTGTCAGCGTCGTGGCTGTCAACATCGTCGAAGGCGGCGCCCCCGAGGATCAACGCCACGTTGTCGATCAGTCGGGTGCCGCCGACGCGGGCCGCCACCAGCGCGCGCGCCGGTGTGCCCGGCGCGGCCGCGGGCGGCAGCGGTGCCAAGTCTGCTCCGAGGACGACGAAGTAGTCCACCTCGACCCCGGCCGCGGCGTCCAGCACCGCCCGGCCGGCGGCCAGCGCCGCGG
>JBDHZS010000076.1:0-15959 GCA_039812025.1 Nocardioides sp. | reverse complement strand
ATCGCCGGGCTGCTCGCGCTCGGGGAGGACACCGAGCTCGCCCGCGGCCGCGACAAGGTCGTGCTCCGCAAGGGCCGCGCCCGCGCCGACATCCGCGAGCTCAGCGACGGCTACCAGTCGATGCTGGTGTTGGCCTGCGACGTGCTGCGCACCGTGCTGGAGATGTGGGAGCAGACCGCGCTCGCGGAGGGGATCGTGCTGATCGACGAGCTCGGGGCGCACCTGCACCCGCGGTGGCGGATGCAGATCGTGACCGCGCTGCGCCGGCTGATGCCGCGCGTCCAGTTCGTGGTCACCACGCACGATCCGCTGTGCCTGCGCGGCGTGGTCGACGGCGAGGTGATCGTCGTACGACGCAACAGCACCGGCGACGTCGTCACCAACTCCGACCTGCCGCCGGTGACCGGGATGCGCGTGGAGCAGCTGCTGACCTCGGAGCACTTCGGGCTCGGCAGCACCGACGACCCGGAGCTGGACGTGCTCTGGAACGAGTACTACAAGCTCCAGGGCAAGGAGCTGACCACGCCCGCGGAGACGGCGCGGCTGGACCAGGTGCGGGCCAAGCTGGACCGGCTCGACCAGCTCGGCCACACCGAGCGTGACCGGCTGCTGCTGTCCTCGGCCGACCGGTTCATCGCCCAGCGCCGCGAGCGCGGCGAGGCCGCCGTCCCCTCCAGCGCCGAGGTCACCGCACAGCTGGCCCAGCTGTGGAGCAAGCACCTGCCGGGAGGCATGTCATGAGACGCGTGCCGGCCCCGCCCGAGCCGCCGAGCCTGGCGAGCGAGAAGACCCGCCGCGAGCGCCAGGCGGCCCTGGACTTCTACGCCGAGTGGGACGGGACGTCGAAGTACACCAAGTACGCCGCCTACAAGGCCGACGACATCCGCGCCACGTTGTACGACGCGTTCGGCGGCAAGTGCGCCTACTGCGAGACGTCGTACGCCGCCACCCAGCCGATGGCCGTGGAGCACTACCGGCCCAAGGGCGAGGTCGTGGTCGGCGGCAAGAAGGTGCCGCCCGGCTACTACTGGCTCGCCAGCGAGTGGACCAACCTGCTGCCCTCGTGCACCGACTGCAACAGCCCGCGCCGTCAGGAGCTGCCGGGCGGGCTCGCAGTCGCCGGGAAGGCGAACGCGTTCCCGCTGGCCTCGGAGGAGACCCGCGCCACCGGCCCCGGCACCGAGACGGGCGAGGCGCGGCTGGTGCTCCACCCCTACTTCGACAATCCCGAGCAGCACCTGGCCTACACCTGGGACACCGGCACGATCAGCGACGGCTGGGTCGAGCCGGTCCGGGACTCGGCCGGCGCGGCCAGCGCGCAGGGCGCCGCGACGATCGAGGTCTGCGCGCTCCAGCGGCGCGGGCTGGTCAAGGCACGGCGCGAGCGGCTCCTCGAGCTGGTCGCCCACCTGGAGTCGGTCGTCGAGGCGCGGGACAACGTCGCCGCCGACCCCGGCAACCCGGTGCTCAAGACCCAGTTCGAGCGGCGCGCCGCCGCGGTGGGCAGGTTCGTGACGGATGAGGCGCCGTACAGCACGATGGCAAGACAGGTCGTCGGTACCTATTACCGCCGCCTCTTCGGTGAACCAGGAGCAGCCCATGAACACACCACCGCCGGACTCCCACGCTCAGCCTGACCCCTTCGCCTCCCCGGTGCTGGAGTGCGACATCGTCATGAAGGGCGGGATCACCAGCGGCGTGGTCTACCCGCAGGCGGTCGTCGAGCTGGCCAAGACCTACCGGCTGCGCTCGGTCGGCGGGGCGTCGGCCGGCGCGATCGCCGCCGCCGGGGCCGCTGCGGCGGAGGTCGGCCGCGACAAGGGCGGCTTCCAGCGGCTGGGGGAGCTGCCGACCGAGCTCACCGCCGTCGGCCCCGGCGGCGCGACCCGGCTGGCGTCCCTCTTCCAGCCGACTCAGAACGCCGCGCCCCTCTTCCGGGCGCTGATGTCGGTGGCGACCCCGGCTGATCCCGCGGCTCCGAAGCCCCCGCGCGCAACCCTGGTACGACGTGCGATCGGCGCGCTGCTGCGGGGCTACCCCCTCGGCGCGCTCGTGGGCGCCCTGCCCGGCCTGCTGCTGGTGGTGCTGAGCGCGCTCGGCACCGGGATCGCGCAGGTCACGGGCATCGTCGGCGGGCTCCTGCTGATGCTGGTGGGCGTCGTGCTCGGCGTCGCCCACGGCGTCTCGCGCACCCTGGGCGCCATGGCGCCGGACGGCTTCGGCGCCTGCACGGGCATGCCCGGGGCGGCGCCCGGCGGGCAGCCGGCGCTGACGCCCTGGCTGCACGACCAGTTCCAGGCGATGGCCGGGCTCGAGCCCGGGGCCGCGCCGCTGACCTTCGGCGTCGTCGAGGACCACGGCGTCACGCTGCGGATGATGACCACCAATCTCTCGCGGCACCAGCCGATGGTGATGCCCTTCAACGGCCGCGAGTTCTTCTTCGATCCCGAGGAGTTCCGCAGGCTCTTCCCCGCCGACGTCGTCGCGTGGATGGAGGACCACCCGCCGGCGCTGCCCGAGGCGGCCGCGCGGGCCTTCACCTCCCGGGTGCTCCGCGGCCAGGCCGCCGCGCGGGGCCTCAAGCCGTGGCCCGACGCCCGCGACCTACCGGTGGTCGTGGCCACCCGGATGTCGCTGAGCTTCCCCGGCCTGATCACGGCGGTGCGGCTCTACGCCGTCGACTACACCCAGCCCGCCAACCAGACGGCCCGCGGCGCCGTCGACCCCTGGCGCAAGGAGCACCCCGAGGCCGGCGTCGAGGATGCGGTGGCCGGGCTGACGCCGGTCGTCTTCAGCCCGGTGTGGTTCTCCGACGGCGGCCTGTGCTCCAACCTGCCGGTGCACTTCTTCGACTCCCCGCTGCCGCGGCGGCCGTCGTTCGCGTTCAACCTCGCCAACTTCCCGCCCGACCAGCCCAAGCACGCCGACGAGGCGCGCAACAGCTACCTCCCCGACGCCAACGGCGCCGGCCAGCAGCGGCCCTGGTTCGCGCTGCCCACCGAGGGGCTCGGCGGCTGGGGGACGTTCGCCAAGCAGATCGTGGAGACGGCCCGCACCTGGGTCGACGGGGCGCAGCTGACCCTGCCCGGCTACCGGGACCGGATCGTCACGATCTACCACACCGAGGGCGAGGGCGGCATGAACCTCTCGATGCCCGCCCCGGTCGTCGCCGGGTTGGTCGAGCGCGGCCGCCAGGGCGCGGTGAAGCTGGTCGTCGCGTTCGCCGGCGACGCCCCCGGCGTCACGCCCGCCAAGGGCTGGGAGAACCACCGCTGGGTGCGGTTCCGCGCCGCGACCGCGGGGTTGCACGGGTGGCTCGCCCAGTTCTCGACCGGCTACCACCACGAGTCGCCCGGCGCCACGCCGTACGACGAGCTGGCCGGCCCCGGGGCGGCGGCCGGACTCCCGTCGTACCCGACCACGAAGCAGCGGCGCGAGCTGATCAACGACCGCACCGGCGCGCTGGTCGAGCTGGCCTCGGAGTGGCTGCGCGACGACGCCCTCACCGCCGACGCGCCCCGGCCGCGGACCCGGATGCGGCTCGTCCCCGACGACAACACCGCCGCCGAGGTGGTCCGCACCCCGCCGACTCGGCGCTAACGTGCACCGAAAACACGCCGAGTCGGCTCAAAGATGCACCGAAAACACGCCGAGTCGGCCCAAAGATGCGCCGAAATCACGCCGAGTCGGCGCTAAAGTACGCGGTCAGTGCAGTTCGGCCTCGTCGGTGGTGTCGTGCACCAGGAAGTACGCCCTGCGGCCGGCGCATTGCTCGGGGACCGCGAAGTGGTTGGCCACCGATGCGCGGCCCACATAGCCGCCGCCGAAGAACACGTCGGCCCCCACGGCGTACTCCCGATCGTCCACGGTGAGCGTCCTGCTCTGCCCGTCCCAGCGCGGCGACATCGTCTTGAGGAAGATTGGCACAACTGTTTCGCCGTCCACCGCCTTAAGCACCATCAGGCACCCCTTGACAAGGCCCAACTCTCCCTCGAGCAGCGCGTGATTACCTCCCTCGCCCCCGCCCGGACTGGTCACGAAGTGGGCCGCCACTGGCGACGGCGTCTGAGATGCGGCTTCCGTCCCGTCGGGCTCATCCGCCGCGGTGCATCCAACGAGCAGTGGTACGGCGGCCAGCGCAGCGAGCGCGACGGCAAGACCTCGAGTCATCTCGGCATCGTCCGACCGTTGCGTGGGATCGTCAACCCGACTCGGGGTGTTTCCCGTGCACGGATGCGCCGACTCGGCGTGATTCCCGTGCACGGATGCGCCGACTCGGCGTCTTCTGCGTGCACGGATGCGCCGACTCGGCGTGGGACAGCGAAGCGGCCCGGACCTCGAGGCCCGGGCCGCTCGATGCAGCTGTGAAGCTAGCGAAGGTGCCGGCGGATCGCCGGCAGGATCACTTGGTGATCTTGGTGACGCGGCCGGCGCCGACGGTGCGGCCACCCTCGCGGATGGCGAACCGCAGGCCCTCGTCCATGGCGATGGGCTGGATGAGCTCGACCGACATCGCGGTGTTGTCACCCGGCATGACCATCTCGGTGCCCTCGGGCAGGGTCACCACGCCGGTCACGTCCGTGGTCCGGAAGTAGAACTGCGGACGGTAGTTGTTGAAGAACGGCGTGTGACGGCCACCCTCCTCCTTGGAGAGGATGTAGACCGACGCGTCGAAGTTGGTGTGCGGGGTGCTGGTCCCCGGCTTGATCACCACCATGCCGCGCTCGACGTCCTCGCGCTTGGTGCCGCGCAGGAGCAGGCCGACGTTCTCGCCCGCCTGGCCCTCGTCGAGCAGCTTGCGGAACATCTCGACGCCGGTGACGGTGGACTTCTGCGACTTGTCGCGGATGCCGATGATCTCGACCTCCTCGTTCACCTTCACGATGCCGCGCTCGATGCGGCCGGTGATGACCGTGCCACGACCGGTGATGGTGAAGACGTCCTCGACGGGCATCAGGAACGGCTTCTCGGTGTCGCGCTCCGGGGTCGGGATGTACTCGTCGACCGCGTTCATGAGCTCGAGGACCGACTCGCCCCACTGGGCGTCGCCGTTGAGGGCCGGGTAGGCCGCCACGCGCACGACCGGGACGTCGTCGCCCGGGAACTCGTACTCGCTGAGCAGCTCGCGGACCTCCATCTCGACGAGCTCGACGAGCTCCTCGTCGTCGACCATGTCGCACTTGTTGAGCGCGACGACCAGCGCGGGGACGCCGACCTGGCGCGCGAGCAGCACGTGCTCACGGGTCTGCGGCATCGGGCCGTCGGTGGCGGCGACCACGAGGATCGCGCCGTCCATCTGAGCCGCGCCGGTGATCATGTTCTTGATGTAGTCGGCGTGCCCGGGGCAGTCGACGTGCGCGTAGTGACGCGCCTCGGTCTGGTACTCGATGTGCGCGATCGAGATCGTGATGCCCCGCTGACGCTCCTCGGGCGCCTTGTCGATCGAGTCGAACGGGGACGCCTCGTTGAGGTCCGGGTACTTGTCGTGCAGGACCTTCGAGATCGCAGCGGTCAGCGTGGTCTTGCCGTGGTCGATGTGACCGATCGTGCCGATGTTGACGTGCGGCTTGGTCCGCTCGAACTTCGCCTTAGCCACTGTGGGCTCCTCCTGTTGTTGTTACTTGACTCGTGTGTTGATGGTGATTGGCCGAGGGCCAGCGACGACTACTCGCCACGGACCTTCTTGATGATCTCGTCGGCGATGTTCTGCGGAACCTCGGCGTACGAGTCGAACTCCATCGAGTACGACGCCTGACCGGAGGTCTTGGACCTCAGGTCACCAACGTACCCGAACATCTCTGAGAGCGGCACGAGGGCGGTGACCACCCGGTCGCCGTGACGCTCCTCCATGTTTTGCACCTGGCCCCGGCGGGAGTTGATGTCGCCGATGACGTCGCCGAGGAAGGTCTCCGGCGTGGTGACCTCGACGGCGAACATCGGCTCCAGCAGCACGGGCCGGGCCTTGCGCGCGGCCTCCTTGAAGGCCATGTTGCCCGCGATCTTGAACGCCAGCTCCGAGGAGTCGACGTCGTGGTAGGCGCCGTCCTCCAGGGAGACCTTGACATCGACCATGGGGTAGCCCGCGAGTACGCCGAACTCCATCGCGTCCTGGGCGCCCTGGTCCACCGAGGGGATGTACTCCCTCGGCACCCGGCCGCCGGTGACGTTGTTGGCGAACTCGTAGCCCGCGCCGGCCCCGGTCTCGGGGTCGATGCTGGGCTCGATGGTGATGATCACCTTCGCGAACTGGCCCGAACCGCCGGTCTGCTTCTTGTGGGTGTAGGTGTGGTTCTCCACCTTGGACCGGATGGTCTCGCGGTAGGCCACCTGCGGCTTGCCGACGGTCGCCTCGACGCGGAACTCGCGCTTCATGCGGTCGACCAGGATCTCCAGGTGCAGCTCGCCCATGCCGGCGATGATGGTCTGCCCGGTCTCCTCGTCGGTCTTGACCGTGAAGGTCGGGTCCTCGTCGGAGAGCCGCTGGATCGCCGTACCGAGCTTCTCCTGGTCGCTCTTGGTCTTGGGCTCGATCGCCACCTCGATCACCGGGGCAGGGAAACTCATCGACTCCAGGACGACCGGGTGTGCCGGGTCGCAGAGCGTGTGGCCGGTCTTGGTGTCCTTCAGGCCCATGACGGCGACGATCTGGCCGGCGCCGACGGCGGCGATCTCCTCACGCTTGTTGGCGTGCATCTGGTAGACCTTGCCGATCCGCTCCTTGCGACCGTTGACCGAGTTGACCACGGTCGAGCCCGCCTGGAGGCGGCCGGAGTAGACCCGCACGTAGTAGAGCTTGCCCAGGTGGGGGTCGGAGGCGATCTTGTAGGCCAGGCCGCAGAACGGCTCGGAGTCCGCCGGCTGGCGCTCGACCAGCACGTCCTCGTCGCCGGGCTTGTGGCCCTCGATGGCGTGGATGTCCAGCGGGCTCGGCAGGTAGGCGACGACGGCGTCGAGCAGCGGCTGGACGCCCTTGTTCTTGAACGCCGTGCCGCACAGCACCGGGTTGACCTTGTCGGCCAGGGTCGCGCGACGGATCGCGGCCTTGAGCTCCTCGACGGTGAACTCCTCACCCTCGAGGTACTTCAGCATGATGTCGTCGTCGGCCTCGGCGAGGGTCTCCAGGAACTTCTCGCGGTACTCCTCGGCCTGGGCCTGCAGCTCGGCCGGGATCTCCTCGACCTCGTAGTCCTCGCCCATCTTGGTCTCGCCGCGCCAGGTCAGCGCGCGCATGCCCACCAGGTCGACGACGCCGATGAAGTCGGCCTCGGCGCCGATCGGGAGCTGCAGCACCAGCGGGGTGGAGTTGAGCCGCTCGATGATCATGTCGACGCAGCGGAAGAAGTCCGCGCCGGTGCGGTCGAGCTTGTTGACGAAGCACATCCGCGGCACGGCGTACTTGTTCGCCTGGCGCCACACGGTCATCGTCTGCGGCTCGACGCCCGCGACACCGTCGAACACCGCGACCGCGCCGTCGAGGACGCGCAGCGAGCGCTCGACCTCGACGGTGAAGTCGACGTGACCCGGGGTGTCGATGATGTTGATCTGGTGGTCCTTCCACCAGCAGGTGGTGGCGGCGGAGGTGATGGTGATGCCCCGCTCCTGCTCCTGCTCCATCCAGTCCATCGTCGCGCCGCCGTCGTGGACCTCACCGATCTTGTAGGTGATGCCCGTGTAGAACAGGATGCGCTCGGTGGTGGTGGTCTTGCCGGCGTCGATGTGCGCCATGATGCCGATGTTGCGGACCTTCTCCAGGTCCGTCGTGATGTCGACAGCCACTAGTTCTCTTTCCGTTCCTCTGAAGTCTTCGCCGCGGCCGCGAGGCTCACCAGCGGTAGTGGGCGAACGCCTTGTTGGAGTCGGCCATCTTGTGGGTGTCCTCGCGCTTCTTCACCGCGGCACCGAGGCCGTTGGAGGCGTCGAGGATCTCGTTCATCAGTCGCTCGGACATCGTCTTCTCGCGGCGCGCCTGGGCGTAGCCGACGAGCCAGCGCAGCGCGAGGGTCGTCGAGCGGTTGGGCTTGACCTCGACGGGGACCTGGTACGTCGCACCGCCGACGCGGCGGGACTTGACCTCGATCGAGGGGCGGACGTTGTCGAGGGCACGCTTGAGCGTGACGACCGGGTCGGTGCCGGTCTTCTCGCGGCAGCCCTCCAGGGCGGTGTAGACGATCCGCTGCGCGACCTGCTTCTTGCCGTCGCGCAGGACCTTGCTCACGAGCTGGGAGACGACCTGCGAGCCGTAGACCGGGTCGACGTCGATGGGGCGCTTCGGCGCGGGGCCCTTGCGAGGCATCAGTTCTTCTCCTTCTTCGCGCCGTAGCGGCTGCGGGCCTGCTTGCGGCCCTTCACGCCCTGGGTGTCCAGCGCGCCGCGGATGATCTTGTAGCGAACGCCGGGCAGGTCGCGGACTCGGCCGCCGCGCACGAGCACCATCGAGTGCTCCTGAAGGTTGTGGCCCTCCCCCGGAATGTACGCCGTGACCTCGACGCCGCTGGACAGGCGCACGCGGGCGACCTTGCGCAGGGCGGAGTTCGGCTTCTTGGGGGTGGTGGTGTAGACGCGGGTGCAGACGCCGCGGCGCTGGGGCGAACCCTTCAGCGCGGGCTTCTTGTTCTTGGACACCTTGTCCTGCCGACCCTTGCGGACCAGCTGTTGAATGGTGGGCACCTGGTGGTTCCCTTTCTGGTTCTGCTCTCTCGCGACGACGCTCTGCCGAGGCGGTGGTGTGGGTGGGAACTGCCGCCGGCCCGGCCGGGGTGGTGCCCTGCGGACGGCCCTGGAGAGGGCACGCCATAGCGCCTGGGATGCCCAGGCGCAGGGATTGAGATTACTCTCGGCGCTTGGCGGTGGTCAAAACGACGGCGAGGACGGTGCCGACGATGGTCAGCGCGCCGCCGCCGAGCAGGGTCCACCGCGCCCCGAAGAGCTCGCCGACCAGTCCGATCAGCGGCGCTCCCAGAGGCGTGCCGCCCAGGAAGATCATCAGGTAGAGCGCCATCACCCGGCCCCTCACCCCCGCCTCGGTGTGGAGTTGCATGTAGGCGTTGGCGCTGGTGATCATGGTCAGCGCGGCCAGGCCGAGCAGCGGCGTGATCATCGCGAAGGTGACGTAGCCCGGCATCAGGCCGGCCGCGATCTCGACCACGCCGAAGACCAGCGCGGCCCAGACGACCAGCCGCAGCGAGACGTCGGTACGACGGGCGGCGACCAGCGCGCCTGCCAGCGACCCGATAGCGAGGAAGGTGCCCAGGGCGCCGTACTCGGTCGCACCCTTGCCGAACACCTCGGTGGCCATCAGCGCGGAGGTCATCTGGAAGTTCAGCCCGAAGGTGCCGACGACGAAGACGATCGCGAGGATCAGCACCAGGTCGGGGCGTCGTCGTACGTAGGAGATCCCCTCCCGCAGCGCGCCCGGGGTCCGCGGCACCGGCTCGGGGGTGTCCAACAGGGTGGGGTCCATCCGGCGCAGCGCCAGGATCGGGGCGACGTAGCTGACCGCGTTGGCCAGGATCACCCAGCCCGTGGCGATCGCGCCGCCGCCGAGCGCGGTGATCAGCACGCCCGCGACCGCCGGCCCGATCAGGCGGCCGCCGTTGAAGCTGGCGGAGTTGAGGCCGACCGCGTTGGTGAGGTCGTCGGGCTCGACGATCTCCGAGACGAAGGACTGGCGCGCCGGGGCGTCGAAGGCGCCCGCGACGCCGAGGGTGAACGCGAGCACGTAGACGTGCCAGATCTCGGCGCGGCCGGTGACCGCGAGCACGCCGAGGATCAGCGCGGGCACGGCCATGGCGAGGTTGGTCAGCTGCAGCAGGCGCCGCTTCGGGATCCGGTCGGCGACCAGCCCGGCGAACGGGCCGAGCAACAGGAACGGCAGGAACTGCAGGCCCGTCGTGATGCCGATCGCGGCACCCGAGCCGCCGGAGAGCTGCAGCACCAGCCAGTCCTGGGCGACGCGCTGCATCCAGGTGCCGATGTTGGAGACGACGCCGCCTGCTGCGTATTTGCGGTAGTTGGCGTTGGCAAGGGAAGAAAACGTGGCACTCATCAGGGCATCGTCGAGTCCAACCCCGGAGGCCGCCCGGGTATTCCGCACGCAGGCTGTCGGCGGCGTTCCGTAGCATCCCGTCACATGGGCGGAGACCACCGAGCACACGATGCCGCGGAGCCGCCCGGCGTGCTGCGGGTCGCGCTGCTGCTGATCGTCCCGATCGCGGTCGCGACGCTCGCGGCGCTGATCTGGCTCTGGCCGCCGTCCGTCTCCGCCGAGACCGACCCCACGTCGGCCTCGGACTACCCCGGCACCGTCCTCAGCCTGGATCCGCAGCCGTGCACCGAGGAGCTGAGCGACGACGTCAACGGCTGCGGTACGGCGCGGGTCGAGGTCACCGCAGGCTCGCGCGCCGGCCAGGAGCTGACGGTGCCGATGCCCAACGGGCCCGGCGCGCCCCGGATCGCCGAGGGCGACCGGGTGCTGCTGATCTCCACCGATGGGCCGGACGGGCAGCTGCACGCGATCGTCGACCACCAGCGGGGCACGCAGCTGTGGCTGCTCGCGGCGGCCTTCGCGATCGCCGTGATCGCCTTCGGCCGCTGGCGAGGCCTGACCGCCCTGGTCGGGCTCGCCGTGACCTTCGGCGTCCTGCTGTTCTTCGTCGTCCCCGCCGTGCTGGCCGGGTCGCCGCCGCTGCTCGTCGCGATCGTCGGGTCGTCGGCGATCGTGCTCTCGGTGCTCTACCTGACCCACGGCTTCAACCTGGCGACGACCGTCGCGGTGCTCGGGACCCTGGCGGCGCTGACGCTGACCGGGGTGTTGTCGGCGGTGACGGTGGCGTCCCTGCGCCTGACCGGCATCACCGACGACCTGTCGGCCTCGGTGCAGATGACCCACCAGGTCAACATGGAGGGGCTGCTGCTGGCCGGGATCGTGATCGGATCGCTCGGCGTCCTCGACGACGTCACGGTCACCCAGGCCGCGACGGTGCGCGAGGTGGCGCACGCGAACCCGTCGTACCGGCTCGGGGAGCTGTATGGCGCCGGCAGCCGTGTCGGCCGCTCGCACATCGCGTCGGTGATCAACACGATCATCCTCGCCTACGCGGGGACCTCGCTGCCCTTGCTGGTGCTGATCGTCTCCGGCGGCGAGCCCCTCGGCGGCATCCTCACCAATCAGGCGATCGCCCAGGAGATCGTCCGCAGCATCGTCGCCACCCTCGGCCTGATCGCCGCCGTGCCGATCACCACCGCGCTCGCCGCCCTCGCCTACCGCCCCTCGGCGGGCCGGCCCTGACGAGAGTTGTGCGCCGCGCTTGCACATACTGCAAGTAGCGCCCACAACTCCTGGTCACGTGCGTCAGATGGTGCCGGCCAGGCGGCGGGCGTCGAGGATGGCGGCCTGGGCGTTCCGGCTGGAGATGGCGTCGCCGATCCGGTAGAGCCGGAACCGGCCCTCGGGGTTGCGCACGATCGTCTGGGGCCGCTGGGCCAGCAGCTCGACGAAGTCGGTCGCGCCCTCGTTGAGCGAGTGCGGCACGAGCTCGTCGTACAGCTCCGCGACCGCGTCGGTCCCGACCTCGGCGACGACGGCGTCGACGGCGAGGGTCTCCCGGAAATCGCTGGCGTCGGTGCCGAGCGTGACCTCGAGGCCGTCGGCGCCGCGCGCCACGCCGTACAGCCTCCGCAGCGTGGTGACCAGGACGCCGGCGCGCGCCAGCGACTCGAAGTAGCCGACCGCGGTGATGGTCCCGACCTCGGGTGAGAGGGTGCGCTCGGGGGTGACCAGCTGCACCGAGGCGCCCGCGCGGACGAGCGCCTCGACGGCGTCGAGCGCCTGGTTGCCGCCGTGGTCGTCGTACACGAGCACCCGGCCGGTCGGCTTGGCCGCGCCGGAGAGCACGTCCCAGGTGTCGCGGATCAGGTGTGCGCCGGGCACGTCCGGGGCCGCGGGCACGCCGCCGGTCGCGACGACGACCTCGTCCCACTCGCCGGCGAGCAGGTCGGAGCCCTCGACGTAGGAGTTGAAGCGGATGGGCACGCCGAGCCGGGCCAGCTCCTGGGTGCGCCAGTCGATGATGCCGCGCAGGTCGCGCCGCCGCGGCGCCAGCGAGGCCAGGAGCAGCTGTCCCCCGACCTTGTCGGAGGCCTCGAACACTTCGACGACGTGACCGCGCTCGGCGAGCACCCGCGCCGCCTCCAATCCGGCCGGCCCGGCGCCGACCACCGCGACCCGGCGCCGTACCGCAGCCGCCGGGACCCGCTGCGGGAGCTCGAGCTCGCGGCCGGTCGAGGGGTTGTGGATGCAGTACGCCGCGCCGGCGGTGTAGATGCCGTCGATGCAGACGCCGGCGCCCACGCAGGGCCGGATCTGGTCGGTGCGGCCGGTGCGCGCCTTCTCGACCAGCTCAGGGTCGGCCATCATCGCGCGGGTCATGCCGACCAGGTCGATCAGCCCCTCGGCGATGGCGTAGCGGGCGGTCTCGACGTCGGCGATCCGGGAGGCGTGCATCACCGGCGCGTCGAGTTCCTTCTTGACCCGGCCCGCCAGCTCCAGGCTCGGCGCCGAGGGCCACGACATCGGCGGCACGATCCAGGCAAGGTCGGCGTCGGTGTGGGTCGCGCCCTCGTTGACGCTGACGTAGTCGATCCCCCCGGCGATCATGTCCCGGGCGATCCGGAGCAGCTCCGGCGTCTCGAGGCCGCCCGGGCGGTGCTCGTCGAAGGTCATCCGGATGCCGATGAGGTAGTCGGGCCCGACCGCCTCCCGCATCGCGTCCACCACCTGCAGCGAGAAGCGCATCCGGTTCTCGTACGACCCGCCGTACTCGTCCTCGCGGTGGTTCCAGAACGGCGTCCAGAACGAGTCGAAGAGGTGCCCGCCCGCGAACAGCTCGACCCCGTCGAGCCCCGCGGCCTGGCAGCGCTGGGCGGTCTCGGCGAAGTCGCGGACGATCCGCTCGATGTCCCAGATCTCCACCGCCTTCGTGAACGCGCGGTGGGCCGGCTCGCGCACGGCGCTGACCGACACCGCGGGCGCCCAGTCGTGGGTGTAGTTGCTCGTGCGGTGGCCTAGGTGCGAGAGCTGGGTGATCACCGCGGCGCCGTGCTCGTGCACCTCGTCGGCCAGCGCCCGCAGCCACGGCACCGCCTCGTCCTTCCACAGCTGGAGGTTGCCGAAGGCGGGCGCGCTCTCCCGGCTGACCAGCGCGCTGCCGCCGATCATGGTCATCGCCACGCCGCCCTTGGCCTTCTCGACGTGATAGGCGCGATAGCGGTCCTTGGGCAGCCCGTCCTCGCTGTAGGCGGGCTCGTGCGGGGTGCTCACGATCCGGTTGCGGAGCGTGAGGTGTTTGAGTCGGTACGGCGTGAAAAGGGGGTCGCCAGAACTAGCCACGGAGCCACGATGACGCCCCTGAGGGCCCGGACGGAATGCGCCGGGCCGGCTTGGCGCCATTCTTGATTCTTGATTCACTGCGCTGATTGACTGGGCCGGTGGTCACCGACTCCCAACGCCGGCGGATCCTGACCGCTCCCCTGCGCTCGACCTCGGCGAGGCTCACCAGCAGGGACGTCGCCGCCTTGTCACGGGTGAGTCAGGCGACCGTCGTACGGGAGTGGGGGCGCAGCTACGACCCGGCGCTCGTCGGCGAGCCGGCGCTCGGGGCGCTCGCGGCCCTCGGCCCGGCGCGGCTCGCGCGCGTCCAGATCGATCCCTCGGGGTGCGTCCTGACGCTTGCCCCCGCCGCTCCCCCGCCGGCTCCCCGCACGGCCGGCGACAAGCGGCTGCTCCGGCTGGCACTGCGGGCGCTGCTCGCGACAGACCTGCTGGGCGGCGCCGCCCGTCGTACCCTGCGATGCCCGCGCGGCGACGTCGAGCTCGCACCGGAGCAGTGGCAGGCGCTCCTCGTCCCGCTCGAGTCGGCGCTGGCGGCCGAGCCGGCGGAGAGCCTGGCGGGGCTGCTCGGGGCGGTACGACGGTGGGCGGCGCACCGCGAGGCCCGGCCGGAGGACTCGTTCGACTGGCGCCCCGGCGCGACCCAGCTGCCCGTGCGCCGGGTGCTGCCGATCAGCGACCAGCCGACCGCCGACCAGCGGTTGAGCAGCGTGGTGATCGCGGCGATCCAGACCGAGATCCTCGCCGGCCGGCTCCAGAGCGGCGACCGGGTGACCGAGTCGTTCGTCTCGCGCGCCGCCCACGTGTCGCGCAACCGCGCCCGCGAGGCGCTGCGGACCCTCGCCCACGACGGCCTGGTCGACCTCGAGGCGGGGCCCGGCGCGGTCGTCCCCGAGCCGACGGTCGAGGACGTCAAGGAGACCTACGCCGCCCGGCGCGCGCTCGGCGCGATCGTCATGCAGCGCGCCACCGACTGGCGGCCGGAGCGGATCGCCCCGGTCCGGCACGCCCTCGAGCGCTTCGAGGCCGCGGCGGCGACCGGCGACAGCTGGATCACCGGACAGGTCGATCTGGACTTCCAGGACGCCATCGCCAACAGCGTCGACATGCGCCGGATCCCCTCGATGTTCAACCGGCTGCGGGTCCAACTGGAGATGTTCATCGCGGTGATGGGGCTGGACTACGCCTACGACGTCCCGGCGATGATCGCCGACGACACCGGACTCTTCGCGGCGATCATCCGCCGCGACGTACCCGGGGTGCTGCGGCTGTGGGACCGCAAGATGACGGAGGCGGCGCAGTATATGACGCGCCAACTGGAGGCGCGGCATAGGTTGTAGCCGTGGAGTCCCCCCGCGACGGCGAGCGCACCCAGCACGAGATCGGCCGGCACACGTTCCTCGTGGCCGACGTCGACCCGCTCGACGTGGACGGCGTGCGCACCGTGAGCATCGGCGTCGCGCTGTGGCTGATCGGCTTCGTGGCGCTGCTGCCGTTCGCCGGTCAGCTGCGCGAGTCGGGGCGCGACTGGTGGCTGTGGACCTGCCTGGCGGGCGCGGGCCTCGGGCTGCTGGGGCTCGAATACTGCCGGCGGCGCCGGGCCGCTACCAGGTCTCGAGATCGCTGACCGTGTCGAAGACGTGGTCGGGCAGAGCCTGCGGCTGATGGCGCCGCGCGAGCGCCACCTCCGAATGGGCGCCGCAACCGTGGTGCAGGCTCACCACCCGGCCGTCGTCGTTGGCGTCGCCGTTGGCGCAGACGCCGTACGACGCGGCGAGCGCCCCGGCGAGCCTGACCAGGAAGCCGCACGACCAGCAGGTCGCGGGCGCCGCCTTCGCGAGCGGCGTGTCGGGGCCGCCCTGCCCGTCGTACCAGCGCTGGGCGGCGATCGCCATCCCCTCCAGCGAGAGGGTGCGGACCCGGCCGAGACCCAGCTCGGAGGCCACCTGGCGGATCTGCGCGCGGTCGTCGGTGTCGAGCGCGTCGTCGCCGACCAGGTACGTCGGCACCAGCCGCGGGTCGTCGGCGGGCACCGGCAGCAGGTCGCCCGGCGAGAGGTCGCCCGGCTGGATCCGCTCGCGCCACGGCAGCCACTCGGGGGCGATCACCGCCTGGTCGCCGGGCAGCAGCACCACCTCGTCGACCGTGACGGCCTTCTGCCGGCTGGCGCGCGTCAGCGTGACCGCCCACCGCCAGCCGGGATAGCCCGGGAGCAGGCAGGCGAAGTAGTGGGTGCCGAGCCGGTTGCCCTCGACGGCGAACGCGAGGTGCTCGCCCACCGCGTCGGGCCCGGCCTCGGCCGCCACCGCATCCCGCGCGAGATCGACGGCGTCCTGGACGGCGGCGTCGGTCTTGGGGCGGGTCGTGGTCACGGCCAAATCATCGCTCATCGGATCGGTCCGTGTCAGGTCGGCAGGCCGCCAGGCGTGCGCTGAGGGCGAACAGGCAGGATTGTGCCCGTGTCCGCCGACGAGCCCGATGAGCCGGTTCCACCGCCCGGTGCGCCCGACGCGCCCGCGGCCGGCGGGCGTGCGCGCGCGCTCGGCCGCGGCGTGCGGAGCGCCGCCCGGCT
>JBDHZS010000075.1:0-15990 GCA_039812025.1 Nocardioides sp. | reverse complement strand
CAGCTCGGCCAACGCGACGTCGGCCTGGCGGGAGGTGCCGTGGAAGGTCACCGACTTCTGCTGACGCTTGCGCGTCAACGGATCCTCACCCGCGTCGACGCGCAGCTCCCAGGTCCCCGGCCGTCGTCCCTTGCGCTTGCTGCCCTGCATCCCGTGTCTCCGTTCTCGCACCGATTCGTGAGACGTCGGTGAGATTCCGTGAGACAGGTTGCGGATCGGATCTGGACAACGATCTGACCACGCACCGAGAACCCTGCAATCTCAGGGGGTTTCGGCGGGTCTGAACAGAGCCCGAGAGGAGAATCGAACTCCTGACCTGCTGTTTACAAGGCGTCCTTGGACCGTCCACACCGTGAGGCTGCGTCGACTGTAGCCCGGAAACTCAAGGGTTTCGCGTCCACGCCGTGCCGCTCGATCCACCCGATTCGCCACCGCGGATTAGCAAGGGATTAGCAGCCTGCCGTCGGCGCAGCCATGAACGCGTCGGTCTACGCGCGTCGGCCGTGCAATCGTCGGGGAATGCTGAAGGACAGGACCATGGAGGGAACTTGGTGGATCCCAGGCGAACGCGACCTGGGGCAACGAGGTGTCCTCGAGTTCACCGCTGATCGCTTCAATCTCACACTCGAGGGTGGTCTGATCGAGCGCCCGAAACCGGGCCCAGGCGCCACGCCGGTCGGCTGGGAGGAGGTCAATGTGCCGGTGATCCACGGGGAGATGGACGACCAGATCGTGAGCCTTCTCGACTGCTCGGGTTCTGTGCCGACACACGACATCGGGTTGGTGACGGCGCAGAACTGGTGGCCCCGACTCATGGTGCTCGACGGCCACGCCGACCAAGCCACGCGCTTTGACCGACTCATCATGAGCACGGAGCACCTCGATGAATGGGCTGGGACACCAACGATCGAGCGTGAGCTCGATCACGATGCTGGAGTCGCAACGGCAGTCGCGGTCCGCGCCGAGCGCCAGGTGCTCGAAGAGGTCGACGTGCAGGACGTGGGCCGGGTGAGCGTCGTCGCGTTTCCGACGTACGAGATCCGCCGATTGAACGCGAGCGTGGCACTCGCCGCTCGAGTGGTGGTGGAGCCGGCCGCGGCGCTCTCGGTCGACGTATGCCTTGAGACCGCGGAACTCGTCCGATCCTTCCTGCGATTGTGCATTGGCACCCAAACGGCGATTACGGAACTCCACGTTCGCGAAGTGGGATCGTCGCGGTCGATGAGGCTCGTGTATCGGTCGATCGCATTCGGCGGAAAGCCGTCGAGCCAGCAGAAGCGGCACGACATGTTCGCGGCGCGCCCGGACCTGCCCGGTGGACTCGGTTGTGCGCTCGAATCCTGGGCGGGGCAGTTCTCGCGCCATGATCAAGCATGGTTCCGGCTCTGCGCGACCGACTTCGTGAAGCTCACCAACGTGGACGAGACGTTCACCGCGTACTGCCAGGCACTCGAGACGCTTCACAGCGGCGACTTCCCTCGTACCGTCCTCGCGGACGACGAGCGGGATGAGCGGATCAAGCGTGCTTTGGCAGCGCTGCCTGCCGACCTGGTCGGGTGGGCCGAGCCCCTTCTTGAGGCATCCAGTCCGCCGGTCTTTCGACACCGGGTCATCGAGATGGTGCAAGCAGCAGGTCCGATCGGCGAGCTGTTCACCGGCGGGGACGTCGGTGAGTTCGCGGCACGAGTGAGCGCGACGCGCAATCCGTTGACGCATCCACGTGCGAAACGATCGCGGAAGTTCATCGCTGACCAGGATCTCCGATTTGAGTTCGGGCGAGCCCTCCACTTCGTCGGCGTGGCGTACTTGCTCCACGCCGTCGGAGTGCCGGTGGATGACATCGCAGAGCGCTTCGCGCGCAGCTCATCAGTTCAGATGGTCATCGCTCGGCTCAGGGCCGAGCGGGGGGACGGGAGCCGCTGGGATGAACCTGAGGAGGCACCGGGTGACACCTGACGAGCAACGACGCGAGTGGTTTCGATCTGGGGCCGAAGCTATTGAGTTCACGCTGCCTGCCGCCGTGCGCGAAGGCCACGATGGGCCCACGTACATCTGCCCGCTCTGCTGGAGACTGTTCGATGAAACAGCGCTGGACTCTCCACCCGAGCTGACGATTGAGCACGTGCCGCCCTCCTCCCTAGGGGGCAGCGGGCTGGTGCTGACCTGCCGCCGCTGCAACAACGACGCCGGAACTCAGGTCGACGCTGACGCAGCCAAACATCGGGTGACGGTCGAGGCGCTGCGCGGTGAAGCTGGGCGTGTGGAGATGCGGATCAACGGGGATGTGACCGCGGAGCTGGAGGTGACAGCAGAGGGGGAGGGACGGATTTTCGTCAGCGAGCAACGCTCGAACCCTTCCACCCGTGAAGCCCTCATGGCCCAACTTCCTCCTGTTGCCTCGGACGGGTCCACCACCATCGACTCGGCGTTGCGCAACAGTCTCGAAATCACCTTCCGGCCTGGCTACGACCCTGGCTCGGCGAAGCTGAGCTACTTGCGGTCCGCCTACCTCGCGCTGTTCGCGCTGTACGGGTATCGCGCTCTCCTATCCAGCGCACTGGCACCCCTCCGCGAGGTACTCCGCGACCTCGATTCGGCGAGGCTGCCAGCGTTCCCCGTGCTTCGAACCCAGAACGGACGTACCGGACAGATCTGGGCCGCCGTCCACGAAGAACTCGGTGGTGTACTCGTCTTCTGCTTTGGCGACCAAGCCGTAGTGCTGCCGGACCCACTGCGCGCTGACGAGTCCTGGTGGACCCGGCTGTCTACGACGGAACCCGGTAGCCGCTTCAAGCTGGAAGCGCTCGTGACGTGGCCCATCGGACCCCAGCACCTACTCGATCTCCGCGTTCCTGCGGAATCGTCGCACTCGATGACCTCCTGCCGCCGTATTCCATTCCTTCTGGACCGTCTGTGCCGTGCGATTCGGCGGTGGGTACCCCGCAGCTCGAAGCGGCAATCATCGGATGCAGCGAACCGCCCGTAGAGTCGACGCAACGCACACCGGCTGGGAGGAGGAGGCCCGTGGCACAACTGGAGGAGCTGCTCGCGGGTGTCGCCGTCACGGGTGTCGATCCGGCTGGACCGGTCACGGTCATCAGTGTGCAGTGGCACGGTACGCAGGCGCTCACGCTGTTCTTCCGCGACGCCAAGTCTCAGCCGCAGGAGCGACTGGTCTACCGCTCGGACGAAGGCAGCTTCTCGATCGCCGAAGGCACGTCGAGGGCGTGGAGCTTCGACGGCGACGGCCACCTGTTCCGCCTAGCGGCAGAGGCCCGCCGCATCCACCTGGCGCACCTATTCGACCCGTACCTGGCCCTGACCTCCAGCCAGATCGAGCCGCTGCCCCATCAGATCGAGGCGGTCTACGGCGACATGTTGCCCCGTCAGCCGTTGCGGTTCCTCCTGGCGGACGACCCGGGCGCCGGCAAGACGATCATGGCCGGGCTCTACATCAAGGAGCTGATGATCCGGGGTGATGTCGAGCGCTGCTTGATCATCGCTCCGGGCAGCCTGGTCGGCCAGTGGGAGGAGGAGCTGGTCGACAAGTTCGGGCTGCGCTTCGACATCGTGAACCGCGACCTCCTCGACAGCGCCCAGGCCGGAGACGTGTTCGTCGAACGGGACCGCCTGATTGCGCGGGTCGACCAGATCGCCCGACGCGAGGACCTCGTCGAACGTCTGAAGAACACCGACTGGGACCTCGTGGTGGTCGACGAGGCGCACCGACTCTCCGCGCACTTCTTCGGCGACGAGGTGAAGAAGACGAAGAAGTACCAGCTCGGCGAGGTGCTCGGCGCGACGACGCGCCACCTTCTCCTGATGACCGCCACGCCGCACGCCGGCAAGGAGGAGGACTTCCAGCTCTTCTTGGCGCTCCTCGACAGCGACCGCTTCGAGGGTCGCTTCCGCGACGGGGTGCACAGCATCGACCCGAGCGACCTCATGCGCCGCACGGTCAAGGAGAACCTCCTGACCTTCGAGGGCAAGCACCTGTTCCCCGAACGTCGGGCGACCACGGTCGACTTCCGACTCTCGCCCGAGGAGATGGCGCTCTACGACGAGGTCACCGAGTACGTCCGCGAACAGATGAACCGCGCGGACCGCCTCACCGAACAGGGGCAGGGTCGGCGGGGCAACACCGTCGGCTTCGCGCTCACCCTCCTGCAACGACGTCTCGCATCGTCTCCGGAGGCGATCTACCAGTCGCTCGCCCGACGCCGGAAGCGGCTCGAAGCTCGGGTGATCGAGGAGCGTCAGAAGGCCCGTGCCGCCGCGCTGGGCATCACCCCCCAGGAGCAGCGGCTCTCCACCCTCCTCGCCGACGACGACTCCGAAGGCGATCCGTCGAACGGGCTCGATCCGGACGCCTGGGACGACCTGGAAGGCGCCGAGCGCGAGGACCTCGAGGCCGAGGTCATCGACGCAGCGACAGCAGCGGCGACCGTCGCCGAACTGGAAGCCGAGATCGCCACCCTGGTGCAGCTCGAAGCTCTTGCCCGCAGCCTCCGCGGCAAGGGCGTGGACACCAAGTGGGTGCAGCTCTCCGGGTTGCTGTCGACAGCGGCGGAGATGTTCGACGCCCAGGGCGGACGTCGGAAGCTGATCATCTTCACCGAGCATCGCGACACGATGAACTACCTGGTGGACCGGCTCCGCACGTTCCTCGGCAGCGCGGACGCGGTGGTCGCCATCTCGGGCGGCACTCCCCGGGAGGAGCGGCGGGCGATCCAAGCCCGGTTCACCCAGGACGAGGATTGCCTGGTGCTCGTCGCCACCGACGCCGCCGGTGAGGGCATCAACCTCCAGCGGGCTCACCTGGTCATCAACTACGACCTGCCGTGGAACCCCAACCGCATCGAGCAGCGCTTCGGCCGCGTGCACCGCATCGGCCAGACCGAGGTGTGCCACATGTGGAACCTGGTGGCGGCCGACACCCGCGAGGCCCAGGTGTACCTGCGGCTGCTCGACAAGATCGAACAGCAGCGCGTCGCCTACAAGGGCCGGGTCTTCGACGTGTTGGGCGAGGCGATGAGCGGTGCCGAGCTACGACGCCTGCTCATCGACGCCATCCGCTACGGCGACCAGCCCGAGGTCCGCGATCGGATCAACCAGGTGATCGACGAGACCATCGGCGACCGTGTCCGCGACGCGATTGAGCACCCGCCGCTCGCTGCGGAGACCCTGGTCATCGCGGACGTCGAGCGCATCCGTGCCGAGATGGTCGAAGCCGCCGCAAAGCGCCTGCAACCGCACTACATCCGGGCGTTCTTCGACGCTGCGCTCACCCACCTGGGCGCCTCGTTGACCGAGAAGGAACCCGGCCGGTTCTCGATCCCGTCGGTGCCCGCCTCGATCCGCCAGCGTGACCGGCAGGTCGGCACCGGCTCACCGGTGCTCACCCGCTACGAACGCGTGACCTTCGACAAGGACCTGGTGCGAGTCCCGGGCACTCCGCCCGCCGAGCTGATCGCTCCGGGCCATCCGCTCCTGTCGGCCACCATCGACTTGATCCTCGAACGCCACCGTGGCCTCTTCACCCGGGGCACGGTCCTCGTCGACGACGTGGATGAGGGCGAGGAGACCAGGGTCCTGGTGCTGCTCGAACACGCTGTCGCGGACGCCCGTGCGTCGCCCACCCAGCCCTACACAGTGGTTAGCCGCCGCTTCGAGTTCGTCGAGATCCCCCGCACCGGTGAACCGCGCACCGCCGGCTACGCGCCCTACCTCGACTACCGGCCGCCCACCGGCGATGAGCTCCCGCACCTCCAAGAGATCCTCGACAGCGGCTGGCTGGACACGGACCTGGAAGCCGTGGGCGTCGAACACGCCATCGAGGTCGCCGTGCCCGAGCACCTGGCCGGGGTCAGGCTCCACACCGAGGGTCGTGTCGACGCGACGATCGCCGCGGTCACCGAACGCCTCACCCGCGAGATCAACTACTGGGATAACCGAGCGAACCAACTACAGCTCAGAGCGGATGCCGGCAAGACCCCACAGATGAACGTCGACCGTGCCAGCCAGCGCGCCGATCGGATCGCGCAACGCCTGGAGAGCCGACTCGCCGAACTGGAAGCAGAACGCAGCCTTCGAGCGCTTCCCCCGGTCGTGGTCGGCGGCGCGCTCGTCGTGCCCGGAGGTCTGCTGCGCCGCCTCACCGGCGACGCGGCGACCGCCGAGGTGGAGACGTTCGCCATCTCCCGCCAGGAGGTCGAACAACGCGCGGTCGATGCCGTGCTCGCCACCGAGGAGGCCCTCGGCTGGGACCCCGAGGACATGAACCGCATCCAGCGCAACCACCCCGGCTACGACATCCGCTCCACTCGTCGCGGCACCCATGGCCAGCTCGGCGACGTGCGCCACATCGAGGTCAAGGGACGTATCGCCGGCGCCCCCACGGTCACAGTCAGCCGCAATGAGATCCTCACCGCCATGAATGAGCCCGACCGGTTCGTGCTCGCCCTCGTCGAGGTCTCACCCGAGGGCACCGACACCGTCCGCTACCTCCGCCACCCCTTCGAAGGCCGCAGCGAGGACTTCGTGTTCGAGGTCACCAGCGTCAACTTCACCTGGTCCGCGCTCTGGGACCGAGCCGAGGAACCGGCTTAGCCGGTTCATACCGTTCTGCGGTGTTTATAGCTTCAAGTGCTAAGAACCCCGCAGAGGGCTATGCTCGATGGCGTGGATCGGGTGAGGAATCCCTTCACGCCGGGTGCGGGCAGCCGGCCGCCGTTGCTGGTCGGCCGCGACGCGCAGCTCGACACCATGTCGGTCGCGGTGCAGCGCATGGACCTCGGCCGATTCGAGCGCAGCATCCTGCTCGCCGGTCTTCGTGGTGTCGGCAAGACGGTGCTGCTCAACGAGTTCGGCCGGATCGCCGAGGGGCACGGCTGGGTGCACGAGCACATCGAAGCCACCGAGGACACACGAGTCGCCGGCGCTGTGGCGACGCTGGCCCGGCGGGTCCTGTTGGAGTTGAGTGTCAAGGAGCGGGTGAAGGACCGGGCACGCGCCGGGCTCGGCGCCCTGCGGACCTTCGTCAAGGTCCACGTGCCGACCGGTGACGGCGGTGCGCTCACGATCGACCTGGAACCGCGGCCAGGCTTGGCCGACTCGGGTGACCTCGACGGCGACCTGGGCGGTGTGTTCCGCGAGGTCGGCGAAACGGCTGCTGCCGGGCGGACGGGCGTGCTGTTCACGATCGACGAGTTGCAGTACCTGTCCAAGAGCGAATTGGGCGCGCTGATCGTGGGCCTGCACCGCGTGTCGCAGCTCGGATTGCCGCTCCTGGTTGCCGGAGCGGGCCTGCCGTCGCTGCCCGGACTGGCCGGCGAAGCACGCTCGTACGCGGAGCGTCTGTTCAGCTACGTCGATGTCGGATCCCTCGGCGACGACGATGCCCGCCGGGCGTTGGTCGGACCGGTCGTGGAGGAGGGTTCCGAATGGGATCCCGGAGCGGTCGACCGAGTGATCGCACAGACCGAGGGCTATCCGTACTTCCTCCAGGAGTTCGGCAAGCAGGCCTGGAACGTCGCCGACGGACCGGCCATCACCACCGCCGATGTCACAGCCTCAGCCACCCTCGCGCTCGACGAGCTCGACCACGGCTTCTTCCGCTCCCGGATCGACAAGACCAACGACTCCGAACGCGACTACCTCCGGGCGATGGCCGGCCTCGACGGGGCGGGCCCACACCTCTCCGGCGACGTGGCCGCCGCGTTGGGCAAGACCACCACCCAGGTCGGACCGGTGCGCGACAGCCTCATCAAGCGAGGGCTGTTGTACGCGCCCCGTCACGGTGTCATCGCGTTCACCGTTCCGATGTTCGACCAGTTCATCCGCCGCACGCTCACATGAGCCCCGACGAGATCGAGACGCACGAGGACCACCGTTGAGCGACACGCCACCGAACGAGACACCACCGAAGAAGAAGCTGATCGAAGTGGCGTTGCCGTTGGACGCGATCAACGCCGAATCCGCGCGTGAGAAGTCGATCCGCCACGGACACCCCTCCACGTTGCACCTGTGGTGGGCACGCCGGCCGCTCGCTGCGTGCCGGGCCGTGCTGTTCGCCCAGCTCGTCGATGACCCCTCTGCGCACCCGGACCGCTTCCCCACCGAGGAGGACCAGGACACGGAGCGCGAGCGACTGTTCGGGATCATCGAACGCCTGGTGAAGTGGGAGAACTCCACCAACGAGGAGGTGCTCGAAGAAGCCCGGGCTGAGATCCGAGCGTGCTTCCCTGACGGTCCGCCGCCGATCCTCGACCCGTTCGCCGGTGGCGGCTCCATCCCCCTCGAAGCACAACGCCTCGGACTAGAAGCCCACGCCAGCGACCTGAACCCCGTCGCCGTGCTCATCAACAAGGCACTTATCGAGATCCCGCCCCGTTGGGCCGACCAGCCGCCGGTCCATCCCGACGCCGACAACCGCACCCGTTGGAACGGCGCCGAGGGCCTCGCCGAGGACGTCCGCCGCTACGGCCAGTGGATGCGCGACGAAGCCGAGCTGCGCATCGGTCACCTCTACCCGAAAGCGACCCTGCCCGACGGGTCGAAGGCCAACGTGATCGCCTGGATCTGGGCCCGCACCGTCACCTGTCCGAACCCGGCGTGCGGAGCCACGATGCCGCTGGTGAGGTCGTTCTGGCTCGGCAAGAAGAAGGGCAAGGAGGCGTGGGTGAAGCCGGTCGTCGAGGGGAAGGCCGTGCGCTTCGAGATCGCGCACGGTGCCGGCGGACCCGAGATCGACGGGACCGTCGGCCGCACCGGCGCGACCTGCCTGTGCTGCCAGACGGCGGTGCCGCTGAAACACGTCCGCTCGGAGGGACGCGCCGGCCGGCTCGGCGCGCAACTCATGGCCATCGCCGCCGAAGGCGACCGTCAACGCGTGTACCTGCCACCGACCGAGGAGCAGGTTGCGGCGGCGGAAGTGCCGAAGCCTGAGGACTATCCCGAGGGGGAGCTGTTTGACTGGCCGGGTCGGATCAACGTCGTGCGGTACGGACTCACCGAGTTCCACTTGTTGTTCACCAACCGGCAGCTCACGGCGCTCACGACGTTCTCGGACCTCGTTGGCGAAGCCCGATCACGCGTCGCCGCCGACGCCACCACCAAGGGTCTCGATCCCGACCAGTCCTCCGCCTACGCTGACGCCGTCGCGACCTACCTCGCGTTTCTGATATCGAACACGGCGGATGACCTCAGCTCCATAGTCACATGGCGCTCCGGCCATGGTACGGGAGCCACCCGCGGCACCTTCGCTCGCCAAGCGCTCCCGATGGTGTGGGACTTCGCGGAAGCCAACCCGCTGGTCGGCGCGGCTGGTGACGTGACCTCTGCGGCTCGCGCCGTTGCAAACGTTGTCGAGTCCACACGCCCCACCGCGATGGGAAACGCCATCGCTGCCGATGCACGCCATTCCACAATAAGGGCCGTCGTCGCTACTGATCCGCCGTACTACGACAACATCGGGTACGCCGATCTCTCCGACTTCTTCTACGTCTGGCTGCGCCGTTCGCTGGGTGGGGTGCACCCCGAGCTCTTCGGAACGATGGTGACGCCGAAGGCCGCCGAGCTGATCGCGACGCCGTACCGTCACGACGGTTCGAAGGCGAAGGCGGAGACGTACTTCGAGGACGGCTTTGTCGAGGTGTTCGGGCGGCTCCGGGACACGAGCCCCGCGGTGCTGCCGATGACGTTGTTCTACGCGTTCAAACAATCGGAGAGCGGCGGAGATGATGGACTCGGTTCGACGGGCTGGTCCACGATGCTCGAAGGACTTGCTGCTGCTGGGTGGATGGTGACAGCGACGTGGCCGATGCGAACCGAGAAACCCGGGAAGATCAGTGTGAACTCGAACATGCTGGCCTCCTCCGTCGTCCTCGCTTGCCGTCCCCGACCTGAGACCGCGGGCGTCACCGATCGTCAGGGTCTCCTCCGAGCACTCCAGCAAGAGCTTCCGGGGCCGTTGCACGAGTTGCAGAAGGCGAACATCGCGCCGGTGGATCTGCGTCAGGCGGCGATCGGGCCGGGCATGGCGGTGTTCTCCCGCTTCGCCAAGGTCATTGAGCCGGACGGTTCGACCATGCGGGTGCGCACGGCGCTCGGGCTGATCAATCAGGTGCTCGACCAGGTGCTCGACGAGCAGGAGTCGGCCTTCGACGCCGAGACGCGCTGGGCGATCCACTGGTTCTCGCAGTTCTTCGGCGACGAAGGCCCCTACGGCACCGCCGAGCAGCTGGCCGTGTCGATGAACGTGGCGGTCTCGGCGATGGTCGAGTCGGGGATCCTCACCTCGGGCGGTGGCAAGGTCCGGCTGCTCGGCCGCGACGAACTGCCCGACGACTGGGACCCGACGCGTGACCTGCGTACACCGGTGTGGGAGGCCACCCAGCACTTGGTGAAGCGGCTGGAATCCGAGGGCGAGCAGGCGGCGTCCCGACTGCTACGCCGCCTCGGCGGGTTGGGCGAGTCGGCCCAGCTCCTCGCGTACCGGCTCTACACGGTGTGCGAGACGGCACGCCCGGGCCTGGCAGGCCCGTACAACGCGCTGGTCGCGTCGTGGCCAGAGATCCAGCGACTCGCCAGAGAAGCCGACGCACCGTTCACGGTCGTCGAGCAGCAGAGCTTCGACACGTAGAGGATTGGGTGATGGCAGCATTCTCCGATTTCAACGGGAGTAGCGACACGACCGCTGACAGCAGCGAGGGCTCCGAGAACTTCGACAGGCCTGAAGAATCGGAATCGCTCGCGCTGACAGGGCTGGAGCTGCGCAACTGGCGGAACTTCCGCGAGGCGACGATCGACCTAGGTAGTCGGGCAGTGCTCGTCGGACCGAACGCGAGCGGGAAGTCGAACCTGCTCGATGCCCTCCGCTTTCTCCGCGACGTTGCAGCGGTGGGTGGAGGCCTCGCTGCCGCCGTCCGCGCTCGTGGTGACGTATCCAGAATTCGTTGCCTAGCTGCGCGCAGAGATCCGGAAATCGGAGTGTCGGTCACGCTGGGGACGTCGCGACATCGAGACCTTTGGCGTTATGAACTTCGCTTCGGTCGGGATGCGCGCAAGGACCTCGTCGTCAAGAGGGAGCGGGTGATGGGCCAGGATGGGGCCCTGCTGGTGGACCGGCCGGCGCCGGAGGAAAGCGGCAACTCGCTGCTCCTCAGCCAGACGGCTTTGGAGCAGGTCAACGAGAACCAGCGGTTCCGGCCGATCGTAGACATGCTGGAGAGCATCCACTACCTGCACCTGGTCCCACAGCTGGTACGGGAACCGGATCGGTCGGTCAACCACCCGAACGATCCCTTCGGCGGGGACTTCCTCGATCGCATCGCTCGGACATCCAGGAAGAGCCGAGAGAGCCGGCTCAGGAGAATCAACAAGGCGCTCAAGGTCGCTGTCCCCCAGATGGAGGAGTTGCAACTCCACCAGGACGAGCGGGGCCGCTGGCACCTACGGGGCAAGTATCAGCACTGGCGAGCACCAGGCGCGTGGCAGGACGAAGGTGACTTCTCCGACGGCACCCTTCGGCTCATCGGGCTCCTATGGTCGATACTCGACGGTGGGGGTCCCTTGCTGCTCGAGGAGCCCGAGCTCTCGTTACATCCGGAGGTGGTGCGCTTCCTTCCCGGCCTGATCGCTGCAGCGCAACGTGCTTCGGGCCGCCAGGTCATCCTGTCGACGCATTCGAGCGACCTTCTCCTCGATCCAGGGCTTGGCTTGGATGAGGTCTTCCTGCTCGTTCCGGCGGAGGAAGGAACAGAGGTCGTGCCGGCAGCATCGATTCGAGATGCCGCGCTGCTCCTCAAGCACGGCACGCCTCTCCCCGAGCTCGTACGGGCCCGCACCCGACCAGCCGATGTCGGACAACTGGCATTGTTCGACGAATGAGCACGACACCCTGGCTCTCCCTGGCAGTCGAGGGGCCGACCGACGCTGAGATCGTCCGCGTGCTCCTCGCCAAATCGGGACTGCCGGCACCGCTCGATACCTACACGGTGTCCAAGCCGGCGATCGTCTCTCGCCTCGCCGGCTACAACGCAGCGGCCGGTCACCATCCTTGGTACGTACAAATCGACCTCGATGAGGACCACACATGCACTCCGTCGGCTGCGAGGAGCTGGCTCCCGACCCCAGCGAAGTGGATGGTCCTCGGAATTCCTCAACCAGAGGTCGAGGCCTGGCTCCTCGCCGACAGGAAGCGTTGCGCGACGTGGCTCGGTGTTTCGGTGGCGAACATCCCGCTGGCACCTGACGAGATTGCCGACGGAAAGGCAACGCTGCTCGGCATCGTTCGACAGCACGGTTCACGACTCCGTCGGCGGCAGCTGCTGCCGACAGCAACAGGAGGACGCGAGGTGGGACCCGAGTACGAAGCCGAGCTGGTCAGGTTCGCGACTGCGCACTGGCAACCGTCCGAGGCGGCGAAGCGCTCTCCCTCCCTCAAACGGACCATCGAGCGGCTCGGTGAGCTGCATCGTGCATGGCTTTCTGAGACGGAGGGATGAGGATGGCAGCAGAGACGTCCAACAAGGCGCGGGTGGGGGAGGCCTTCGACCTTCTCGCCAAAGGGTTGGAGCCGTTCGTGGCGCGCCACATGGCTCGCACGGTGCCGAAGGGGAAGGACTGGGTGGAGGTGTACGTCCGGTCATCCAAGTACCCCGACCGCGAGTACTCGACCACGGACCCGTCGTTCCTGTTGAACGTGATGATCGACAACTGGCGGGGCGTGTTCGAGCGTCAGCTTCCGCGCTCGACGCGCAACCTCCTCTTCACGCTGCGCGACAAGCGCAACGAGTGGGCGCACAATCGGGCGATCCAACCGCACGACGCCCAGTTCGTCCTCAGCGGCATCCTCACCCTGCTGGAGGCGATCGACGCCCGCGAGACGCAGAAGGTCCGGGTCAGCCTGGATGAGCTGAACCGGTCGCTGTTCCACAAGGAGCAGGCACGCACCAGCGAGGAAGGCACCCGCTCGAACGTCGTGGATGCGCCCAAGGCTGGCCTGCGGCCGTGGCGTGAGGTCATCCGCCCACACGAGGACGTCGCCACCGGCCGGTTCGCCGTGGCCGAGTTCGCAGCCGACCTGGAACTGGTCCGCAAAGGCGAGGGCACACCTGAGTACAAGGATCCGCGCCTGTTCTTCGAGCGAACGTATCTCACCACCGGCCTGCGAGACCTGCTCACCCTGGGCGTGCGACGGGTCGCCGGGCTGGGCGGCCAGCCGGTCATCAACTGTCAGACCAACTTCGGTGGTGGCAAGACTCACAGCCTCATCGCGCTCTACCACCTGTTCTCCGGCGTCGACATCGACGCGCTCCCAGCTGAGATCGCGGACCTGGTGCGGGCAGCCGGCGCGGAGTCGCTCCCCACGGTGCGGCGGGCGGTGGTGGTCGGCAACCGCTTCGCCGCCGGGCAGGTCCACGAGAAGCCCGACGGCACCCGCGTCAACACGATCTGGGGTGAAATCGCCTGGCAGCTCGGCGGCCCGGATGCCTATGCGCTGGTGGCCGAGAGCGACCAGAACCGCACCAACCCCGGCGACGCCATCCGCCAGGTGCTCGCGGACGCGTCGCCGTGCCTAGTGCTGATCGACGAGTGGGTCGCGTACGCCCGTGACCTGTACGGACGCGACGACCTGCCGGGTGGCAGCTTCGACAGCCAGTTCGGCTTCGCGCAAGCGCTCACCGAAGCCACGCGTGCCACCGACGGCGCGCTGTTCGTCGTATCGATCCCGGCATCGGAGGGGCGCAGCGACGAGGGCGAGTCGCAGGCCTCGAGCCTGGAGGTCGGCAGCGCCGCGGGTCACGAGGCGCTGCTACGGCTCACGAACGTTGTGTCACGCCAGGCTGAGCACTGGCAGCCCGCCAAGGGCGACGAGAGCTTCGAGATCGTCCGGCGCCGATTGTTCGAGCCGCTGGGCGAAGCGGCGATCGCGGACCGCGACGCCACCGCCGCGGCGTTCGGCGAGCTGTACCGCAGCCAGCGCGGCGAGTTCCCCTCCGAAGCCGCCGAGGTGTCCTACGAGGAGCGCATCAAGACGGCGTTCCCGATCCACCCCGAGGTGTTCGACCGCCTCTACGAGGACTGGTCGACCGTCGACCGATTCCAGCGCACCCGTGGCGTGCTGCGACTCATGGCCGCGGTCATCAACTCGTTGTGGGAGAGCGAGGACCGCTCACCGCTGATCCTCCCGTGCTCGATCCCTCTCGACGACGGCCGGGTTCGCGGCGAGCTGGCCGGCAAGCTGCCCGACTACTGGGACCCGGTGCTCGACGCGGATGTCGACGGCCGCGACTCGCGTGCCGCGCAGATCGACCGGGAGACCCCGCACCTGGGCCAGCACCACGCCACCCGGCGCGTCGCCCGCACGATCTTCCTGGGAGCGACACCAAACGTGGGATCGGCGAACCGCGGCATCGAGATCGAACGCATCCGCCTGGGCTCGGTGTTCGCGGGTGAGAAGCCCGGCTTCATCGCGGACGCCCTCAACCGGCTCGCAGCCCAGGCGCCCTACCTGTACGTGGATCGTGACCGCTACTGGTTTGATCGCCAGCAGAACGTCAATCGCACCGCTCGTGACGACGCGGCCCGCCTGCTCGCCGGCGACAAGCACGAGGTTCGCGAGGAGATCGAGAAGCGGCTGCGCGCGGAGCGGGGCGACGGTGAGTTCCGCCGTGTGCACGTCACCCCCGCCACCTCGGGCGACGTCGCGGACGACCCGATGGTCCGCCTGGTGGTCCTCGGGCCCGACCATCCACACGTCGCCAAGGCCGACGAATCCCCCGCGTTGCAGGCGGCCCGGGAGCTGTTGGACAAGCGCGGGAACAGCCCCCGTCAGTACCGCAACATGTTGGTGTTCGCCGCGGCCGACCAACGCTCACTCGAAGGGCTGGAGCAGGCCACCGCCGACTACCTCGCGTGGTCGTCGATCTGTGACCGAGTGAGTGAGCTCAACCTGGACGCGCACCAGACCACCCAGGCACGCACTCGGCGGGACCAGTCCGACGACGCCGTCGGGCTGCGACTGCTCGAGAGCTACAAGTACGTGCTCATCCCGCGACAGGACGATCCGGTCGGCGAGGTCACCTTCGACATCGCGACCCTCGACCAGCAGGGGACGGTCGCGCAGCGGGCCAGCCGGCGTCTCGTGTCCGACGGCACGCTGGCCGTGCAGTTCCCTCCCGTGATGCTGCGGCTCAAGCTCGACGGCGAGCTCGCGTCACGTTGGGCAGACGGGCACGTCGCCGCGTCGACGTTGTGGGAGGACTTCGCCAAGTACGTCTACCTGCCCCGACTGAGGGACCAGGACGTGCTCCTCGCGACTATACGGAACGGCTCCGCGTCGCTCACCTGGGAGTCCGAAGGTGTCGCCGTCGCCGCCGGACACGACGCGGACGCCGGACGGTACCTGGGCCTCGTCGCAGGCGGTCTCGCCGACTCGGTTGCCCCGACCTCGCTGGTCGTGCAGCCGGCGGTCGCCGCGGCGCAACAGGCCGACGTGGTCGAGCCAGGGCCGGCACCCGGTGTCGGCGGCGATGAAGGTGGCAGCGGCGCCGACGGCGGTAGGCCAGGCGGCGGGGAGGGCGGTGGCGACCCCCAGCCCGCGTCGACCGTCGTCACGACGTTCCGCGGGTCGGTGCGACTCGACGGCTCCAGGCCGGTGAAGCATTTCGGTGACATCAGCAAGGAGGTGCTCGACCACTTCGCCAGCCAGGTCGGCACCGACCTGGAAGTCACCATCGAAGTCGTCGCGAAGAAGCCCGACGGCTTCGCCGACCAGATCATCCGCACCGTCACCGAGAACGCCCGCACCCTCAAGTTCGACGACTCCACCGGCTTCGCCGAGGAGTGAGTGGGACAACTCGTAGTCGGAACCTGTCAAGGGTTGGTTGCTGATCTGTTCAGGGTTTCGTTTGTAGGGTCGGCTGGTTGATCCACGCTTCGGCGGGTGGGCTTGCTGCTCGGGGTGGCCGGTTGCGGAACCGGTCG
>JBDHZS010000074.1:0-16342 GCA_039812025.1 Nocardioides sp. | reverse complement strand
CGCCGCTGCCCGCGGCCGGCTTCCGCTGGGTCGCCGAGGCGCTCGGCGTCCCCGTCAGCTCGATCAGCGGCGGCACCGACATCTGCTCGGCGTTCGTGGGCGGCTCGCCGGTGCTGCCGGTCCGGGCCGGCGAGATCTCCGGGAGCTTCCTCGGCGCCGCGGTGGAGGCGTGGGACCCGTCCGGCGCCCGGTGTCCGGCGGGCGAGACCGGCGAGTTCGTCGTCACCGCGCCGCTCCCGTCGATGCCGGTCGCGCTGTGGGGCGACGCCGACGGCGCCGCGATGCGCAAGGCGTACTTCGCCGACTACCCGGGCGTCTGGCGCCACGGCGACTGGCTGACCGCCTACGACGACGGCGCGTGCGTGATCAGCGGCCGCTCGGACGCCACCCTCAACCGGGGCGGCGTCCGGCTCGGCACGAGCGACTTCTACGCGGTGGTCGAGTCGGTGCCCGGTGTGGCGGACTCGCTCGTCGTGCACCTCGAGGACACCTCGGGCGAGGGTGGGCTCGGGGAGCTGATCCTCTTCGTGGCGCTCGCGGGCAGCTCGAAGAAGGACAGGGCGCCCGTCGATTCCGTAATTCCGGGGATCCGGGCGGCGCTGCGCGGCGAGCTCTCCCCGCGGCACGTGCCCGACGCCATCGTCGTCGCGCCGTCCGTGCCGCGCACCCTGTCGGGCAAGAAGCTCGAGGTGCCGGTCAAGCGGATCTTGCTCGGGGCGGACCCGGAGACCGCGGCCGCCAAGGACTCGCTCGCCGACCCGGAGTCCCTGGCGTGGTACGTCGCCGAGGCCGCCCGGCGCGCGGGCAGGGTAGGATGACGCCCATGGACCGGATCTGGCGCCTGCTCCTTGCCAAGCCGCGCTGACACGCACGACTCAGCGCGGCTGCCCCTCATGCCCGAGGGGCTTTTTTGTGCGCCGACCACCCAGGCACGAGCACGGCCCGACGCGGGCCGGAGGAAGAGCGAGAGACGATGAGCGAGCAGAGCGCGAGTTACGACGTACACGAGGTCGAGGCCAAATGGCTGCCGGTGTGGGAGAAGCTGGACCTCTTCACCGCCGACGACGCCAGCCCGCGGCCGCGGCGCTACGCGCTGACGATGTTCCCCTACCCCTCCGGCGACCTGCACATGGGGCACGCCGAGGTGACGGCGATCCACGACGTGATCGCCCGCTACTGGTGGCTGCGCGGCTACGAGGTGCTCAATCCGATGGGCTGGGACTCCTTCGGGCTGCCCGCGGAGAACGCCGCGATCCGCAACGACTCGCACCCCTCGACCTACACCTACGCCAACATCGAGACCCAGGCGGAGTCGTTCAAGCGGTACGGCATCGCCTTCGACTGGACTCGGCGGCTGCACACCTCCGACCCGGAGTACTACCGATGGACGCAGTGGCTCTTCCTGAAGTTCCGCGAGCGCGGGCTGGCCTACCGCAAGAACTCGCCGGTCAACTGGTGCCCGCGGGACCAGACGGTGCTGGCCAACGAGCAGGTCGTCGACGGCCGCTGTGAGCGATGCGGGGCCGAGGTCACCAAGCGCGAGCTGACGCAGTGGTACTTCAAGATCACCGACTACGCCCAGGAACTGCTGGACTGCCTGGACGACCTGGCGCCGACCTGGCCGGATCGGGTGGTCACCGCCCAGCGCAACTGGATCGGCCGCTCCGAGGGCGCGCACGTCGACTTCGAGGTCGAGGCCGCGAGCGGCACCCAGCAGGTGCGGGTCTACACGACGCGGCCCGACACGCTCTACGGCGCGACGTTCATGGTGGTCGCCGCCGACGCACCGCTGGCCGCCGAGATCGTGGATCCGTCGCGCGCGCCTGCGTTGGCGTCGTACCTGGAGCAGGTCCGCAAGGCCTCCGACATCGACCGGCTGGCCACCGACCGGCCCAAGACCGGCGTCGACCTGGGCGTCAGCGCGATCAACCCGGTCAACGGCGAGCGGATCCCGGTGTGGGCCTCGGACTACGTGCTGGCCGACTACGGCACCGGCGCGATCATGGCCGTGCCCGCCCACGACCAGCGCGACCTGGACTTCGCGCGCGCGATGGGGCTGCCGGTACGGCGCGTGATCGACACCGGCGAGCCCGACCCCGCCGAGAGCGGGATCGCGACCACCGGGGACGGCGTCTACGTCAACTCCGGGGTGCTGGACGGGCTGCGCGACAAGGCCGCGGGCATCCGCACCATCGTCGGGCAGCTGGAGGCCGGGCGCACCGGCGAGGGCGCGGTCAACTTCCGGCTGCGCGACTGGCTGCTGAGCCGGCAGCGCTACTGGGGGGTGCCGATCCCGATCGTGCACTGCGAGGGGTGCGGCGAGGTCGCCGTCCCCGAGGACCAGCTGCCGGTCGAGCTGCCGGAGCTGCGCGGCGCCGACCTGAAGCCGAGCGGCGTCTCGCCGCTGGCGGCGGCCGAGGAGTGGATCTCGGTCGCGTGCCCCGAGTGCGGGCGGCCGGCCCGGCGCGACTCCGACACGATGGACACCTTCGTGGACTCCTCGTGGTACATGTTCCGCTACTGCTCCCCGAACGACGACACGCAGGCCTTCGACCCCGCGCAGGTGCGCGCCTGGATGCCGTGCGACATCTACGTCGGGGGCGTCGAGCACGCGGTGCTGCACCTGCTCTACGGCCGGTTCTTCACCAAGGTGATGGCCGACATGGGGCTGGTCGACTTCCGCGAGCCGTGGTCCGCGCAGCTGAACCAGGGCGTGGTGATCAACCGCGGCAAGAAGATGAGCAAGTCCCTGGGCAATGGCGTCAACCTGGGGGAGCAGCTGGCGGAGTTCGGCGTCGATGCGGTGCGGCTGACCCTGATCTTCGCGGGCCCGCCCGAGGACGACATCGACTGGGCCGAGGTGAGTCCCGGCGGGTCGCTGCGGTTCCTGCAGCGTGCTTGGCGGCTGGCCGGCGACGTGACCTCGGCGCCGGGCGCGGACCCCACCGCGGGCGATGTCGCGTTGCGGCGGGTCACCCACCGCACCGTGGCCGAGGCGGCGACGCTGATCGAGAGCTACCGCTTCAACGTGATGGTGGCCCGGGTCATGGAGCTGGTCAACGCCACCCGCAAGGCGATCGACTCCGGCTGCGGGCCGGCCGACCCCGCCGTGCGGGAGGCCGCGGAGACGGTCGCGGTCCTGTTGTCGCTGGTCGCGCCGTACACGGCTGAGGAGATGTGGGCGCGGCTGGGCCACGAGCCCGGCCTCGCCCGCACCGCCTGGCCGGAGGTCGACGAGGCGCTGCTGGTGCGGGAGTCCGTGACCGCCGTCGTCCAGATCCAGGGCAAGGTGCGCGCCCGGCTGGAGGTCGCTCCCGACGTCTCCGCGGAGGCGCTCGAGGCTGCCGCGCTGGCCGATCCCGCCATCGAGCGCGCGCTGGAGGGCCGCGAGGTCAGGCGCGTGATCGTCCGGGCACCGAAGCTGGTCAACATCGTCGCGAGCTGAGCTACTAGGCTTCCGGGTTATGCCCGGTCGCATCGCCCTCGTCACCGACTCCACGGCGATGCTGCCGACCTCGGTCGCCACCGAGCGGGGCATCGCCGTCGTACCGCTGCAGGTGGTCGTCGGCAACGACGTGTACGACGACGGCAGCCCCGAGGTGGCGCCCGCGCGGATCGCGGCGGCGCTCAAGGAGTTCCAGCCCGTGAGCACCTCGCGGCCCGCCCCGGCGGTGCTGTCGGAGGTCTACGAGCGGCTGGCCGGCGAGGGTGCCACCGAGATCGTGTCGGTGCACCTGTCCGGGCAGATGAGCGGGACCTTCGAGGCCGCCCAGCTGGCGGCGCGGGAGGCCTCCGTGGCCGTCTACCCGGTCGACACCGGCCAGGTCGGGGTCGCCACCGGGTACGCCGTGCAGTCGGCCGCCGACGTCGTCGACCGGGGCGGCTCGACCGCCGAGGTGATCGCCGCCGTGCGCCGCCGGGCCGCCGGGGCGTCCTCGCTGTTCTACGTCGACACACTCGACTACCTGCGCCGCGGCGGCCGGATCGGCGCCGCCGCCGCGATCCTCGGCGGGGCGCTGTCGGTCAAGCCGCTGCTCACCATCGCCGACGGCCGCGTCTCCACACTCGAGAAGGTCCGCACCGCCGGGCGCGCGCTCGGGCGGCTTGAGGAGCTCGCCGTCGAGGCCGCCGGCTCCGGGCCGGTCGACGTCTGCGTCTCCCACCTCGCCAACGCCGACCGCGCCGAGGCGCTCGCCGACCGGCTGCGGGAGCGACTCTCCTCGCAGCTGGCGGGCGAACTGCTCTTCACCGAGCTCGGCGCCGTCCTCGGCGCCCACGTCGGCCCCGGCATGGTCGCCGTCTGCGTCGCCCCCCGCTAGCGCCGAGTCGGCTCTAAAGTGCACGCAAAAAACGCCGAGTCGGCGCAAACGTGCACGTAAAACGCGCCGAGTCGGCGCAAACGTGCACAGTTATCCACAGGCTGACGTAAACGGCCTTCCGATCCGGCCGGATGATGCCTAGCGTCGTAGGCATGTTCAGCTCATCCTCGCGCCGCGGTGCCGACGACGACCACCGAGCCGCCGTCGAGCGGCGGCTGGCGCTCCTGGCCGCGGAGTTGGAGAGCGTCCGGAGCGAGGCGCGCGCGACGGAGCCGGATCTGGAGGATCCGGCGGACCTAGCAGACGGGCCCACCGCGCTTTCGATGCCCGGGCGGCACGCGAGCAGGAGACTCCCCGAGCCGAGCGCCGGCGACCGGGCGGCGGGTCTGGTGCCGGAGGGCCTGCGCGGCCGGGTGGCGCTCGGCCCCGCCCAGCTCAGCGTGATCGCGGTGGTGGTCGCGGTGGGCCTGGCGGTGACGACCTGGTGGGTGCTCCGCGGGCAACCGGAGGCGACCGAGCCCGTCGCGGTCTCGACCCCGGACGCCGCCCTTGCCACGCCGGCGGCACCTTCTGGATCCCCGGGATCCACAGCCGCGGCGGAGACCACCACGGACCCGGCCGAGGTGGTCGTCGACGTGGCGGGCAAGGTCCGCAAACCCGGCATCGTCGTGCTGCCGACCGGCTCCCGGGTGGCCGACGCCATCGACGCGGCGGGCGGACCGCGGCGGGGCGTCAACCTGACCTCGCTCAACCTGGCGCGTGAGCTGGTGGACGGCGAGCAGGTGCTGGTCGGGGTGAAGCCTCCGCCCGGGTACGCCGGCGCGCCGCCGCCAGCCGGCGCCACCGGTTCGTCGGCTCCAGCTCTGGTCAACATCAACACCGCGGACTCGACGACGCTGGAGACCCTGCCCCGTGTCGGCCCCGTGACGGCGGCGGCGATCATCGCGTGGCGGGAGGCCAACGGCGGATTCAAGGCGATCGACGAACTCCTCGAGGTCGACGGCATCGGCGACGCCACCCTCGCGCAGCTGACGCCGCACGTGACCCTGTGAGCGAGCGAGAGAGCGCGTCGGTCCGCACCCGAGAGCGCACTGTGAGCTTGCGCTCGATCGCGAGCGAACGATCGGACACTGTGAATGGAGTGAGTGAGCCCGGCGCGCACGACCTGCGGATGGTGCTGCTCGGTGCCGTCGCGTGGGCCGCGGCGCTGGTGGCGCTCCTCCTCGGCTGGTGGTGGCTGGTGGCCTCGAGCGCGGTGGCGGCCCTGGGCGTACGACGGTGGCGCGGCTGCTGGGACCCGACCGTCCTCGCAGTGGTCCTGGTGGCGTTGGGCGTCGGCAGCGGCGGCGCGCTCCGCCAGGAGCAGGTCACGACAGGGCCGGCGGCCAAGCTCGCCGCCCGCGAGGCGACCGTCAGCGTGAGGCTCGTCGTTGCCACCGATCCTCGGCGGCTCACCGGCGGCTTCACCGAGCAGACGATCCTGCGGGGCCGGGTGGTGGAGCTGACCGGTCGCGGCACGTCGTACAGGCTCTCGGCGCCGGTCCTGGTCATCGGCGACGAGGGGTGGCGGGACGCGCCGCTCGGCGCGACGGTCGAGGCCTCGGGTCGCCTGGCGCCGGCGCGCGACGGCGACCTCGCTGCCGTCCTGCTGGCTCGCGGACCACCGGAGCTGGTGGAGGCGCCGGGGACGGCGTGGGCGGGCGCGGCGCGGGTACGCGAGGGGATCCGTGACGCGGTGGCCGACCGTCCTCCCGAGCAGGCGGGGCTGGTCCCGGCGCTGGTCGCCGGCGACGAGTCCAGGCTCCCCGAGGACCTGGCGGACGACTTCCGAGCCACCGGCCTGACCCACCTGCTGGCGGTGTCCGGCACCAACCTGACCCTGATCGTCGGCTTCCTTCTGATCGTGGCGCGCTGGGCCGGCGTGCGGGGGCGGTGGCTGCTGCTGGTCGGGGCGCTGGGGATCGTTGGATTCATCCTGCTCGCCAGGACCGAGCCGAGCGTGGTTCGCGCGGCGGCGATGGGCGCGGTCGGGCTGCTCGCGCTCGGACCGGACGGCCGGAGGCGGGGACCCCGGAGCCTGGGCGTCGCGGTCGCGGTCCTCCTGCTGCTGGATCCGTGGCTGGCGACGACCGCCGGCTTCGCGCTGTCGGTGCTGGCCACGGCCGGCATCGTCTTCGTCGCGCCGGTGTGGCGCGATGCGCTCGCCCGGTGGCTGCCGAGGTGGATCGCCGAGGCCGTGTCGGTGCCGACCGCGGCCGCACTGGCGTGCACGCCGCTGGTCGCCGGGCTGTCGGAGCAGGTCAGCCTGGTCGCCATCGTCGCCAACCTGCTCGCCGCGCCCGCGGTGGGACCGGCCACGGTGCTCGGGCTGGTCGCCGGCCTGCTCGATCTCGTGTGGGCTCCGCTCGGCGCGATCGTGGGCACGGGCGCGGGCTGGTGCGTCGCGTGGGTGATCGCCGTCGCCCGGTACGGCGCGGATCTGCCCACGGCCGCCGTCACCTGGGGCGCCGGGCCGGTGTGGCTGATCGGGCTGAGCGTGGCGTGTCTCGTGGTGGCCCTGGTGGGTCCGCGGGTGGTGCGCCGTCGTACCGGGGGAGTGCTGTGCGGCCTCGCCATGATCGCCGTGATCTTCGTGCGACCGCCGAGCCCTGGCTGGCCGCCGCCGGGATGGGTCGTCGCCGCGTGCGACGTCGGGCAGGGCGACGCGCTGCTGCTGCGGGCCGGCGAAGGCTCCGCGGTGGTCGTCGACGCCGGCCCGGAGCCGGCGGACGTCGCCCGCTGCTTGCGGGACTTCGAGGTGGACGCCGTGCCGCTGCTGGTGCTGACCCACTTCCACGCCGACCACGTTGGCGGGCTCGCCGGGGTCCTCGACGACTGGCCGGTGGCCGAGGTGCTGGCGGGTGAGCCGACCGAGCCGTCCGCGACGGTGTCGGCGACCCAGGGCACGCTCGCGGAGTACGACGTCCGGTCCCGCCCGCCGCGCGCGGGCGAGGTGCTCCAGGTCGGCGAGGTGACCCTGCAGACGCTCTGGCCGCCAGCCGACCGGACGACGCCCACCGGCCGCAGCGCGGAGAACAACGCCTCGATCGTGCTGATCGCCGACGTCGCCGGGGCGCGGATCCTGCTCACCGGCGACATCGAGACCGAAGCCCAGACGGCGATCGAGCGCGCGTGGCCGGACCTTGGCGTCGATGTGCTCAAGGTGCCCCACCACGGGAGCCGCTATCAGGACCGTGACTTCCTGTTGGGCCTCGGCGCCCGGGTCGCGGTGATCTCCGCGGGCGCGGACAATGACTACGGGCACCCCGCTCCCGAACTCCTCGGAGTGCTCGGCGCCGCCGGGACCACCGTCCTGCGCACCGACACCGACGGCGACGTCGCGGTGGTCGCAGCCGACGGCGACCTCGCCGTCGCCCGCCGCGAATAGCCGGTCCAGCGTGGCGGCGTTGAGGTCAGGACGCGGGAATCCTTGCCACCCCAGGCGGTAGGCTCGAGCCATGAGCGACATGCGCGCACCGCGCGATGGGATCATCCCACCCGACGTCCTGGAGGACGACGATGAAGATCTCGAGCCACAAGTCTGGCACCAATATTCGCTGAAGTTTCTAATCAACACCGTTTGGGATTCCGACTTTATTACCCCAGCCCACCTCAAGGCATTTGACGACGGTTGGGACACGTTGGTCGTGATCGAAGAGTGGCGCCGCTGGTCCTGGGACTATCTCATCCCCGCATGCCCGTATCTCTCCCTCAACGTTCGCGACGACCTCGAGAAGCGACTCTTGCGTAAAACGAAGAGTGGTGTGTCGATGCACCTTCCGGCTCGCGAGCTTCTCGAGGCAGAGGCAGCAGGCGAACTGGTGCGTTTCTACGCCATGCTCATCCGCACGATCTATGCCAAGTGGGCCCAGGGAACGGGCTGCCCCGCACCGCCGGCATTGCCCGCCAACTCCTGAAACCGGACCGTCCTCCCTTGGGAGCCTCGCCACGGGAGGGCCGACTACCTGCAAGAGCGCGCACCTGGCGGGCACTCTCCCGTCCGAATCTTATATTCAGTGATGTATGCGGCCTCAACTCGGCGACCGTGTGCGAAGTTGCTAGTGCCTTTCCGCAACCAGGCCCAATCGCACTGGGGCGTGTCGTCGCCAATGACATCGTCCATATACCTACGACAGGCCGGAATCTGGTTCTTCGGCCGTTTGACCCCGAGTGACGCGCGCGTGATTCCATATTTGAAGAGTACAACCTTCTTGTTGTCCCGAACCCCCCAGATCTGATAGACGTTGTGACTCGGTCTGCGCGTGTTTGCCGTGGGCCACGGAACGCCGTGCTCGCGCGCTAATTCTCGAATCTCCTTCATCGTGGAGAACTGGGAAGTTTCAACGCCCGTGCGCGATGGTCGTCCATATTTAGGATTGTCACCCCACCCGTGACCGGCAGGTAGGCGGGCCTTTCTGCCCACTATCGGGCCGTACATCACTCTCACCGCCGTTCCTGATGTCGCTGACGAGACCGTCGAGACCTCCGCCTCGGAGCCCCGCGCGGTCGCAGCTTCGGGGTGACCGAGTGCTAAAAGCGAGACGGATATCAGCACCACTGTCACCCGCTGCATGGTCGCTATCATTTTCCTACCTTTCGGAAGAGGAAGTGAGTGAATCTATTCTTGCTGGCCACCTGCCAGTCGGAGACGCAGAATCTTGGACGCTACCCGCCTTGAGTAGGAGTCGACTGGTACATTCAGCCGCCCTTGGCCCAGGTGGCGATGCTCAGTCCGTCGATACGACGTAGTGAGAACAGCACGATGCACCCGCACACGGTCAGCCAACCCAGAACGCAGAATGCTGCTGCGGGAGCGGACATCGAGAGGGCCATGGGGCCCACAGATCTTTCTCCGAAATGACTCCAAAGGGGAGCGAACGGCAACACCACTGCCGCACGATGACCCATGCCGTCGTCTGTCAGGGCAGGGAGCGTCGGCACCATCAGCAGCATGGTGGCGTGAACGGCGACGGCGACCCAGGGGTTCCCGACGACCAGGGAGAGGGCCAAGCCAATAATGGCTGCGTAAGTGCTCGTTCCGAGGAGCGCGGCCAAAGGCAGTGCTATCGCGGTCGGACTTCCGAGTTCTCCGATCACCCCGGAGTTCACGAGGGCGCTCGCCACAGCGACCAGGAAAGCCGCGAGGACTGAGACGAGGACGATCGTCGTCCAGGTCCGCAATGCGGTACCGAATAGTCTTGCTCTTGCTGCGGTGCCGCGTCGTGCTAGAAAGCAGTCGCGGATCAAAGTACCCGCGTCGGCGCCGGCGACATCAATGGCGACAAGCACGGGTACCACGATCGCGGCGGCGACAGCTGCGAGAGTGAGCGAAGAGGCAACGCAGTCGAGGACGGTGACCTGCATCTCCGCAAAGAGCGCGAATGGTGCGATGGAGCCACCGATGCCGATGGCAGCGCCGATCAGCAATGGCGTGGTGCCGATGCCCGCAGACCAGCCCATGCTCGCAGTTCGAATCATTGACCTCTCGCCTCACAGACGTTGTTCAGGCGCACGTCACGTAGCCGCCAGTCATCGGTCGTGGCCTCATAGCACAGGTCGACCTGATCGGGATCCTCGATGAACCCGCTTTCGTCTGTGTGTGGCTGACCAAGGTCGACCACGACCGTCCCAGGAACTGGTGCGTCAGTGTCATTTCGTGGTTCTTCACCGTGGGCGGCGCCGGACAGCAGCAGTTCGTACTGGGTCTTGGTGAGATGAAACCCTACCAAATTTGATGCTTCGGCGCGCGATCGATCGTCGATCTGCCCCAGGAGCTCAATAGCTCGATCAGCCGGTGTGGCGCCATCCACGACGTCGGCCCTCCACTCGGCCTTGAGATGCCATGGGACTGCCGCTGCCAGTCGGTTCGGCAGTGTCAACCCGGCGGCTAGTGCGGCAACGGCTACCGAGGTTCCCAGTAGTGCAAACGGTGTTGTCCGTCGGCGCCGCTGCGCGGCTGCTCCAGCACTGCTCCGAAAGGTCTCGATGCGACCACGGGTCATCAAGATGACGTAGCCGAGCGCTGACCAAGCCAGAAAGATGAAGCCGCTGGTCCATCGACGCTCGAGGCTGGCGCTGCCAGTCATGACCTCGGTGGTGATCAGGCTGCGAGCCACGCCTGCGGGCGAGAAGTCGTAGATCGGTTGTGCCGCGGTGTAGCGCATTGCGAGCAAACGAAGCGACCCGCTCGCAACCACTGCGACGACGCACAACACGAAGCTGGCGCGGGGCGACGCTACGCTCGTTAGTCCCAGCATGATCAGGGCCCAGCCGGCTGGCACCACAGTCACTGCCAGTACGAGCGATATGGTTGAGCCCGCCTCATCGACTGAACTGAACACACGTGTATGAGTGCTGCCCAGGTCGATGATCCACGCGACGAAAAGGCTGATGCACACACCGACAATCGCAAGGGCTGGGAGGAAGATTGCCCCGGTGGCGGCCGTAGTGGCGGAGCGGCTGTTGGGCGTTCGCCCGGCCAGATGATCCTCGCGACGCAGCCCGTGCCCGAGGAACACGCGGCTCAGGGTTGCGGCGACGACCAATGCAAGAAGGGGGCAGACTATGAGGAGTCGCCGGGATATGCCGGCCGTCACCTGCATTCCAAGGCTACCCTCCTGCGGCAGGAGCAGTGACACGTTTGCGAGGACGACGATGGCGACGGCCATACCCGCGACGCCGATGATTGGCCTTGAACGTAGAAGGTACTGAGCCTCACTCGTCAACTCGGCCCCCTGAGAGAGCCGAGTTGCGGCTGATCTGGCACGAGTTCGAAGAAGAGATCCTCCAGCGTCCTGGAGCTTCCGATGAGTTGGTCGGCATCGCCGAACCGAAGCATCGTGCCTTCATGGAGCAGGAGAAGGTGGGTTGCGAGTGCTTGAACGTCGTGGAGCACGTGGCTCGCCAGGATCACCGTGCCCCCATCGTCCTTGTACGAGGACAGGAGGCTGCGAAGCCACCGGTGGCCGTGCGGGTCCAGAGCGTTAGCAGGTTCATCGAGAATCACGAGGGGCGGGCGACGCATGATGGCGCGAACGATCGCCAGACGCTGCCGCATTCCGTGCGAGTACTCATCAACTCGCACTTCTGCATGCTCCGTCAGGCCGGCTAGCCTGAGGAGCTCGGCGATATCGACGGTCGAGCGATCGCTACGTCGCCGAAGAGCTGCGAGGTTGAAGCGGGCGCTGCCATGCTCGATGAAGGCAGGCCGTTCAATCATGGCGCCGAGCGTCGCGGGCATCTTGCCGAACCGCACCTGCTCGCCCAGGATCGTCGCGTCGCCGTCGTGGCGGACCAGACCGCAGAGCGCTCGCAGGATCGTGGTCTTGCCCGATCCGTTGGCGCCAACGATCCCGAGAAGGCTTCCTCGCGGCAATTTAAGATCGATTGGCCCGATAGTCCGATCAGTCGAGAAGCGGACGGCGAGACCGTTGAGCGCTACCGCAGCAGGGCCGTCGTCGGTCTCCACAGAACATCCCCTTTCTCCAGTAGTATCACGACCTCGCGACCCAAGAGATCAGCGTCGACAACTCCATCCATCGACGCCTCCACTTCTCCATCGTGATTCCAGAGGCGGAGCTTTCCGCCGACTGCGGTGAGCAACAGGTCCGACCGTGGATGTGTGCTCACGTTTGCGAGGCCGTGGAACTGGCTCTCCCAGAGAATTTCGCCCGTGAAGTCGAACGTACGGATCGCGGTGGTCGATGCTTCGTTCTCTGTCTTCAATGTGACTAGCGAGAACGACCGTGAGCTGATCTCGCAGCCGGCTGGTTCACTTACCGCAGCCTGGGCCACTTCGATGCCATCTCGATAGACGGTCGCACTCTCGACTCCCACCAGCACCGTCGAGTCACCTTCAATGCAGCCGGACTGCCATTCGCCCGGCAATTGTTGAACGTGAGTTCGGTGGCGACGGACGTCGACAAGGAACGCGCCAGCACGGCCGTTCATGTCCGTGGTGAAGACAAGCGCCTGAGACCTGTCTGCGCTTGTGACGATTTGGGGAGTTCCGACCCCTAACTCCAAACGGCTACGCACTCTCCCGTTGACGCTGACTATGAGGAATTGATGCTGCGATCCCGCGCTTGAGCGAACTTGTCGCACGGCCGTGAACGATCCCTTGCCGAATAGGTCAATAACGATGTCGCCAGCGCGTGTATTGTACGGGGCTGATATCAACCTGTCGCCAACCTGCAATAGCGGCACCAGTACCTGAATGGGATCCACTGATCCAGACGCGACGGATGCCGGGCACCTTACCTTGCAACGATATCGGCGGAAAGGCAGATTCTCAGGATTTTGGGACGTGCGTTCGCCCCCTCGACCTATTCCGTAGACCTCCCTTGCCCCTTCGACGATTGCCCCGAATTGATCACTGTCGGCGATCGCTGCAGTCGGGGAGGGTACTGCAGTCACTGGCCGCGGATGTGAATCGGAGCATGCGCTGACGACAAGGCTCATCATCACAAGTCCGACTATACGAATCGTCGAGGAGCGCACAATATTCCCGGTTTCGAAAGGTGGGGTGAGGTCTAGGTGAGGGTAGCCTTCGTATGACAATTCGGATCGAGTCCGAACTGGTCGGGAATGAATTTGATCTGCAGGTACGGTTTCTTGGATTTCGACGCGAGTCGGTCGATCTCCTTCTTGTAGGAATGACCGCCCTTGCGGTTGTCCGGGCTCGACCAATTGAAGTACACAAAGCCCCTTGAGTTCTTCAATTTGATTATGACGTTGGATTTATCGCCGGAGCTTTCGGAAAGTGAATACGTGGCTTTGTCTGCGAACCACTTCGAACCCTCGGAGAAGTAGTAAACCTGGCTATACAGCGTGTCTCCGTCCGCGGTGCAGTTGTCACCCTTTGTCTTCACGGCTTCAGCGGGTCCCGCCACAAAGCCGAAACTCAATGCGAGCAACAGTGCTCCGATCACTGTCTGCTTCATACTGTAAGTGCCCCCTAGAATATGCACTACGAGTCGCGCACGCTAGCACCGTCAGTCGGCGACGTCAAGGTCGTATCTCGTGCAGGGTGTGGCGACACCGGGGTCTAGCACCCAGGGCTGTCACAGAACCGTGGGTCGACCGGTACTCGCCACCGGTCTCGGGATGCGCTCGAACGGGACGGCCGGAACCCCTGGCCCGGGTTACGACCACAGGTCTGTCGGTGGCGTGTGGGAGGCTGCGGCCATGAGCAACCCGGGCGCCGCCGACGTGCTGGGGGCGGTGACGCTGGTGACGGGCAAGGAGGAGTTCCTCTCCGAGCGGGCCGTGGCCAGGGTGCGGGACGCGGTCCGCACCCACGACCCCGAGGCCGAATACTCCGAGGCCCGCGCCGGCGACCTGACCGCGGCCAGCCTGGGGGAGCTGTCCGCGCCGTCGCTCTTCACCCAGACCCGGTGCGTGGTGGTCCGGGGCCTGGAGGACGCGCCCGAGGAGGTCGTGCCCGGCCTGCTGGAGTACGCCGCCGCGCCGGTCGAGGACGTCGCGTTGGTGCTGGTGCACGGCGGTGGCCAGAAGGGCAGCGGCACGCTGACCAAGCTCCGCAAGCTCGGCCCGGTGACCGAGGTGAAGTCGGCCGAGCCGCGGCCCTCGGAGTTCGCCGGCTTCGTCGCCGCGGAGGTGCGCGGCCACGGGGCGCGGCTGGAGGACGAAGCCGCCGGACTGCTGGTCCAGGCCGTCGGTCACGACCTGAGGTCGCTCGCCGCCGCCGCCGACCAACTCGCCAGCGACTTCCCGGGCGCCACCATCACCGCGGACGTGGTGAAGCGCTACTTCGGCGGCCGGGCGGAGGCGAAGTCGTTCGCCGTCGCCGACGCCGCGTTCTTCGGGCGCCGCCGGGTCGCGCTGGAGGAGCTTCGCTGGGCGCTCGACGGGGGTACGGCGCCGGTGCTGGTCACCTCCGCCTTCGCCTCCGGCGCTCGCGGGCTCGCCCGCTACAAGTCGGCGCCCCGGGGGATGCGCCAGGGCGACCTGGCCCGCGAGGTCGGGGTGCCGCCCTGGAAGCTGCGGACCATCGGCGACCAGTCGCGGGGCTGGGACGACGCCGGCGTCGCCCGCGCGATCATGGCGATCGCCCGGGCGGACGCGGACATCAAGGGCGCGGCCAGCGACGCGTCGTACACGCTCGAGCGGCTGGTCCTCACCATCACCGGCCTGCGTCAGCAGCGGTCCTGACGACGCGAGGTCAGCGCAGGCGGGCGGCGAAGCCCAGGAGCTGTTCCTGAAGGCCCGGAAACGCTCCGTCGAGCGGAGCCTCCTGCCGGAGGATCTCCACCAGTTCCTCGACCGTGTCGTCCACCGTCGCCGAAGCGCGACGAAGGCCCCACGAGGAGAGCTCGGCGAGGAGGTCGTCACGGGTGAGATCCAGGTGCCGGTACTTCCCGTTGACCGCGAGTGCCATCCGGCCGTCGCCTGGCAGGTGGGCCTGCGGGACGACGTCGTAGGCGGGGGCGAGCGTCACATCCCCATCGGCAGGGTGGAGCAGCCCGAGGTTCTTGGTGTGCAGGTCGAGGTTGCCGATCCCGACCGCCAACACGATCATGCCTGCGAGGCGTCGCAGATCCGGCTCGGGGGCGTGAGTCCTCACGGTGGCCGCGACACGTTGGAGGCTGACCAGGCCTCCGATCTCTCCTGGTACTTCTGGTTGCCGCCGGCGCCGAGCGCCTGGCTGAGGTCCTCCTGGTGGATGCGCGCACCACGGACGCGGTCGTAACGCTCGATGACGATCGCGGGGAGTCCGGCGAACTCCTCGATCGATGTCTCGAAGCCGGCCAGCCCGAGGCGGCGGGCGATGCGAGAGCCGTACTCCTCGTCATAGATGACGGTCGCCTTGTCCCCGTCGAGCCGCGGTTTGAGGATGTGGCTCGGTCGGGTCGTCGACGTCCCAGATCTGGAGGGCGCCGGCGACGTCGCGTCCGTAACGAGCGAGGAACGCGGGAACGTCATCGCGAGGTACGCCGGCCTGGGCCGCCAGGTAGTCGTACTGGTCGCCCTCGGGCAGCAGTTCGGCGAACCAGTTGCGGCGCCGGGCAGCGCGATCGCGTCGCTGCGACGGGGTGAGCGGGATCGCGACCGACAGGACCGGGCTGTTCGCGCCGAAGGTCTCGATCGCTTCGGGTGTCGGCGTGAAGTCGAAGGCGCGCGCGTCCCCGTCGAGGTGGCCGACGAGGACGCCGTACAGCTCAACCGCGAGGCGCACGGTCGTCCTCCCAGCTCGCGGCGAACTCCAGACCGGTGGTGCGCGCGATGCTGAGCAGCCGGCGGAGGTAGATGGTGGACTTGCCCGACTCGATCTCGCTGATCGTGCTCTGCGGGACGCCGAGCTCCGCGCCCAACTGGCTCTGCGACAGGCCGCGCGCCAGCCGGGCCTGCTGGACCGCGAGCCCGAAGTCCGCGGGCGACCGGAGTCGTGCCGTGTGCTTCGTCATCGAAACCTCCCTGGGCCTATCGTGAATTCACGATACTGTACCGCTATCGGGAAAACACGATGAGGCCGGAGTGCCTAGTCGAGGAACTCGGCGGCGTAGACGATCCACAGCACGAACGACACCGTGAACCAGGTCGAGGCGTACATGCCGACGAGGGCGGCCCGCGTCGCCCGCTCCTGGGCGCGCTCGGTGGCGACGGGGAAGAGCACGTAGGCGCGCAGGAAACCACCGGCCGCCACCACGAAAGCGGGCAAGGTCGTGTAGACGAACATCCAGGCGAGGATGGAGGACACGACGTCGCCGAATGCCGCGAGATCCATCAGCTGCGTCCTCATGGGCTCGACTGTAAGGCGCGGCCCGCCGCCCGTCCGGCGATCGGGCGAATCAGTGGCCGAGCGCCCGCCAGAAGAGGGGGACCGACCGCGCGGGACGCCCCGTCCGCCGCTCGGTGATGTCCGCGCTGGCGAAGAGCGCGGTCACGGCGTTGACGCCCGTCCACCGCAGCGGCTCGGGCTCCCACCTCCGGCTGACCCGGTTGACCCAGGGCAGCCGGGTCAG
>JBDHZS010000073.1:0-16405 GCA_039812025.1 Nocardioides sp. | reverse complement strand
CGCCGCTGGCCCACTCCGACGACGCGTGGCGGGCCTCGTGGAGCCGGACGCTCGTCGAGCCCTCGCTCGGCGACACCGAGGTGCTCGACTCCTCCGCGGTGGCCGCGCGCAGGGGCGACATCATCGGGGCGGGCGGGGAGCACCTGGTCACCGACAGGGAGGTGCGCCGCTTCGGGATCAGCCGCGAGGGCGTCTCCCAGGCGGTCGCCGTGCGCTCGGCTCGCGAGCTCGCGCGTCTGGTCGACATCGAGGTCAAGCCGTACGTCGAGCGCGTGCGCGCCGCGGGCGACCGCGCGTTCGTCGAGGCGATCACCTTCCGGGTCGAGGACGTGCCGGTCGGCGTCGCCGAGCAGACCCGCGACATGCCCGGAGTCCTGGTGCTGGCGACCACCGCGCCGCTGGGACCGTCGGCCGACTTCGCCGCGCCGATCCTGGGCCGGGTCGGCGAGGTCACCGCCGAGATGATCGAGGACGACCCCGACGCCTACCGGGTCGGCGACGTCGCGGGGCTCTCGGGCCTCTCCGCGCGGTACGACGAGCAGCTGCGCGGCACCCCCGGCACCCTGATCGAGGCGGTCGACGCCGACGGCACCCGGCGCGAGCTCTTCGAGGTCGAGCCGACCCGCGGCACACCGCTGCGGATCACGATGGCCGCCGACCTGCAGCGGGCCGCCGAGGCCGCGCTGGCCGACACCGGACCGCCGGCCGCGCTGGTCGCGATCCGGCCGTCGGACGGCCACATCCTCGCCGCCGCCAACAACGAGGCCAGCAACGGCGTCAACATCGCCACCTACGGCCAGGCCGCGCCCGGCTCCACCTTCAAGATCGTGAGCGCCCTCGCGCTGCTGCGCGCCGGGCTCACGCCCGACCGGGCGGTCGACTGCCCCGCCCAGGTGGTGGTCGACGGCAAGGCGTTCGCCAACTACGACGACTACCCACCGAGCCAGCTCGGCCGGATCCCGCTCCGCTCGGCGCTCGCGCACTCCTGCAACACCGCCTTCATCGGGCAGACCGGCCGCCTGGACGACGGCGGCCTCGCCGCCGCGGCGGCCTCGCTCGGCTTCGGCGTCGACCACGACGTGGGGTTCCCGGCCTACTTCGGCCAGGTCGGTGCCGAGAGCGCCACGGAGGAAGCCGCGGCGCTGATCGGCCAGGGCCGGGTGCTCGCCTCCCCGATGGCGATGGCCACGGTGCTGGCGTCCGCGTCGGCCGGGCACACCGTCGTCCCCACCCTCGTCAAGGGCGTCACCTCCGAGGTCCCCGACGAGGCGGAGCCGCTGACCAAGAAGGAGGCCGCCGCGCTGCAGGAGATGCTGCGCGGGGTCGTCACCGAGGGCAGCGGCAGCGGTCTGGCCGACGTCCCCGGGCCGCCGGTGCTCGCGAAGACCGGCACAGCCGAGTTCGACAAGGACGGCGAGCGGCTGCTCCACGCCTGGATGGTCGGCGCCCAGGGCGACCTCGCCGTCGCGGTCTACGTCGACGTCGGCGAGTCCGGCTCCCGCACCGCCGGCCCGATCCTCGAGGAGTTCCTCCGCGCCGCCCGCTGAGGCGCGGGCGTCACGTGGACTGGCCCTCGGGCACAATCTCCACCGTGGTCACCGTCCCGGTGTCGGTGTCCAGGGGGAGCAGATAGACCTCGGACAAGCCGACATCGGTGCGCTCGCCGGTGCCCGGCTCGGTCTCGATCCATGAGCGGGTGACGGTGACCTCGACGACGGTCCGGTCGTTGTTGGTCACGACGCGGTGGCTCTCGTCGGCGGCGTACCCGGAGATCCCGTACCCGCCGTCGGTGACGGTGCCGCGCAGGTGGGCGGCGCGCTCCAGGAGCGGTGCGATCACGCCGGGCGGCAGCCCCGAGCGTGCCGCCAACGCCGCGGCGGTTGGTGCGTCGAGAGTACGCCGACCCGCGAAGTCTGAAGGGGAGCAACTCGTCAGTGGGGGTCGCGGGGCGTGACGTCGCGGGCGGCCTCCTCGGGCATCGGCTCGTAGCGGGCGAAGGAGCGCGTGAACGAGCCCGCGCCGTGGGTGGCGGCGCGCAGGTCGATGGCGTAGCGGATCAGCTCGGTCTGGGGCACCTCGGCCTGGACAACGGTCCGGTCCTCGCCGACGTTGTCGATGCCGAGCAGCCGGCCGCGGCGGGCGGAGAGGTCGCTCATCACGTGCCCGACCTCGGCGTCCGGTACGACGACCGACACCAGGTCGTAGGGCTCCAGCAGCGTGACCGAGGTGGTCGCGGCCGCCTCGCGCAGGCCCAGCGCGGCCGCGGTCTGGAAGGCCATGTCGGAGCTGTCGACCGAGTGCGCCTTGCCGTCGACCAGCCGCACCCGCAGGTCGACCAGCGGGTAGCCGGCCCGTACGCCGCGCGCCATCTGCGCCCGCACGCCCTTCTCGACCGACGGGATGTAGTTGCGCGGCACGGACCCGCCGACGACCTTGTCGACGAACTCGAAGCCCTCGCCCTGGGGCAGCGGCTCCACCTCCAGATCGCAGACGGCGTACTGCCCGTGCCCGCCCGACTGCTTGACGTGGCGCCCGTGACCCTTGGCCGGCCCCGCGAACGTCTCACGCAGCGAGACCAGGAACGGCACCTGGTCGACGGTGACGCCGTACCGCTCGGCGAGCCGCGCGAGCAGCACCTCGGCGTGCGCCTCCCCGAGGCACCACAGCACGAGCTGGTGGGTCTCGGAGTTGTTCTCCACCCGCAGCGTCGGGTCCTCGGCGGTGAGCCGGAAGAGCGCGGTGGACAGCTTGTCCTCGTCCTGCTTGGTGTGCGGCTGGATCGCGACCGGCAGCAGCGGCTCCGGCATCGACCACGGCCGCAGCACGCGCGGGTCGTCCACGGAGGAGAGCGTGTCGCCGGTCTCGGCGCGGGTCAGCCGCGCGATGGTGCACAGGTCGCCCGCGATCGCCTGGGAGGCCGGCACCTGCTGGCTGCCGAAGGGGTAGGCGAGCGCGCCGAGCTTCTCGTCCTCGTCGTGGTCGGCATGGCCGGACTCGGCGCCGAAGAACGACGTGAAGTGGCCCGAGACGTGGACGGCCTGGTCGGGCCGGAGCGTGCCGGAGAAGATGCGGACCAGGGACACCCTGCCGACGTACGGATCCGACGTCGTCTTCACGACCTCCGCGACCAACGGCCCAGCGGGATCGCACGCGACCACCCCGAGCGGCTTGCCGGCGGGGCTGAACGTCTCCGGCTCGACGTGCTCCGGCGGCGACGGGAAGCCGCGGGCGACGAGGTCGAGCAGCTCGGAGGCGCCGACGCCGGTCACCGAGCAGACGGGTACGACGGGATGGAAGCTCGCATGCGCGACCGCGGTCTCCAGGTCGTCGACCAGCACCTCCTCGGAGATCTCCTCGCCTTCCAGGTAGCGGTCCATCAGCGATTCGTCCTCGGACTCCTCGATCACCGCCTCGATGAAGGAGCCGCGCAGGTCGTCGTCGGCGTGCTCGGTGGGGGAGAGCAGCCCGGCGAGCGCCGTCACCTCGCCGCCGCTGCGCACCGGGACGTAGAGCGGCAGCACCTTGTCGCCGAAGGCCGCCTGCGACGCCGCCAGCACGCCCTCGTAGTCGGCGCGGGCCTGGTCCAGCTTGGTGATCACCACCGCGCGGGGCATCTCGACCTCGGCGCACTCGCGCCACAGCGCGCGGGTCGCGGCGTCCACGCCCTCGTTGGCGGCGATCACGAAGAGCGCGGCGTCCGCGGCGCGCAGCCCGGCCCGCAGCTCGCCCACGAAGTCGGCGTACCCGGGGGTGTCGATCAGGTTGATCTTCACGTCCTTGTGTACGACGGGGGCCACGGCCACGGAGATCGACCGCCCGTGCGCCCGCTCGGCGTCCTCGAAGTCGCACACGGTCGTGCCCGCGTCGACCGATCCCGGTCGGGTGATGGCTCCGGTGGCGGCGAGCAGCGTCTCGACCAGCGTGGTCTTCCCGGAGCCGCCCGGCCCGATCAGCACCACGTTGCGGATCGACCCGGGGCTGCCCGCCGCGAGATCCTGTCCGGCTTGTCTACGGTCCTTCGCCCTGTCCGCCATCGCGTCTCCTCCAGGTCTGGGCACGGCCGCTGGTTGCGACGCACCTGCCCGTGTCTGCTCAGAGTCCAACCAACCCCCGATGGCGCCTCAGCACAAGGGCCTTCACCCGGTCGGGGCTACTCGGGCCGGCTTGGGGTCGGCTGGTGGGGACTGGCTAGTGGGGTTGGGCGGCGATGGCGGCGGCGTACCAGGCGAAGGACCGCTTCGGGATCCGCTGCTGGGTCTCGAAGTCGACGTAGACCAGGCCGTAGCGCTGCGTATAGCCCTCCGCCCACTCGAAGTTGTCGGTGAGCGTCCAGGTGTAGTAGCCGCGGACGTCGACGCCGGCCTCGGCGGCTCCGGCGATCGAGCGCAGGTGGGCGTCGAGGTAGTCGATGCGGGCCCGGTCGTCGATGACGCCGTGCTCGTCGGGGCCTGTGTTGTAGGCGCAGCCGGACTCGGTGACGTAGATCGGGGGGAGCCCGGCGCGGTAGCGGGCCCGCAGCAGGATCAGGATCTCGCGCAGCCCGTCCGGCACCACCGGCCAGCCGTAGTCGGTCATCGGGTAGCCGAGGATCTCCGCGAACTCGAAGGGCGAGTCGACGTCCTCGGGCGCGGCGGCCACGCGGCGCGGGCTGTAGTAGTTGACGCCGTAGAAGTCCAGCGGCTGCCGGATCGTCGTCATGTCCCCGGGCGCGATCGCGTGCTCCAGCAGCGGCGCCAGGTCGGCCGGGTAGCGGCCCAGCAGCATCGCCTCGCAGAAGAGCCCGTTCCACACCGCGTCGAAGAGCTTGGTGGCGCCGACGTCGGCGTCGTCGTCGCTCGCCGGCCACATCGGCTGGTGGTTGTTGGCGCAGCCGATGCTCGTGGCGCCGGCCGCACGGAGCGCGATCGCGGCCTTCCCGTGGGCGAGCAGCAGGTGGTGCGCTGCCGGCAGCGAGTCGAAGACGAGCCGGCGGCCCGGGGCGTGCTCGCCCACGCCGTACCCGCCGAGCACGGCGATGTTCGGCGAGTTGATCGGGATCCAGTGTTCGACGCGGTCGCCGAGCCGCTCCGCGACCAGGGCGGCGTACTCCGCGAACCGGTCGGTGGTCGCCCGGTTGAGCCAGCCGCCGTCGTCCTCGAGCGCCTGCGGCAGATCCCAGTGGTAGAGCGTGACCATCGGCGCGATGCCCGACTCGAGGAGCTCGTCGACCAGGCGCTCGTAGAAGTCCAGGCCCCGCTGGTTCGCGGGACCGGCCCCGGTCGGCTGGATCCGCGGCCACGAGACCGACAGCCGGTAGCCGGTCACCCCCAGCCGCCGCATCAGCGCGACGTCCTCGGGGTAGCGGTGGTAGTGGTCGCAGGCGACCGCGCCGCTCGAGCCGTCGAGGACCCGCCCGGGCTCGGCGGTGAACGTGTCCCAGATGCTCGGCCCCTTGCCGTCGGCGTGCGCGGCGCCCTCGATCGGGTACGACGCGGCGGTCACCCCGAACCGGAATCCCGCGGGCAGGATCGGGTAGGGGGACGCTCGGTGGGGGGAGGGCACGGGCAGACCCTAGGGGTAGGAGTGGCTTCGCGTGGTGTTCTGGCTCAACATTTGCCAAGGAATGTCCCGCGAGCGCGAGGGGCTCCTCACCGCATGGGGTCGGCGAGGAACCCCCCGGGGCACGGGTCGCAGGGCAACGTCATGCCACAGGCCAGCATCTCAGGTACGGGCACTCCCCGTCCCGGTTTTCGCGCGATTGGCGGCACCTGCCACAGTGACCCCATGAGTGGCTTGGACTTGCTGAACCCCGACCGGCGCAACCTGTTCATCGGCGGCGACTGGCGCGAGGCCGCCAGCGGCCGTCGTTTCGACGTACTCGACCCCGCCGACGGCTCGGTGATCACCGACGTCGCGAGCGGGAACGCCGACGACGCGATGGCCGCGCTCGACGCCGCCGACGCCGTCCAGGCCGACTGGGCCGCGACGCCGCCGCGCGAGCGGGGCGAGATCCTGCGCCGCGCCTTCGAGGCGATCCACGCCTCGGCGGACGACTTCGCCGAGCTGCTGAGCCTGGAGATGGGCAAGCCGGTGGCCGAGGCCAAGGGCGAGGTCGGGTACGGCGCGGAGTTCTTCCGGTGGTTCAGCGAGGAGGCGGTGCGCATCCACGGCCGCTGGATGCAGAACCCGGCCGGCGGCACCCGGTTGCTGACGATCAAGAAGCCGGTCGGACCGTGCCTGTTCCTGACCCCGTGGAACTTCCCGCTCGCGATGGGGACCCGCAAGATCGGGCCGGCGATCGCGGCGGGCTGCACGATGGTCATCAAGCCCGCCGAGCTCACCCCGCTGACGATGCTGGCGCTGGCCGGCGTCCTCGCCGACGCGGGCCTGCCCGCCGGCGTGCTCAACGTGGTCACCACCCAGAACTCCGCCGAGCTGTCCTCGACCCTGATGGCCGACCCGCGGCTGCGGAAGGTCTCCTTCACCGGGTCGACCGCGGTCGGCAAGATCCTGGTCAAGCAGTCCGCCGGGCAGCTGCAGCGGCTGAGCATGGAGCTCGGCGGCAACGCCCCCTTCATCGTCTTCGCCGACGCCGACGTCGACGCCGCGGTGGACGGCGCGATGATCGCCAAGATGCGCAACATGGGCGAGGCCTGCACGGCCGCCAACCGGTTCCTGGTGCACGCCGACGTGGCCGAGGAGTTCGCCGCCAAGCTCGGCGCCCGGATGGCGGCGCTGCGCACCGGTCGCGGCCAGGAGTCCGGCGTCGACGTCGGCCCGCTGATCGACGCCAAGGCGGTGGCCAGCGTCGACGCGCTGGTCAACGACGCGGTCTCCGAGGGGGCGCGCGTCGTGACCGGTGGCGAGGTGCCCACCGGCCCGGGGTTCTTCTACCCGCCGACCGTGCTGCTCGACGTACCCGCCGACGCGCGGATCAGCGGCGAGGAGATCTTCGGGCCGGTCGCCCCGGTCTCGACCTTCACCGACGAGGCCGACGCGATCCGGCGCGCGAACGCCACCGAGTACGGCCTCGCCGCCTACGTCTTCACCCGCGACCTCGCGCGCACGATCCGGGTCTCGGAGGCGCTCGAATACGGCATGATCGGCATCAACTCGGGCCTGATCTCCAACCCCGCGGCGCCCTTCGGCGGCATGAAGCACTCCGGCTTCGGCAAGGAGGGCTCGTTCGAGGGGATCGAGGAGTACCTCGAGACGTCGTACGTCGCGCTCCCGGCCGGTTGATCCCCGTCCCATCCCTCACACCCGTCCCAGCTTCATCAAGTTGTGCAGGCGGAGCAGCACTCTTCGCGGCGTACCCACCCCGAGAAGTGCTGCTTCGTCTAGATAGCTAGATGAGGCGGCGTGGCGCCCCCCGAGCTGCCGGATCAGCCGAGGACGCGGGCCAGGAACTGCCGGGTCCGCTCGTGGCGGGGCGCGGTGAAGATCTCCGAGGGCGGCCCCTCCTCGACGATCCGGCCCTCGTGGAGGAAGCAGACCCGGGTGGCGACGTCGCGGGCGAAGGCCATCTCGTGGGTGGCGAGCAGCATCGTCGTACCGTCGGCGGCGAGGTCGCGCACGAACTCCAGCACCTCGCCGACCAGCTCCGGGTCCAGCGCGGCGGTGATCTCGTCGAGCAGCAGGAGGTCGGGACGGCTGGCCAGCGCCCGGACCAGCGCGACCCGCTGCTGCTGGCCGCCCGAGAGCCGGTCGGGGTGCTTGTCGGCGTGGTCGGCGAGCCCGAACCGCTCCAGCAGACCCCGCGCCCGCTGCTCCGCGACGGCCCGCGGCCTGCCGTAGACCTTGCGCGGCGCGAGCGTCACGTTGTCGAGGACGCTGAGGTGCGGGAAGAGGTTGTAGGCCTGGAAGACGATGCCGATCCGCATGCGGACCTCGCGCGCGTCGACGTTGGGCTGGGTGATCTCGCGGCCCTCGAAGCGGATCACGCCGTCGTCGACCTGCTCCAGCAGGTTCACGCACCTCAGCAGCGTCGACTTGCCCGAGCCGGACGCACCGATCAGGCACACCACGTCGCCGGCGGCCACGTCGAGGTCGATGTCGCGCAGCACGACCCGGTCGCCGTAGGACTTGCGGACACCGCGCAGCTCCAGCAGCGGCCCGCTCATCGCGCCCGCTCCCGCGCGGCGTACCTCGCCTGCAGCCAGTCGGTCAGCCGCGCCGTCGGGATGGTGAGCGCGACGAAGAAGAGCGTCACCACGACCAGCGAGGTGTAGTTGAAGTTGTAGGAGGCGTAGTCCTGCGCCGCGAAGACGCCGTCGAGGACGCCGATGGCCGAGACCAGCGCGGTGTCCTTCTGCAGCGAGACGAAGTCGTTCAGCAGCGGGGGTACGACGCGGCGCACGGCCTGCGGCACGACCACGTACCTCATGGTCTGCAGCCGGGTCAGCCCGAGCGCCTCCGCGCTGGCCAGCTGGGAGGGGTGGACCGACTCGATGCCGGCGCGGAACACCTCGGCGACGTAGGCGCCGTAGCTGAGCACGAGGGTGACCAGCGCCCAGAAGAACCGGCTGTCCGGCACCCCCTGCAGCCCGAGCGCCGGCATCCCGAAGCCCATCAGGTAGATCAGCAGAAAGGTCGGGATGCCCCGGAAGAGGTCGGTGTAGACGATCGCGACGATCCGCAGCGGCAGCAGCCACGGGGAGCGGGTCTGCCGCACCAGCGCCACCGCCAGCGCGAGCACCATGATCAGGGGCTGCGCGAGCAGGAAGAGCGCGACGTTGATCTTGAAGCCGTCGAGCACCAGCCGCCACGACGCGCGGGCGTGCTCCCCGTTGAAGAAGAGCTCCTGCACCCGCGGCCAGCCGGGCGAGTTCGCGATGCCGACGCCGAGCGCGGCGAAGAAGACGATCGAGGCCAGCGACGCGATCAGGAGTTGCCGGCGGGTACGGCGCCTCCGCTCGCTGCGCCGGGCGAGCTCGTGCGCGCTCGGTTGCCAGTTCGTGTCGGCCCCCGCCGCGGCCCTGGTTGACACCTACTCGATCACTCGATGACCGGGACGTCGACCGTCGCCGAGAGCCACTCGGCCTCGAGGGACTCCAGCGTGCCGTCGGAGCGCAGCGTCTCCAGCGCCAGGTTCACGCACTCGACGAGCTCGGAGTCCTTCTCGAAGAGCATCCCGAACTCCTCCTCGGCGCCGCCCTCGACCCGGAACTGGCCGACGATCTTCGCCTCGGGGATCTCCGCCGCGGTGATGTAGAAGGCGGTCGGAAGGTCGGCGACGATCGCGTCGACCTGGCCGTTCTCCATGGCCTGCTTGGCGTCGTTGGTGTTGCGGAAGACGTCCGGCGGGGTGTCGGGCTTCACGCCCTGGCGGAGCACGCTGAGCGACGTCGTACCGGTCTGCGCTCCGAGCCGCAGCCCCTTGAGGTCGGCGATGCTCGTCGCCTCGGCCGCCGGGCTGCCCTCCAGCGCGATCAGCCCCTGCGCGGCGGTGTAGTAGCCGTCGGAGAAGCTGACCACCTCGGCGCGCTCCGGCGTGATCGAGATCTGGTTGATGTCGAAGTCGAAGTCCTTCTCACCCGGCTGGTAGGAGCTGTTGAAGGGAACGGTCACCCAGGTGACGTCCTCGGGCCCGAAGCCGAGCTGGTCGGCGACGGCGAAGGCGACCGCCGACTCGAAGCCGCGGCCGTTGGCCGGGTCGTTGTCGGAGAACCACGGCTCGTAGGCCGGCGAGTCGGTGCCCACCGTCAGCACCCCGTCCTCGCGGGTCTTCCCGACGGCGCACTCGGCGGCGGTCTGGTCACCGTCCGCGGTGGCGTCGGCGTCCGGGGTCTGGGTCGCCTCGCTGTCCTGAGCGTCGGGGTCCTCCTCGGGGGCGCAGGCGCCGGCGAGCAGGAGTGGTACGACGGCGGCCAGGGCCAGCCGGCCGGACAGCGACTTGGGGAGCGTCATGGCCGGATCCTACGCTGAGCGGCATGTCACCAGTTCTGACCACCGACTTCCGCGACCTCACCGACGAGGAGGCCCGCCGGGCCTCGGTGCTCAAGTGGGGCGCGGTCCCCGACGACGTGCTCCCCGCCTGGGTGGCGGAGATGGACTACGCGCTGATGCCCGAGATCGTCGAGGCGCTGACCGCGGCGATCCGCACGGGCGTCACGGGCTATCCGCGTTTCGACCGGTACGGCGGCGAGCTGGGCGAGGCGCTGGCGGGCTTCGCGGGGCGGCGCCTCGGCATGGCCATCGACCCCGAGCACGTCGCGGCCGTGGTCGACGTGACCGCCGGCGTGCGGCTGGCCCTCGACGTGCTGAGCGGCCCCGGCCCGATGGTCATGCCGATCCCGGGCTACTTCCCGCAGCTCGAGGTCGCCCAGGTCACCGGCCGCGAGCGGTGGGACCTGGTGATCGACCCGGACGCCGACCATGCCGAGATCGACCTGGACCGGCTGGACGCGCTCTTCGCCGCCGGCGCCCAGACACTGCTGCTCACCCAGCCCCACAACCCGTGGGGGCGGGTCTTCACGCGCGCGGAGCTGGAGGGCGTGCGCGACGTCGTACTGAGGCACGGCGCGCGCGTGATCTCAGACGAGATCCATGCGCCGCTGGTGCTGCCGGGTGCGGAGCCCCTCTCCTACCTCTCGATCGAGGGCACCGCCGACCACTCGGTCGCGCTGCTGGCGGCGAGCAAGGCGTTCAACACTCCCGGCCTGCGCTGCGCCCAGATCGTCACCGCCGACGCGGCGACCCGCGACCGGCTCGCCACGGCCCCGATGGTCCGCAACGACTCCTGGTCCTCACTCGGCGTGGTCGGCTCGGTGACGGCATACACGCACGGCGACGCCTGGCTCGACGCGCTCCTCGCGCGCCTCGACGGCCAGCGCACCCTGCTCGCCGCGCTGCTGGCCGAGCACCTGCCGCTGGCGCGGATGCGGCCGCTGGAGGGGACCTACCTGGCGTGGCTGGACCTGCGCGGCTACGGGTACGACGACCCGGCCGAGGTCTGCCTGCGCGTGGGCCGGGTCGCCCTGGGCGCCGGGCACGACTTCCACCCCGGCGTGCCCGGGCACGTCCGGCTCAACATCGCCACCTCGCCCGAGCGGCTCACCGAGATCGTCCGCCGGATGGCCGCCGCCCTCGCCTGACCGCCTCAAACCGCCGAGTCGGCGCAAACGTGCACCTGAAACACGCCGAGTCGGCGCATCCGTGCACCAGAATCACGCCGAGTCGGCGCATCCGTGCACGCGCCCGGGCCCCCGTCTCGGGTGAGCTCCGCGCTGGCACGTCCTCGGCTGATCCGGCAGCTCGGGGGGCGCCACGCCGCCTCATCTAGCTATCTAGACGAAGCAGCACTTATCGGGGTGGGTACGCCGCGAAGAGTGCTGCTCCGCCTGCATAACTTGATGAAGCAGGGACCGGTGTGAGGGATGGGGCGGGGGATCAACCGGCGGGAAGCGCGACGTCATACGAAGTGATGGGCATCGCCCACGGTACGTATGACGCTCCGGACGGGGTGGGGCGTCCGGCGGGCGCTGAAATGCGTCTGGGTTCGGCACGATCGCCTACTCTCGCCGCATGCGGCGGATCGCGATCGGGCGGGCGGTGCGCGTCGGCCTCGCCGGGCTCGCCACCGCGGTGGTCCTGCTGCCGGCGTGCGGTCCCCAGGCGGGCACCCCGAGCCCCGGCACGGCCTCGGACGCTGCGTCCGATGTCGGGCCCGACAGCGGAACCCCCGCCGTACCGGAGACGACCGCGGCCACCGAGACCTCCGCGGCGACGGCCCAGTTCGACCTGGCCGTCGACGCGCCGGGACCGCTGACGGACCCGCTGGAGTTCGCCGACATGCTGGTCTTCAACCAGCGCGACCTCGACGCGGAGATGATCGAGGAGATCCGGGCGCTGACGGGGGTCGAGGTCGTCGAGGTCATCGGACTCTCGCAGGTCCCGATCGAGGGCCGCGCGCTCAATGTCGCGGCGATCGACCCGGCGACGTACCGCCGCTTCACCCCGCAGGGGTCGGCGCAGACCCAGGAGGTGTGGGACCGGGTCGCGGGCGGCGAGATCGCGATCGTCCCGAAGCTCGGCCGCAAGGTCGGCAACGACGAGGACCTGGTGCAGCTCGGCGCCGCCGCGGACGCCCCGATCGCCCACGTCGGCGCGCTCGCCGAGCAGGTCTCGCAGGTCGACGCGGTCGTGAACCGCAAATGGGGCGAGCACCTGGGGATGGAGCTCGACAACGCGCTCCTGATCTCCTTCGGCTCGACCTCCCCGCAGTCGGTGCGCCCGAAGATCGAGCGGATCGTGGGCTCGGACGCGTCGGTGCAGATCCTCGGCCCGGACCTCGACACCAGCGTGCAGCAGACCGCCGTGGTCACCGGCGGCTCGCTGGCGGCGCTGATCGGCACCTTCAACTACCGGGTGCTCGACGGCGGACGGATCGCGCCCGACCCGGCCTGGGCCAAGGCCAATATCGTCACCCGCGAGGTGCCGATCCTGGGCAAGGTCACCTGCCACAAGGCGATGATCCCGCAGCTCGAGGGGGCGCTGCTCGACGTCGTCGCGGCGGGACTGGCCGACGAGATCCACCCGGACGAGTACGCCGGCTGCTACTACCCGCGCTTCATCGCCGGCACCACGTCGCTGTCCAACCACTCCTTCGGCACCGCGGTCGACCTCAACGTGCCGGGCAACCAGCGCGGCACGGTCGGGGAGATGCACCGCGGCGTGGTCACGATCTTCAAGCGCTGGGGCTTCGCCTGGGGCGGGGACTGGCGCTGGACCGACCCGATGCACTTCGAGATGAACCAGGTCGTCGTCCCGCGCTGAGCCACACCTCGCGCCGGAGCCGCTCGGGATCGTGGGACCGCGGGATCGGTGGGACCGTTCGGGATCGGTTGGGAAGGTGGGAACGTTTCCGGGCTGTCGGCACCGGCGGTTATCGTCGTCGGTGTGACGATCCTTGATGACGCCCGCGACGGCATGGACCTCGACGTACGCCCCCAGGACGACCTGTTCTGGCACGTCAACGGCCAGTGGCTGGCCGAGGCCGAGATCCCCGCGGACCGCTCGACGTGGGGTCCGTTCGCGATCCTGGTCGAGCGGGCCGAGCAGCAGGTGCGCGACATCGTCGTGGAGTGCGCCGAGCACCCGGATCCAGACGACCTGGAGCGGGCCCAGATCGCGGCGCTGTGGACGTCGTTCATGGACACCGAGGCGATCCAGGCGCGCGGCAACGCCCCGCTGACCCCGCTCGTCGAGGCGATCGACGCGATCGGCGACCTGCGTGGGCTCGCGGCCTACCTGGGGGCCTTCGAGCGCACCGGTGGCTCCGGGCTGTTCGGGTCGTACGTCGACACCGACTCCCGCGACTCCGACCGCTACCTGGTGCACCTGGCGCAGGGCGGGCTGGGTCTGCCCGACGAGAGCTACTACCGGGAGGAGAAGTTCGCCGAGATCCGCACGGCGTACGTCGCCTACTTGGTGCGGATGTTCTCGCTGGCCCGGATGCCCGACCCCGACGGCGCCGCGGAGCGGGTCCTCGCCCTGGAGAGCCGGCTGGCGCAGGGTCACTGGGAGCGCGCGGAGACCCGGGACGTCCAGAAGACCTACAACCTGATGACCCACGCGCAGCTCGCCGAGCTGGCACCCGCCTTCGACTGGGACGCCTACGCCGAGGGGCTCGCCGCGCACGACCAGGTGTTCGCCGAGGTCGTGGTCGGCCAGCCGTCCTACCTCGAGCACCTCTCGACGGTGCTGGGCGACACCCCGCTGGAGGTCTGGCGCGACTGGCTGCGCGCCCGGGCGGTGCGCGCCACCGCGCCGTACCTCACCGAGGACTTCGTCGAGGCCAACTTCGACTTCTACGGACGCACGCTCAGCGGCACCCCGCAGCTGCGGGAGCGTTGGAAGCGGGGCGTCTCCTTCGTCGAGGGCGCCGTCGGCGAGGCCGTCGCGCGGATCTACGTCGCGCGGCACTTCCCGCCGGAGGCGAAGGCCGCGATGGACGAGCTGGTCGCCAACCTGCTGCGGGCCTACCGGGCCTCCATCACGGACCTGGACTGGATGACCGAGGCCACCAAGGAGCGGGCGTTCGAGAAGCTCGAGACGTTCCGGCCCAAGATCGGCTACCCGGAGAAGTTCCGCGACTACGGCGCGCTGCGGGTCACGCCCGACGACCTGATCGGCAACGCGGCGGCCGCGGCGGCCTTCGAGACCGACCGGCAGCTGGCGAAGATCGGCGCGCCCGTGGACCGCGACGAGTGGTTCATGCTGCCGCAGACCGTCAACGCCTACTACAACCCCGGCACCAACGAGATCTGCTTCCCCGCCGCGATCCTGCAGCGGCCGTTCTTCTCCGTCGACGCCGACCCGGCGGAGAACTACGGCGGCATCGGCGCGGTGATCGGCCACGAGATCGGCCACGGCTTCGACGACCAGGGCGCGCAGTACGACGGCGCCGGCAACCTCAACGACTGGTGGACGCCCGAGGACAAGGAGGCGTTCGAGGTCAAGAGCAAGGCGCTGATCGAGCAGTACGACGTGTTCTCGCCCCGCGACCTGCCGGGCGAGACGGTCAACGGCGCGCTGACGGTCGGGGAGAACATCGGCGACCTCGGCGGCCTGACCATCGGCCACAAGGCCTATCTGATCTCCCGGGGCGGCGACGCCGACCTGGAGTCACGGCGGCGGCTCTTCCTCAACTGGGCGCACTGCTGGCGCAGCAAGCGGAGGCTCGAGCTGATGCGCCAGCTGCTCACCGTCGACCCGCACAGCCCCGAGGAGTTCCGGGCCAACATCGTGCGCAACCTGGACGAGTTTCACGAGGTCTTCGACACCGCGCCCGGCGACGGGCTCTGGCTCGACCCCGCCGACCGCGTCCGCATCTGGTAGGCCGCGAGGGGTACGACGAGCGCGGGTGCGGCGACCGCGAGCTCGAACCAGCGATCCGGGTCGATCAGCTCGACGACCGGCCAGCTGTCGCCGAGGAGCATTTGGGCGATCAGCTGGAACGCCGCGTGGAAGCCGATCGTGGCCGCGACCGTGCCGGTCCACATCCGGGTCAGCCCCTGGACGATCGAGAACACGAAGAACAGGACGATCCGGTCGATGCTGGTCGCGGCGCCGATCAGCCAACCCCACGCCACGAAGAGGACGGCCTGGCCGACCACGGCGAGCCAGCGGCCGGCCAGCGCCGTCAGCGAACGCTGGATCAGGTCGCGCATGATCAGCTCCTCGGGGATCGCCTCCAACGCCAGCACCAGCACGAGCAGCAGCGCCGTCTGGAGCACGAGGTCGAGGACCGAGCCGTGCAGCTCGAACCGGATCAGCCCGGTGGCGAGCAGCGCGACGGCGACCGCTCCTGCGGTGCCGGCGTACCACGCGAAGCCCCAGCCGAAGCGGCGCAGCACGGTGCGGTCCAGGCGGGGCAGGCGGCCGTCGTACCAGCGTGTGAGCCCCGCCCAGAGCGCCACTCCGAGCACCAGGGATGCCGTGGCCCGGGCGATGTGGGCGGACCGGGTGTAGGCCTCGGGGCCGAGGGCGTTCATGAGCAGCCAGCCGGCGACGGCGCCCGCGAAGCCGAGGACAAGCACCACCAGGGCGCGGGTACGGCGTCGAGCGGGCGGTGCGGGAGCCTCGTGAACTTGACGATACGACTGTGTCATAAACCCAGGAGACCACGCCGCACCCGATCTTGGCAACACGTCTGTGTGATAAACCTGGGGCATGCCCAAGATCGTCGACGTCGCCGAGCGCCGGCAGGCGATCGCGCGGGCCCTGTGGCGGGTCGCGGGCCGCGACGGGTTGGCCGCAGCCTCGGTCCGCGCGGTCGCCGACGAGGCCGGCATGTCGCCGGGCGCGCTCAGGCACTACTTCTCGTCCCAGGACGAGTTGCTGCGGTTCGCGATGGAGACCGTCCACGCCTCCGCGCACGAGGCCTTCCAGGCCCTGCCGTGGGGTGAGGACCCGCTCGAGAACGCCGCCCTGCTGCTCGGCATCCTGGTGCCCCGCGACGAGGAGAGCCTGGCCGCGGCGCGGATCTGGTTCGCCTTCGCGGCCCTCGCCCAGACCAGGCCGGAGCTCGCCGCGGTCCTCCGCGAGTCGCACGAGGCGATCGCCGGTGCGTGCCGGATGGCCGCGGACTGGGTCGTGCCCGACGCCCCCGAGCGGGTCGCCGAGGTCGTCGCCGCCGAGTTGCACGCCCTCGTCGACGGGCTGGCACTGCACGCGGCGTACCACCCCGATCAGTCGACCCCCGAGCGCACCGATCGGCTGCTCCGCGACGCCCTGGCTCGGATCGCCCATGCGCGGTAGTCCCCAACGTTCTGCAGGGGTACTGGTGGGTAGCCCCTGCAGAACGTTGGGGACTGTTATGGAGGGGGTTCTTGTCAAGTGGGCGTGCCGAGGCGCCGCGGCCCCTGGGTGGGGTGCGGCGCCTCGGTTTCTCGCGGGTCGGGCTGGTTGTCGGGGCGTGTCG
>JBDHZS010000072.1:0-16538 GCA_039812025.1 Nocardioides sp. | reverse complement strand
CCTCAGCCGGCTCCGATGACGACGGGGTCGGCGACGCGGGGTCTTGCAACGCACCATCATCACCGCCGGTGCACGCCCCGAGGACCAACGCCACTGCGCACATAGCCGGGACGCCAAGAGCGCGAACGAAGTGGCTCACGAATACTCCTGTCGTTGAACCGGTCATGCAGCAGACGACGCCGTCGCAGGAAGCGTTGGGCCGTCTGAACAAGTCAGCGGATCTGGATGCCCTGGCCTTCGATGGTGTGGCCGATGACGGGGTAGCCGGGGACCTCGCCGATGAGGAGCAGCCCGCCGGAGGTCTGGGCGTCGGCGAGCAGGAGCAGGTCGTCCTCGGTGATGGTGTTGCCGGGATCGAGGTGGGGAAGGACCCAGTCGAGGTTGCGGCGGGTGCCGCCGGAGACGTAGCCGTCGCGCAGGGCGTCGCGGGCGCCGATCACCGCGGGGACGGCGGCGGCGTCGATGACGGCGCCGACCCCGGAGGCGCGGCACATCTTGAAGAGGTGGCCGAGCAGCCCGAAGCCGGTGACGTCGGTGCCGGCCCGCACGCCGGCGGTGAGGGCGGCCTCGGACGCGGCCCGGTTGAGCCGGGTCATCAGCTCGATGGCCTGGGGAAACACCTCGCCGGTGGTCTTGTGGCGGTTGTTGAGCAGCCCGACGCCGATCGGCTTCGTCAGCGTGATCGGGAGGCCTGCCACCGCGGCGTCGTTGCGGAGCAGGCGGTCGGGGTGGGCGATGCCGGTGACGGCCATGCCGTACTTGGGCTCGGGGTCGTCGACCGTGTGGCCGCCGATGACCGGACAGCCGGCCTCGGTGCCGACGGCGAGCCCGCCGCGGAGCACCTCGCCCATCAACTCCATCGGCAGCACGCCGCGCGGCCAGCCGACCAGGTTGACGGCGACGACGGGCCGGCCACCCATCGCGTAGACGTCGGAGAGCGCGTTCGCGGCGGCGATCCGGCCCCAGTCGTAGGCGTCGTCGACGACCGGGGTGAAGAAGTCCGCCGTCGCGAGCACGGCGAGGCCGTCCTCGATCCGTACGGCGGCAGCGTCGTCCCCGTCGTCCAGCCCGACCAGGATGTCCGGGCCCGCCTGACCGACGAGGCCGCGGACGGCGTCCTCGAGCTCGCCGGGCGGGATCTTGCAGGCGCAGCCGCCGCCCTGGGCGTAGCCGGTCAGCCGTTCCGTCTCCACGGCGGCGACCCTATAGTGTCGCTCGGCGTGGAGGCGTCAGGGTTCCTGGTGGTCCCCCCGGTCTTCAACACCGAGGAGGTCGAGCAGCTCGGCCTGGCGGGTTCGATTCCCGTCCGCCTCCGCCACCGGCCTAAGGAGGATCCATGACCGACCCGCGGCGGCTGATCCCCCGGACCGACGACCTGCTCGCGCTGCCCGCCGCACGCGAGGCCGCGGGGCGGCTGGGCGAGCGGACCGTGCGCGACGTCGTACGACGGGTGCAGGAGCTCGCCCGGCGAGGCGACCTCTCCCCCGACGGCGTCGCCCAGGCGATCGCCGACGAACTGGCCACCCGCCGGCCGACCAGGCTGCGCCCGGTGCCCAACGCCACCGGCGTGGTGATCCACACCAACCTGGGCCGCGCTCCGCTCTCCGACGCCGCGCGGGAGGCGTTGTCGCAGGTCAGCGGCTACGCCGACGTCGAGCTCGACCTCGCGGAGGGGACGCGATCGCGGCGCGGGACGGCCGCCCGCGAGGCGCTGCTCGCCGCCTGCCCGGCCGCCGAGGACTCACTGGTGGTCAACAACGGCGCCGCGGCGCTGGTGCTGGCGACCACGGCCCTAGCCGCCGGCCGCGAGGTGGTGATCAGCCGGGGTGAGCTGATCGAGATCGGCGCGGGCTTCCGGCTGCCGGACCTGATCGCCTCCACCGGGGCGCGGCTGCGCGAGGTCGGCACCACGAACAGGACGCACCTGCGCGACTACACCGACGCTCTGGGCCCCGAGACCGGGTGCCTTCTCAAGGTCCACCCCAGCAACTTCCGGGTCGAGGGCTTCACCAGTGCGGTGGGGCTGCGCGAGCTGCGGGAGGCCGCGCCCGGGGTGCCGCTGGTCGCCGACCTCGGCAGCGGCCTGCTCGCCCCCGATCCACACCTGCCCAACGAGCCGGACGCCGCGTCCGCACTCGCCGAGGGCGCCGACCTTGTGGTGGCCAGCGGCGACAAGCTGCTCGGGGGGCCGCAGGCGGGGCTGCTCCTGGGCTCGGCCGAGCTGGTGGCCCGGCTCGCCAAGCACCCGCTGGCCCGCGCACTCCGTGTGGACAAGCTCACCCTCGCCGCGCTCGAGGCGACCGTCTCCGGACCCCCGCCGCCGGTGGTCCAGGCGCTCCACGCCGATCCACAGCAGCTCCGCCACCGGACCGAGGCCCTCGCGGCGGCCCTCGACGTCCCGGTCGTGGGCCACCAGGGCCGGGTCGGGGGCGGCGGGGCGCCCGGCGTACCCCTGCCCGGCTGGGGTCTCCGGCTGCCCGCCGAGGTCGCCCCGCGGCTGCGGACCGGGGAGCCCGCCGTACTCCCGCGGGTCCACGACGGCGCCTGCCTGGTCGACCTGCGCTGCGTTCCGGAGGCCGACGACGCCCGGCTGCTGGGTGCGCTCCGGCGCGCGCTCTAGAGATGTACGTCGTCGCGACCGCCGGCCACGTCGACCACGGCAAGTCCACCCTGGTCAGGGCGCTCACCGGGATCGAGCCCGATCGGTGGGCCGAGGAGCGGCGGCGCGGCCTGACCATCGACCTGGGGTACGCCTGGACGACGCTGCCCTCGGGGCGCGATGTGGCCTTCGTGGACGTGCCGGGCCACGAGCGGTTCCTCGGCAACATGCTCGCCGGGCTGGGGCCGGCGCCGGTCGTGATGTTCGTCGTCGCCGTCGACGAGGGGTGGCGGGCCCAGTCCGATGACCACCGTGACGCCGTGGCCGCGCTCGGCATCGACGCCGGGCTGCTGGTGCTCACGCGGGCCGACCGGGCCCACGCGGATCGGGTGCCGGAGGTCGAGGCGCAGGCCCGCGCCGAACTCGTCGGCACCGGGCTCGCCGACGCCCCCGCCGTCGTGGTCTCGGCAACCCGCGGGACCGGGCTCGACGCGCTGCGCGCCGCGCTCGACGACGTGCTCGCAGCGCAGGCCGCGCCCGCCGAACAGGCCCGGCTGCGAATGTGGGTCGATCGGTCGTTCAGCGTGAAGGGCGCGGGCACGGTGGTCACCGGCACCCTGGCGACCGGCCGGCTCGCGGTCGGTGAGCGCCTCGACGTGCTGGGCCCGTCCGGGATGCGGGCGGCCACGGTACGCGGCCTGGAGAGCCAGGGTGCGCCGCTGGACGCCGTCGGCCCGGTCAGCCGGGTCGGGGTCAACCTGCGCGGCGTCTCGACCGACGACGTACGGCGCGGCGACGCCCTCGTCCGGCCCGGCACCTGGCTGCTCGGCGAGATGATCGACGTACGGCGGGTCAGCGGCGACGCCCTCGACCAGGCGCCGGAGCACCTCACCGTCCACGTCGGCACCGCCGCCGTCCGGGCCAGGCTGCGGACCTTCGACGCCGAGCACGCCCGGCTGACCCTGGAGCGCGCGCTACCCCTGACCGTTGGCGACCGGCTCGTGCTGCGCGATCCGGGCGCCCGGATCGTCGGCGGCGCCCAGGTGCTCGACGCCGAGCCACCCCAACTCCGCCGACGAGGCGACGCCGCGCGCCGAGCCGCCGCCCTCCGCGACCTCGACCCCGCCGGCGACCTCGCCGTGGAGGTGGCCCGGCGCGGCGCCGTACCGGTCGAGCACCTGCGCCGGCTCGGCCTGGCACTCGATCCGGTGCCGCCCGGGGTCCGCGTCATCGCCGAATGGTGGCTCGACGAGCGCCAACTCACCTCGTGGGCCTCCCGGCTCGCCGAGGCCGTCGCCGAGGTCCACGAGAGCGACCCGCTCGCCATCGGCCTCTCACGCGGCGCTTCCCGCGAACTGCTCGCCCTTCCCGCCGACAGACTCCTCGACGCCGTCGCCGCCGAAGCGGGGCTGGAGTTGGACGGCGGCTACGTCCGCGCGCCCGGCCGCGCCGCGGGCCTCGGACCGGCGGAAGCCGCGGTCGCCGAGCTCGAGGCGCGGCTCGCCGAGCAACCGTTCGCCGCGCCGGAGGCCAACGACCTCGCAGCCCTGGGCCTCGGCGCCAGGGAGCTGGCAGCGGCCGAACGCGCCGGGCGCCTGGTGCGCCTCGGTGGGGGCGTCGTACTGCTCCCCACCGCGCCCGCGCTCGCGATGCGCACCCTCGCCGCGCTCGACCAGCCCTTCACCACCAGCGCCGCTCGGCAGGCCCTGGACACCACCCGCCGGGTCGTCATCCCACTCCTGGAGCACTTGGACGCCCGCGGCTGGACCCGCCGCCTCGACGCCGGCCACCGCCAGGTCGTGCGACCGGCTACTCCGCCCGGCGGAAGACCTGGCCGATCGTCTTGATGGCGCCGGGGTCCTTGATGCGGTAGCCGGGCAGCGTCGAGATGGCCTCTGCGAAGGCCTCGCCGCGCATGATCTCCAGCATGCGCTTCACCGCATCGATCTCCAGGATCTCCTTGCGGCAGACGAAGAAGTAGTCCTCGGTGAGCACCCTGATGAACTGCAGCCCGAACTGGCTTGCGGCGGCCTCCACGCCGAAGGCAACGTCGGCCATGCCGGAGGCGACGTACGACGCCACCGCGGCGTGGGTGTATTCCACCTGCTCGTAGCCGTTGATCTGGGCGCCGCGGAGGTGGTGCTGGGCGAGCAGGTGGTCGAAGAGCTGTCGGGTGCCCGAGTCAGGGTCGCGGTTGACGAAGCGGAGCCCCGGGGCGAGCAGGCTCTCCACGGACGTGATGCCCAGCGGGTTTCCCGGGGCGACCATCAGGCCCACCTCGCGGGTCACGAAGCCGATCACACGGTGGACGCTCGGCACCAGCAGCCCCCTCGAGGCGGAGATGGCGCGCCGGCGCAGCTCGCCCTGCGGCAGGTGCATCCCCGCCAGATCGCAGCCGTCGCGCGCCAGGGAGACCAACGAGTTCTGATTGGTGACGTAGCGGAAGTCCATGTCGATGCCGGCCTCCGCGGTGACGAGGTCGCGGAGCCGGGGCACGCCGAAGCCGTGGCTGGCGTGGACCCGGAGCACCGTCGGGCCGCCAGGCAGCATCTGGTTGATCTCGGTCTCCAGCTCCTGCGAGGCGTTCTCGAGGAACGGTCTCAGTCGCGCCTCCATCCGCTGGCCGGCCCACACGAGACGCTCGCCGAACGGGGTGAGCGAGGTGCCGCTGCCCTGGCGGCGTACGACGAGCGGCGTGCCGAAGAACTGCCCCCACTTCTCGATCAGGTTCCACGCGTGGCGGTAGGAGATCTCGGCCCGATCCGCCGCGGAGGTGATCTTGCCCGTCGCCCGCACCTCGGCCAGCAGGTCGAGCGTGATGCGCAGCGTGCGCGTCTCACCGCGCCGCCGGAAGTGCCAGACGGGCTCGATCTCAACCTGGATCATCGCGACCTCCTCGGATTGGTTATGAACCCCACTGCAGGTATCACTCGCACGACACTTGCACCCTGGTTCATATCTATGAGGCTGACGTCAGGCAGGAAGTTTCATATTCCCCTCGTCGTCCAGCGCGAATAGCGTTGGGATAGCCACGAGTGAACAGTAGTCGCGTCGTACCCGTTGGCGTCAACATATGCTTCCCAGTTCATAAATTCGAGGTTCCCCGATGCCGACCCCTGTCACCCTCCAGACCCACGACCTCCTGATCGACGGCGAGCGCGTCGCCGCAGCCTCGGGACGCACGTTCGACACGATCAACCCGGCCACCGGCGAGGTGCTGGCCCGCGTGGCGGAGGCCGACGCCGAGGACGTCGACCGGGCGGTCCGCTCGGCGCGGGCGGCCTTCGAGGGTCCGTGGAGCAGGCTGAAGGCGAGCGAGCGCGGGGGCCTCCTGCTGAAGCTCGCCGACCTGATCCACCGCGACACCGAGGAGCTCGTCCAGTTGGAGAGCCTGGACTCGGGCAAGCCGGTCTCCGCGATCCGGCGCCAGGATCTGCCCGCCGTACTGGACACGCTGACCTACTACGCCGGCATGGCGGACAAGATCAACGGCCAGGTCATCCCGACGGGCCCCGACGCGCTCACCTACACCGTGCGCGAGCCGCTCGGCGTGGTGGGCGCCATCATCCCGTGGAACTTCCCGCTGATGATCGGCATGTGGAAGATCGCGCCGGCGCTGGCCTGCGGCTGCACGGTCGTCCTGAAGCCGGCGGAGCTGACCCCGCTGACCGCCCTGAAGATCGGCGAACTCGCCCTCGAGGCGGGCTTCCCGGCGGGCGTGCTCAACGTCGTACCGGGGGTCGGGCGGACCGCCGGCCAGGCCGTGGTCGACCACCCCGACATCGACAAGGTCACCTTCACCGGCTCGCCCACGGTCGGCAAGCAGATCCTGCAGGGCGCCGCCGGGAACCTCAAGCGGGTCACGCTCGAGCTGGGCGGCAAGTCCGCCAACATCATCTTCCCCGACGCCGACATCGACCGGGCCGTCCGAGCGGCGGGCTCCGGGATCTTCTTCAACACCGGCCAGGTCTGCTCGGCCGGCTCGCGCATCCTGGTCCACGAGAGCATCCACGACGAGGTCGTCGACCGCCTGGTCGAGCGGGCGCAGGCGATGCGCCTCGGCGACCCCCGCGAGGAGTCCACCTCCATGGGCCCGGTGGTCTCCCAGGTGCAGATGGACCGCGTGCTGGGCTACATCGAGGTCGGGAAAGAGGAGGGCGCCTCGCTGGCCACCGGCGGCGGCCGCCACGGCGACGCCGGCTACTTCGTGGAGCCGACGGTCTTCGCCGGGGTGAAGCACGAGATGCGGATCTCCCAGGAGGAGATCTTCGGCCCGGTCGCCGCGGTCGTCCCCTTCACCGACGAGGCCGACGCCCTCCGCATCGCCAACGGCACCGTCTACAGCCTCGCCGCCGGCGTCTGGACCAAGGACATCGGCCTGTCGCTGCGCTTCACCCGTCAGCTCAAGGCCGGGACGGTGTGGGTCAACACCTACGGCCCCACCGACATCCGCCTGCCCTGGGGCGGCGCGCGCGACTCGGGCTTCGGCCGCGAGCACGGCGACGCCGCCATCGACAACTTCACCGAGCCCAAGGCCGTGTGGATCAACACCCGCGGCTGAGCCGCCCTCTCTCTCGAATCGAGTTTGAACATGCGTCTCGCAATCATCGGGCAGCAGGCGTTCGGCGCCGCCGTCCTGGAAGCCTTCCTCGCCCGCAGCGACGAGGTCGCCGGTGTCTTCTGCGCGCCAGAGAAGCCCGGCGCCCGCCCCGATCCGCTCCGGCTGGCCGCCGAGGCACAGTCACTCCGGGTGTTCCAGCTGCCCAGCCTCAGGGGCCCCGAGGCCGAGGACGCGCTGCGGGCCCTCGACGTCGACATCGCCGTCATGGCCTACGTCCTGCAGTTCGCACCGCAGTCCTTCGTGAACATCCCGCGCTTCGGCACGATCCAATACCACCCCTCCCTGCTGCCGAAGTACCGCGGCCCGAGCTCCATCAACTGGCCGATCGCCAAGGGTGAGACCGAGACCGGCCTGACCATCTTCCGGCCGACCGACGGGCTGGACGAGGGCCCGGTGGTGCTGCAGAAGCGCGTCCCGATCGGCGCTGAGGACACCCTCGGCAAGGTCTACTTCGACCGCCTCTTCCCGCTAGGCGTCCAGGCGATGGTGGAGGCCGCCGACCTCGTCGTGACCGGTGGGCACACCGAGGTCGAGCAGGACGAGAGCCAGGCGAGCTACGAGGGATGGCTCCGCGACGCGGAGGCGCAGATCAACTGGAACTCGCACGCGGACCTGCTGCACAACCTGATCCGCGGCTGCGACCCCGCCCCCGGCGCGTGGACGACGGTGGCGGGCCGCAAGGTCCGCGTCTACGGCAGCACCAAGCATCCGGTACGCCGCATCGCCGATGTGACCGGCAAGCCGGGCGAGATCGTCGCGATCGGCACCGAGTCGGTCAGCATCGCGGCGCAGGGCGGCGTCATCGAGCTCGCCACGGTCCGGACCGAGTCGGGCGAGAAGCTCAGCGCCGCCAAGTTCGCCGCCTCGCAGGGGCTCTCGGTCGGTCAGCCCTACTCGGAGTAGCGGCGCACCACCTGCAGGGATCCGACGACCGCGGCCAGCAGCGGCGCGCCCAGCACCATGCCCATCAGGCCGGCCACGGTGCCGCCGACCAGCGTGGCGAGCAGCACCGACATCGGGTGCAGCTTGAGCGCGGAGCCGAGCGCCCACGAGTTGACAACGTTCTGGATCATCCCGTTGGAGATCAGGAAGGTCACGCCGAGGATGGCGGCGTCCGACGCGCCGCCGGAGCCGAAGGCGATCAGCACCGCGAAGATGCCGGTGATCCACGCGCCGACGTACGGCACGAACGACAAGAAGAAGTAGAAGACGAAGATCGGACCGGCCAGCGGCACGCCCAGCAGGAGCAGCGGCACCATGAAGATCGGCGCGGTCGCGACGGCGGTGATCGCGGTGCCGCGGAAGTAGCCGCGCACCGAGTGCTTCGCGACGTCGGTGACCTCAGCGACCATGCGGGCGTCCAGCGCCGTGACACGGGCCAGCCAGTCGGGGAAGCCGCGCAGGTCCCGGATGGCGAAGAAGAGGAAGTACAGCGCGAAGAACGAGCCGATGATGAACGAGATCGCCCCGGTGAACGTGCTCGAGAGCGCGCCGACGAGGCCCTGCCCGAGGTTCGGTGCGTAGTGCTGGAAGCTGGCGCGTGCCCGCTCCAGCCACAGGCTGTCGATGTCGAGGGTGCGGCCCCACGCGACGAACGAGTCCCAGCCGACCCTGAGCTGACGGGTGATCTCGGGCAGCTGCTCGATGAACCCGGCCACGATGATCCAGAACGTGCCGACGGTCAGCGCGATCGCGACCAGCATCGCGGCCGCCGTCGCCAGGATCTTGCTCACGCCGCGTCGTTCCATCGCCTCGACCATCGGCTCGAGGACGGTGCCGAGGATCACCGCGACGATCAGGGGTACGACGATGCCCGCGATCGCGCCCATCGCGATGCCGACCACGACGACCAGGGCGACGACCCCGAGGATCGACCAGGTGGCGATGCCCAGGCGCTGCAGCGAGCGGAACGTGGGGAGCCCGGCCCCGCTGGTCACCTGGCGGCCGCCCGCCGTACGGCGTGATTGTGCGCTAACGCGAGCCCGATCCACTCTGATAACTCGTCGCCCGCGATCGCCTCGGCGGAGACCTCGATCCAGCCGGGGCCCATGTCCCGACGCTTCGGCCCCATCACCGCCTGCTCGGCGCCGGGTCGCGCGAGCAGTTCCTCGTGCCGGTCGGAGGCGATCCGCACCAGCAGGCCGCCGTCCTTGAGGGCGCAGGCGACCATCTTGTCGCCCACCATGAAGGCCCGCACCCCGAACATCGGCTTCTCTTCGACCGGGGACTGGTCGGCCAGCTCCTGGCGGATGCGCTCGGTCAACTCGGCCTGCGCCGTCATGGTTGTGCTCCGTCCCGTCGTACGGCGCTCAGTCTAGGTGCGTGCGAGGAGCGCGGTGATCAGGCCCGCCGCGGTCGCGGCGTCGTCGACCACGACGATGTCGCGGGAGTTGTCGGTCCGCTCGATCAGCAGGCCCGGCCCCGAGCGCAGCACCCAGCCACGGACGCCGGTAAAGGGCTTGCGGACGCCGATCCGATAGCCCCAGCCGCCGAAGTCCCGGACGGCGCGCACCTCGACGACACTCGCCGAGGCGATCGTGTCCAGTGCGATGTGCTGCCTGGGCCAGCCCAGCGCGCCGCGGACCCTCAGGCCCGACCCGTCCACGGTCGCGCGGATCGACCCGAGGGCGACGACCATGACCAGGAGCACCGCCGGGACGATCAGCAGCCACCAGTCCTGCAGCGCGACGGCCAGGCCCGCGGTGACGAGCACCGATCCGGCCATCACGAACGCCGCGGGGGTCGCGCTGCGGACGGACCGGGTCCAGCTGACGCGCTCACCGGCGGCCAGCTCCATCGCACGCCCGGGCTCGCCCGCGGCCGGCTCCGGAGCCACCTGCCAGGTCGGGACAAGGAGCCAGGCGAGGGCGCCGACCAGCGCCCCCGCGAGGAGGGCGGCCCAGATGGCGGCGCCCGGGATCCTCGCCTCGGTGGCGTCGGCGAGGCCGCGCTGGGCGCCGGTGGAGAGGGTGACCAAGACGACGACGAACGACGACACCCCGGCGCCAGTGGCCGCGCACGCGCGCACCAGCACCGGGACCTTCGAGATCAGGGCGAGCACGAGCCCGAGCAGGCCGAGCCCCACACCGAAGGCCACGACGAGCCCGATCGTCCCGGAGACCGACGTGAGGCCGTCGGCCATCCCCTGCCGGCCCCAATGCGTCGCCACCGGGTCCGGCAGCTCGTCGCGCCAGGTCGCCAGCAGGACGGCCGCGGCCCCGGTGATGAAGATCGGGATGGCTCCGGTCGCGAGCACGATCCGCGCGGTGGGCGCCCGCTCGAGCAGAGTGCGTGAGGTGGTCATGGGGATCAGTACTCCTCTCGGATTCTGGCGGTCAGATCGTCGGCGGACAGGCCGAGCCGGCGCGCTGCCGTGCGGACCTCCCGGATGGCGTGCTTGAGGCTCGCCTCGGCGGCGTCCGCGCCGGCGGTGACGACCGCGCCGCGGCCGCGCCGCAGCTCGACGAGGCCCTCGTCGCGCAGCAGTTGGTAGCCGCGCAGCACGGTGTGCAGGTTGACCCCGAGCGAGGCCGCGAGTTCGCGCGCACCCGGCAGCCGCTCACCGGCGCGCACGTCGCCCGACGCGATCGACCCGCGCACCGACGCCGCGAGCTGCTCGTAGAGCGGCTCCTGTCTGGTGGGATCGAGTCGGATCAGCACACGTTCACTATATTGTTCTAGGACAACTAGAACAAATGTCGAAGTATCGTGGTGCGACCAGATCAAGAGGAGGCCCGACATGGAGCGGACTGGTGAGGACGTCGCGGCGTACGTCGACACGATCACGCCGCTGGTACGCCGCCGCGACGCGAAGACGCTCGAAGCGATGCTGCGGGAGATCACTGGTCTGGGCCCGGAGCTGTGGACGGGGCGGATCGTCGGCTTCGGCGAGTACGAGTACAAGTACGAGTCCGGCCACGGGGGCACGTCGCCGGCGGTCGGCTTCGCGGCCCGACGGGCGGCGACCACGATCTACCTCGCCGACGGCGTGGCGACCTACGAGGATGAGCTGTCCAGGATCGGGCCGCACACCACCGGGGTCGGATGCCTCTACCTCAAGAACCTCGATGACGTCGACCACGACGTACTCCGCGAGATCCTGTCGGCCTCGTTCCAGCGGCTGACGGCAGAGTCCTAGGATCCTTCTAGTCGTCCGACGGTGAGATGCGCTCCAGCACCTCGTCGAGCGCCTGGCGGGTGATCCGGCGGACGTCGTCGGAGGTGGCGATGCGGACCTGCTCGTTGAGGCCGCCCGCGGTCGCGTGACGATCGGCCAGCTCGGTGAACGGGACGTCCCCATCGAGGCCGGCCACGGTCTCCTTGAAGGTCGCCGCGACGTACCGCCGGGCGTCGAGCGGCGGCACGCCCTGCTCCGCGAACCACTCGCTCACCGCGTCGAGGTAGTCCAGGTGGGCGGCGACGAGCGAGGTCACGGCGCTGTGTGCGTCGAGCGCGGGCTCCGACGGCGTCACGACGACCGTGCCGATCCGCTCGAAGAAGGCGATCGCCGCCTCTTCGGCGGGGTACATCGCCACGATCCCGCTGCGCCGCGCGAGCTCCGGCAACGGGATCGACCGCGAGATCCGGGTCGCCGGGGCGACCAGCTTGGCGACGTCCTCGACGCTGATGCCGGCGATCGCGCTGAGGATCGGCTGGTCCTCGCGGAAGGGCAGACCAGCCAGCGCGACCTCGGCGTCCTGCGGGCGGACCGCGAGGACGACGGCGTCCGACTGCTCGACCACACTCTCGTTGGACGGGGCGACCGTCACATTGGGGAAGCGCGCGGCCAGCCCCGCGGCGACCTCGGCGTTGCGCGGAGACACCACGATGTCGGGCGGCTCCGTCACGCCTTCGCTCAGACCAATCACCATGGCGTGCGTGATCGCACCCGTCCCCAGGAACCCGTAGCGCATTCGCGCATCGTACGCCGTCCCGCGGACATCTCGCGAGGCCGGACGTTGACATTGATTCGAAATCATGTTCGTCTCTATGTCATGAGGTGGCAGGGTCAGCGGATCGGAGCGGTCGATGCCTCGGCGCTTCCCGGGCTCGAAACGCTCGACGGGCTGGTTCGTTCGGTGACGTCGCCCGACTTCGCCGGGGTCACCTTCCACGAGGTGCTCGCCAGGTCGGCCCTCAACCACGTGCCGCGCCGGTCGGCGATGCCCTTCGACTGGACGATCAACCCCTACCGCGGATGCGGGCACGCGTGCGTCTACTGCTTCGCGCGGCGTACCCACGAGTATCTCGATCTGGACGCCGGACGGGACTTCGACAGTCAGATCGTCGTGAAGACGAACGTCGTGCAGGTGCTGCGGCGTGAGCTCGCGCGTCCGAGCTGGCGACGCGAACCGGTCGCGCTCGGGACGAACACGGACCCGTATCAGCGGGCCGAGGGCCGCTACCGATTGATGCCCGGGATCATCGACGCGCTCGCGGAGGGCGGTACGGCGTTCTCGGTGCTGACAAAGGGCACGCTGCTGCGGCGTGACCTACCGGTGCTGGTCGATGCCGCGGCGGCCGTGCGGGTGTCGATCGCCGTGTCGATCGCCGTGTTCGACGACGCGTTGCAGCGGAGTTTGGAGCCCGGGACGCCGACGACGGCCGCCCGCCTGGCGACCGTGAGCGCCGCGGCGGAGGCCGGCTTCCGGGTGACCGTGTTCCTCATGCCGATCCTGCCGCACCTCACCGACTCCACGACCATGCTCGACGAGGTGCTCTCGCGCATCCGTGCCGCGGGCGCCACTCGCGTCGTCTTCGGCAGTCTGCACCTGCGGCCGGGCGCGAAGCAGTGGTTCTGGCGGTGGCTCGAGCGGGAGCGCCCCGACCTGCTCCCCGCCTATCGGCGCCTCTACCCGGGTGCCTCCGCGAACGCCCCCGCCGACTACCGGCGGATGCTCGCCGCGCGCGTACTGCCCCTCCTACGCCGGCATGGACTCGGCGGCGGGGTCGAGGAAGAGGTCGAGGCCCGGCCCGTTCGTGCCCGGCCCGCCCTCGCGGCCGAGGCGCCCCCGCCGACGCTGTTCTGACTCCGCGTCTACACGCGGTGGGTCATGGATCGAACACAGGCCCGATACCCAAGGAGATCAGCACGCGATTTTCGGTCTTCTTGCGCCTCCGCTACGGCCGCGTTGTCAACAGGGTATTCCACAGCTGTGGATATCCCCGCCCTGCGGGACCAGTCCTGTGGATAACCTGTACTTTTGCGCCGACTCGGCGTGTTCTACGTGCACAGATGCGCCGACTCGGCGTGATTTGAGTGCATCTTTGAGCCGACTCGGCGGGTCAGGGAGCGCGATCGCGCGCTGTGGACACGGTACCCGGGGCGCAACTGGACCTGTGGTGGCTGCCCGTCGGGACGGGCGGACACGTCGTCGTACACACCAGCAGGCGGTGGGAGCACCGCCGGGCAGCTCACCGCGCCGATTCCAGGGCAGCGCGCCCGACTGGCAGAGTGGCGTCCCGGCAGCCCACGACATCAACCGAGCAGCGGAGTAGCACGACGTGATCGATCCCCACTTCGTCTTCCTCGGCGCCTTCCTCGGCCTTGCCGGCAGCACTCGCTACGCGCTCCGCACCCTGCAGGGGAAGGTGAGCCCCAACAGGGTGTCGTTCTTCCTGTGGGGCGCCGCCTCGTACATCGCCTTCTTCGCCCAGGTCGCCGCCGGGGTCGGACTGCCCTCCGTACTCGCCCTCGCCGCGGCATTGAGTCCGACGCTGATCTTCATCTGCTCCTACTTCGGCAAGGCCGCGCCGTGGCGCATCACCCCGTTCGACCTCGGGTGCGGCGCTGCCTCGGTGGTCGCCATCGTGGTCTGGGTCGCCTTGGACAACCCCACGCTGGCGGTGGTCTTCGCCGTACTCGCGGACGGCATCGGCGGCGTGCCGACGATCGTCAAGGCGTGGCGCGCGCCATGGACCGAGGAGCCCTGGTTCTTCGCGCTAGTCGGGGCCAACGGCGTGATCACGCTGATGACCATCCAGGAGTGGACCCTGGCGGCCTGGGCGTTCCTGGCCTACCTCGCCTCGATCGGGATCGCTCTGTTCCTGATCGTCGTCTTCCGCGCACGAGTGGTGGCCGCGAGCCCCACCGGAGCCGGAACAGAGTCGGCCAGCCCCTGAACAGTCGGGGTAGCGCACACCATATGATCCTCGCCTTCGTCGATCAGTTCGGGAGCATCACTCGGGGCAAGGTCGCCGACTTATGCCACCTCACGCCAGGGCTTGGGCTCCTCGGAGTGCTCTCGATCATCCGCCTGCGCAGTGACGAGCTCACGCAGCCAGCTATCTCGGAAGGGAGCTTCCTCATGAAGCGCATGTCCGCGGCCGCCGCCGCACTGTCCGTCATCCTCACGCTCGGCGCCTGCGGCACCTCATCGACCCAGGACACCGCGACGTCGTCCGGCTCGTCCAGCTCAGTGAGTTCTGTGGCCAGCACGGAGACCGGCTTCTACGACAGCTCGACGGTGCATTCGGTCTCCGTCACATTCGACGAGACAGAGTACGACGAAATGCTCCAGGCCTACGCCGACACCGGGGAGAAGGAATGGATCACGGCCACCGTGGTCATCGACGGCGTGACGTATGAGAACGTGGGCATCAAACTCAAGGGCAACTCGTCCCTCCAAGGCCTCTCCCAGGCGCTGAACGGACAATCCGGCGGCTCAGACAGCGACCTGTCGCCCGACGAACCGGAGGGACTCCCGTGGCGCATCAAACTCGACGAGTACGTCGACGGCCAGGATCACGACGGCGAGACCGACTTCGCAGTCCGCGGCAACAGCACCGAGACCGCGCTCAACGAAGCCGTGTCGTTGGAGTTGCTCGACGAGGCCGGTCTGGCGACCCAGCAGGCGAGCGCCACCCGCTTCAGCGTCAACGGGTCGGATGAGCAGTTGCGACTCGTCGTACAGAATCCGGACGACCAGAACTGGTACGAGGAGAACGTCGACGACAACGGCGTGCTCTTCAAGGCGGAGTCGGACGGCGACTACAGCTACCGCGGGGACGACTACACGGCCTACACCGAAGCGTTCGATCTGGAGGCCAATCCGGACGACCTGTCCGACGAGGAGGCCTACGAGCCGCTGATCGAGTTCCTGGACTTCATCAACAACGCCGACGACGAGACCTTCGCCGCGGAGTTGGGCAACTACCTCGACGTCGACTCGTTCGCGGAGTACCTCGCGATCGAGGAACTTCTCGGCAACAGCGACGACATCGACGGTCCCGGCAACAACTCCTACCTCGCCTACGATCCCGACACCGGGCTGTTCACCGTCATCGCCTGGGATCACAACCTCACCCTCGGGTCGGGAGTGAGCGAAGACGGCGAGGCCGGCTCGCGGGGCAACCCGCTGACGGAACGGTTCGCGGAGAACGAGGAGTTCGCGGCGCTGGTGGACGAGGCCTCGGCCCGCCTGCAGTCGGAGCTGATCGACTCGGGCTACGCCTCGCAGGCGCTTGAGGAGTGGACGACGGTGCTCACCGACGAGGCGAGCGACCTCGTGTCGGAGGAGACCATCGCGAGCGAATCCGAGTCGGTCGCGCAAGCGCTGTCGGGCGGCGGCGGCTGATCGAGACCCATGACTGTGGTCATGAGTGGGGGTGGGAGTCGTGACGCTGGTGACTTACGAGGCCACCTGCGCGACTCATAACGTCGAGCCATGACGAACGCAACCAGCAGCCACGAGCAGATCACGACGCCCAGCGAGCCCGAGCACGGACCGGCCATGACCCCGCCGGTCGGTCGGTGGGGAGTCCTCCTCCGAGCGGGGATCGCCCTCGCGCTGACCCTGGTGGCATATGGCCCCATGCTGCTGGTCACACGGTTCATCCCGATGGATGCCCGCGCCGACGCCCTCGCCGGCGACTGGTGGCTGGCGTTGGCGAAGCAGGCCGGCCCGATCCTCCTGATCCCGTTGACCGCGGTGCTGCTGATCGCGGTATGCACCCGCTGGCTCGACCGACGGCCCTTCTCGGTCACGGGCATCCGGTTCGACCGACGTACGGTCCCGGCCCTGTTGCTGGGTACGGCGATCAGCGTCGCGATCATGGTGCCGGCGATCCTGCTCACGGCCCAGCTGGGGCTGGTGGAGCAGAGAGAACTCACCCAGGGCTCCCAGCCGCTCTGGGTGGCCGTCGCCTTCACGCTGGTCCTCGGATACGGGATGCAGGGCATCACCGAGGAGGTCGTGTGGCGCGGCTGGTTCACGCAGTCGGTCGGCGGCAGCTACCAGCGGCAGGCACTCATCGCCGCGGTGGGCTTCGGGCTGATCCACATCATGTCCAACGGTGGCCACGCGAGCTTCTGGGTCG
>JBDHZS010000071.1:0-16728 GCA_039812025.1 Nocardioides sp. | reverse complement strand
CTAGAGCTGCAGCAGTCGGCCGAAACTTCAGCTTTCGGCGAGATACCAAGGTGACCGGCGCGGATGAGTCGGTCATACGCCGGGTTCTGTCTCGGGCGATCATCCATCTCGGGTACGCGTTGCCGCGCACCTCTAGCGACCTACCCGCACGCTCGGGCGGGCCGCCCTCGAACGCGTGCTGTCTGGTCTTGCTCCGGGTGGGGTTTACCGAGCCGCCCCAGTCACCTGGGGCGCTGGTGGTCTCTTACACCACCGTTTCACCCTTACCCGCGCGTTCCGGCCGGAGCCGGTGTTCGCGGGCGGTCTGATTTCTGTGGCACTGTCCCGCGGGTCACCCCGGGTGGCCGTTAGCCACCACCCTGCCCTGTGGAGCCCGGACGTTCCTCGGCGGCCGGGCCACCGAGGTGGAACCCGACCGACGCGATCGCCTGGCCGACTCATCCGCTCCAGCAGGATACGCGCTCAGGCTGCTCGTGCCGGTCTCAGTCTCGCCAGGCTCCACGTCCGCCCGCGGCGCGCGGTGAGAATCGTCAGGAGCAGCGACACGAGGAGCCAGCAGATGAGCACCGTCGCGGCCGGCGCCAGGTGCAGCGAGCCGCCGGCGATGATCGACCGGAAGGCCCGCACCGCATAGGTCAGCGGCAGCAGCGGGTTGAGCACCTGGAAGAAGGCGGGCGTCGTCTCGATCGGATAGGTCGCGCCCGCGGCCGACAGCTGCAGCACGATGAGGATGAGCCCGAGGAAGCGGCCCGCGGAGCCCAGCGCCGCCACCAGCGCCTGGTTGACGGCGACGAAGGTCAGCGATGCCAGGAGCGCGAACGCGACGAAGAGCGCCGGACTGGCGACCTCGACACCGACCCACCACATGACGACGGCGCTGAGCACCACGGCCTGGGCGACCCCGAAGAGCGCGGCCGGCGCGAAACCGGCGAGGGCGACCCGCCACGAGGGCGCCGTCGAGGCGACCGCACGCGCGGGGACCGGGCGCAGCATGAAGAAGAGCGCCATGCCGCCGACCCACAGCCCGAGCGCCACGAAGTAGGGGGCCAGTCCGTAGCCGTAGGCGGCCACGCGGTGCAGGCGGACGCCGTCCGCGCCGACAGGCTCGGCGACCACGGTGGCCAGCCGGTCGCGCTGGTCCTTGTCGTAGGTCGGGATCTGCTTGGCGCCCTCGGCCAGTCCGTCGGCGAGGGACTTCGCCCCATTGTCGGCCCGCGAGATGCCGCCGCGCAGCTGACCGATGCCGTCGGAGAGCTGCGCGGCGCCGTTCGCCGCCGACTTCGCCCCGGTGTCGAGCTGACGGGCTCCTGTCGAGGCCTGCTGGGCACCTGACGCGAGCGCGGTCGCGCCGGTCTGCAGCTCGGCGGCTCCGGCGGACAGCTGGGCTGCCCCAGCTGCCGACTGACCGATCCCGCCGGTCAGTCGCGGCGCCGCCGTGGCCAGCGCACCGAGCCCGGTGCTCAGCTGCCCCGTGCCCGTCGACAGGGCGGAGGCGCCGGTGGCGAGCTCATCCGCGGCGTCGGCGGCCTTGGTGACGCCGTCGACGAGCCGGGGCGCGCCGGTGGCCAGAGCGGTGAGGCCGGCCCCCAGAGAGTCGCCGCCGGAGGTGAGCTGCCGGGCGCCCTTCCCGAACTCCTCGGCTCCGGTGTCGAGCCGTACCGCGCCCGTGGCCAGCGCCCGCGCGCCGTCCTGGAGGGGCGCCGCGCCGGAGGCGAGCTGCGCGGCGCCGTCGACGAGCTGTCCGGCCCCGGTGGCCAGAGCCGAGCTCGCGTCGGACACCGCGGCGGAGCCGTCCCGCACGGATTCGCCCTGAGCCGCGACGGTCGCCAGCTGCCGGCAGAACGACGCGTCCGCGCCGGACTGCTCGCACTCGCCGGCGAGGCCTGAGACGGCTCGCGTGTACTCCGCCGCTCCGGTCGCGCTCCGGGCGGCGCCGGCGCTCAGCTCCTGGGCGGCCTCGGCCGTCCGGCGGGTGCCGGCGGCCAGGCCGCCCGCGCCGGCGGCCAGCTTGTCGGCGCCGTCGGCGAGCTGAGCGCCGCCTTCGGCGACGGCGTCCGCGCCTTCGGCCAGCCCGGTCGCCGCAGCTCCGAGCGAGTCCACCGCGGCGAGCAGCTGCCGGGACCCGGCCGCCAGCGCCGTCGCCTGACCTGGCAGGGCCGTCATGAGCTCACGCGCCTGATCGAGCCCGGCGGCCAGCTGGCCTGCTCCGCCGGCCAGGCGCTGGGCGCCGGCGTCGAGCTGCCCGGCGCCGGCAGCCAGCTGCTTGGTCTGCGCGGGGAGCTGGGCCGTCTGGTCGCGCAGCGTGCCGAGCCCGGTCGCGAGCTTGTCGTTGCCTTGGGCCAGCTGCCCGGCGCCGCCGGAGAGCCGGCGTGCGCCGGCCGCGAGCTCGGCAGTGCCCTGGGCGAGCTGTCCGGTGCCGCCGGAGAGCTGGTCGAGACCGAGGACGAGGTCGTGGCCGCCGTCGTCCAGGGAGGCGCTGCCGCGGCGCAGCTGCTCGAGACCGTCGCTGAGCTGCCCGGCGCCGTCCTTGGCCTTGATCATGTTCGTGTGCAGCGAGTTGAAGCCGAGATAGATCCGGTCGAGGTAGCTGCGCGTCAGCTCGTCTCCGGTGAGGGTGGTGAGCTCGTTGCTCACCGCGGCGGCGATATTGCCGGCGAGATAGCTCGTCGCGTCGTTGGTCTCCAGCCGCATCGTCGCCTGCCGCGCCGTCTGCGCGTCACTCGTCGAGGTGGCCGCGGAGGAGAAGGTCGCCGGGATCGTCAGGACCGCGTAGTACGTGCCGTCCTCGAGGCCGGCCTGCGCCGTCGACGCATCGGTGAGATCCCAGTCGAGATTGCTCGCCGAGTCGTTCCCGACGAGGCGGCTCGTCACCACCCGCCCGAGCGGCACGGTCTGCTTCTTGCCGCCGGCGTCGGTGACGGTCGCCGGCTCGTCGAGATTGACGACCGCCGCGGGCACCTGATCCAGCGAGGTCGCCGCATCGAGATTGCTCCAGGTGAGCAGCCCGGCGTAGATCGAGGGGACCGCGATGAGGGCGATGAGGACGAGTTTGCCGAAGAGGCCACGGCTCAGCCGCGACAGCTCCGAGCTGCTCATCGTTGGCAGGAGGGGCATGTCAGGTCACCTAGCCAGGACGGGAACGGGGGCAGCGGATCGAAGCGGGACGGTCTGGATGTCGTCGCGGTCCAGCCCGGTGAGGCGTGCCAGATCCTCGACGCCGGGAGCCCGGCGGCACGCCACGACGACCGCCGGACGGGTGCCGGTGCGCGCGAGCCAGCCCAGCACGGCCCACAGCCCCGCGCGCTCCTCCGGCAGGCTCAGCTGATCGGCATCGTCGACGACGAGGAGGGCCGGCTGCCCGATGCCTGCGAGCACCAGCGCGAGGATCTGGCGCTGCAGGCGACTGAGATCCTGCACCGGTGTTCCCGGGTCGACGAAGATCGGATCCGGCCGCAGCACCGGCTGCTGCGCGTCCGACTCGTGCTGCGCGTCCGACTCGTGCTGCGCGTCCGGTGGGCTCGTGTCGGCGCCCAGGTCGGTATGCGGGTCGGTGTCCGCCCCCGCATGCGACGCGGTCGCTCCGGGGTTCGCTTCGCTGACGATCGTGCGTGCCGCGATATCGCAGGCCTGGTCCAGCGTGGCGATGACCTCGTCGATATCCCGGCGGCGGGCCCAGGGCACGATCGTGCGGGTGGCGAGCCGTTCGGCGATGTGCTGGCGGATGTCGAGGTCGCCGTCCAGCGCGTTGATCGACGCGAACTCGCCCAGCCCGACGCGGCGCTGGACGAGCGCTCGCTGCTCGGGGACGACCGCGCCCGCGACGTCGAGCTCGCCGCCCGAAGGGCGCAGGCGCCCGGCCAGCGCGAGCAGAGCGGCCGTCTTGCCGCCGCCCTCGGCCGCGGTGATCGCACAGAGGGTCCCGGCCCGGACGTCGAGGTCGAGATCGGTGAAGACGTCCCCGCGCGGGCCGCTGACCCGCAGCCCGCGCGCATGGACCACCCTGTCGGGGTGGGCCGCGATCGTCTCTTCGGCGGCGATCTGGTGCGCCACCCCGTGCCCCTCGACATCGAGGTGCGGAAGCCATCTGCCGAGGCGTTCCGGCAGCGCCCAGGCGGCGTCGCCGGCGAGCTGCAGTGCCGCCGGGACGAGCATCATCCGGACGACGAACGCGTCGACGAGGACCCCCACCGCGAGTCCGAGCGCGATCGGCTTGAGAGAGGCGTCGCCCTCGGGGACGAAGGCTGCGAAGACGCCGACCATGATGACCGCCGCGGCTGCGACGACGCCCGCGGAGGTGAGGAAGCCCTGACGCACGGCCGCGCGAGCATCGCGACCGTGCGCGTAGTGCTCGTGCATCCGGGACACGATGAACATCTGGTAGTCCATGGCCAGGCCGAAGAGCACCCCCATGAGGATCACCGGCATGAAGCTGATGACCGGCCCCACGCGAGCGACGTGCAAGGCGTCGGCGAGCCAGCCCCACTCGAAGACCGCCGTGATGACGCCGAAGGCCGACCCGACTGAGAGCAGGAAGCCGGCCGCGGCCGTCAGCGGGACGACGAAGGAGCGGAAGACGACGAGCAGGAGGAGCAGGCTGAGGCCGATGACGACCATGCCGAAGGGCAGCAGCGCGTCCTGCAGCCGGGTGGACACGTCGATCTGCGCCGCGGTCTGGCCGGCGACGCGCAGGGTGACGTCGTGCCGAGCGCCGAGCCGCGGGGCCTCGTCGCGCAGCCGTTGGACGAGGTCAGCCGTCGCGGGGTCCCCGGGGGCCGTCGCCGGGATGGCGACGATGACGCCGGTGTCGGCCTTGCGATTCGGCGTCGCGAGGGTGACCCGCTCGATACCGGGGACCCGCTCGACCTCGGTGCGCAGGTCCTCCATCACCCCGACGGGATCGGTGCTCTGCAGGATGTCGGCGACGATCAGCAGCGGGCCGTTCTCGCCCGGGCCGAAATGCTCGGCGATGAGGTCGTAGGCGACCCGCTCGCTCGCGGTGGCGGGGGCGGTTCCGTTGTCCGGCAGCGCAAGCCGCAGATCCTTCGCCGGGACGGCGGACATCGCGAGAGCCGCGGCGACGACGAGCACGGTCACGGCCGGCCAGCGTGTCACCGCGGCGATCCACCGATGCTGCCAGACCGATCGCCGCGCCGCCTCGTGGCGGCCGTGATGAGGGTGCGGGTCCGGGACCGCGGTGCCGTCAACACTGGCGCCCGCAGTGTCGTCAGCGCTGGCGCCCGCGGTGTCGTCAGCGCTGGCGCCCGCAGTGTCGTCAGTGGTGTCGTCAGTGGTGTCGGGAGCGGTGCTGGTCGGGGATGGGCGCAGGGCGCCCTCGAGGTAACCCATCAGCGCCGGACCGAGGGTCAGCGCGGCCAGGACGGCCACGGCGACGCCGAACGCGGCGGAGATGCCCATGGCCGAGAGGAACGGCAGCCCCACGATGACGAGCCCCGTCAGAGCGGTGATGACCGTGAATCCCGCGAACACGACGGCCGAACCCGCAGTCGCCGTCGCCCGCGCCGCGGACTCGGCGCCGTCGATGCCGTCGTTGAGGTTCTCCACATAGCGCGAGAGCAGGAAGAGCGAGTAGTCGATCCCGACCGCGGTGCACAGCATGAGCGCGAGCATCGGCGCGGTCCCGGTCAGCGCGACGACCGCGGTGGCCAGCAGGAGGGCCAGTCCCGTGACCGCGGATGCGAAGACCGCGGTGACCAGCGGCGCCGCGGCGGCCCTCCAGTTCCGGAAGAAGGCGAGCAGCACGGCGAGCGCCAGCACCAGCCCGAGCGATTCGATCCAGCTCATCGTGGGCGCGGCGTTGCCGAAGACCTGCCCGCCGACCGCGGCGGTCAGGCCCTGGCCGCGAAGAGCGCTCGCCTCCGCCTGGATGGCGTCCTTGGTCTGGCTGGTGACCGCCTGAGCATCTCCCTCGAACTGCACCGTGACGACCGCGGCGCGATGGTCGGCGCTGACCGCGCCACTGATGTTCTCGGCGAACGGATCGGTGACGGCAGCCACGCCCGGCACGTCTCGCAGGGCCCCGACGGCATGCTGGATGGCGCCTTTGGGCCCGGCGGCGCCGACTCGCTCTCCGGGCTCGACGAGAACGACGATCTGCCCGCTGCTCCCGGCGATCTCGGGAAATCGCCCGTTCAGGTCGTCCAGAGTCTCCTGGGATTCGCTGCCGGGCACCGAATAGACCTCACTGGTGCCCTTGCCGAAGGCGGCAGTCAAGCCACCTAACAGCAGAATCAGGACGAACCAGACAATGACAACCCTGCGGCGATGACGGAAGCAGACGCGCCCGAGGGCGAACAGCGCAGGTGACACAGGACAGCTCCCCCCGGGACTGGATATCGAGAGAATGTCGCCGGGAATCGCGGGCGAACCGTCCTGCCGAATCCCGGCACGATCACCTATGACCCACGACGACAGTGGTATTCGACGGCGTCTGCGATGTGCGACCGACATCGGCCGGCAGGCACGTCTACAGACGGATCCACGTCGACAAGCCGATACATCGACGTTTTCGATACAACAACGTATCCGATATCATCCGACCACAGGATGTCAATCGATTCACCGATATCCAGTCCTTTCGCCCAGGTCTTCGCAACGTGCCCGATTCGGGAGCCGAGGTTCGTCATGACCCGTCGCAGCGCACGGATGCTGGCGGCAGCCGGCCCGAACGTGCGCCAGCTGTCGGCGCGGCGCCAGGCGACGAGGACTCGCCTCCTCGACGCGGCACAGCGTGTCTTCATCGCCCGCGGCGTGTTCGCGGCGACAGTCGAAGAGATCTGCGACGCCGCAGGATTCACCCGAGGCGCGTTCTACTCGAACTTCACCGACAAGGACGCCATCATCGAGGCCGTCCTGCATCGAGAGGGCGACGAGATCCTCGACACCCTCGCGCAGCTGTCCACCCGGGCAGCCGGCTCCTGCGACGATCTGCCGGCCGTCCTGGCCCAGTACTTCAGCGCCCAGCCACTCGGCCGCGTGCACTACCTCCTGCACACCGAGCTCCGCCTTGCGGCGATGCGTGACCCCCGGGCGCACGCGATGTTCATCGAGCTCAGCACCCGGCAGTGGCAGCGCACCGTCGAAGCCGTCCTAGCCGTGCTGCGCCGCGCCGGCCGCGAGCCCGCCGTGCCGGCCGAAGACCTCATCGACGTGCTCTACGGAGTCGTCGAACGCAGCGCCGTGAGAAGCCTCATCGACGGCGACGACGACGGCGATGCGCTCGCGCGGCGGACTCTGCCCGCCATCCTCGAGGCGCTGACGCGGCCGGTCGAAGGCTCCCTGCCCGACGTCAGCCCGTGATCTCGAAACGCACCGTCCGCTTGTCGATGTCGGCCTCGGCCAGGCGGACGCGAACGCGCTGACCGGGCGTACCGGTGCCCGTGCAGGGCGCGACGATGGCCGGGTCGGCCAGCGCGACGAGCACGCCCTTCTCGCCGCGGTCGTCGACGACGGTCGCGTCGAAGTCCTCCCCGATGCGCCCGCACATGGCAGCGGCTTCGGCAGCATCGGTGCAGGCGCGCTCGATCGACGCGGCCCGCTGATCGCCCGCGCGCATCCGTGCCGGCAACTCGGCGAGCGCCAGACGAGACCACTCGGGCACCGGCTCCCCGGCGCTCAGCGCCGCGCAGATCGCGAGCCCGAACCGGTCGACCAGGCGCCGAAGCGGCGCGGTGACGTGGGCGTATGGCGCCGCGACCGCGGCATGCACGGTCTGCTCGGGCAGACTGCCGTCGAACGGCGTGTAGCTCGCGCCCCGGAAGAGCGTGCGGGCCTCGTGGATGATCGCCAGATGGCGGGGATCCTCGCGATCCAGGCTGCGCAGGAACGCGCCATAGCTCTGCTCCGGTGACCACGGTGCGCCCAGCGCCCGCACGGTACAGCGGAATCGTTGCAGCGCAGCAGAGTCCGGTGCCGGCATGGTCCGCAGGATCCCGACTCCGCCCTGCAGCATGAGCGATGCCGCGGCCATGCCGGCGGTCAGGGAGATCTGGGCGTTCCACTCTTGCGTGGTCAGCGGCGGACGGTAGCGCAGCCGGTACCCGCCATTGCCGTCCGTGACGATCTCCTGCTCCGGCATGGGCAGGCTCGCCCCGCCCCGGGAGGACTCCAGCGCTAGTCGCTTGGCGCCGATCTCGGCGAGCAGCGCCAGGCTCTCGGGTGCGGCCCCGGAGTCGATATCGGCCTGCACTCCGGCGTAGTCGAGGCGGGCGCGGCTGCGCACGACGGCGCGATACACCTCGGCGCCGGTGGTCTCGCCCGCTTCGTCGAGCCGCAGGTCCCAGACGTAGGCGGGGCGGTCGACATTGGGCAGCAGACTCGCGGCGTCCTCGGAAAGCACCGTGGGATGCAACGGGCTGCGCCCGTCGGGCAGGTAGAGCGTCTCGACTCGCGCCCGCGCCTGCTCGTCGACGGCTCCGCCCGCCGCCACGAAAGCCGGCACGTCCGCGATCGCGTAGCGGATCCGGTAGCCGGATCCGTCCCGCTCCAGTGCCATCGCCTGATCGAGATCCATGCTGCCCGGCGGGTCGATCGTCACGAACTCGATGCTCGTCTCGTCGCGGGACGGGCGCCGGACCGACATCGCGGCCTGCATCGCCTCGGCCAGCACGAGTTCGGGGAACTCCCCCGGGACACCGAATTCGATCCGGATGGCACCGAACGCGACGGCCAGATCGCGCAGCGGGACCCCGTCCGCATCCGCTGGATCGGAGGGCGGGCTGAACGGTCCCGGAGTCATGTCCCTACCTTAGGAGCGTGCTCATCCTCCTCCCGCCGTCGCAGACCAAGGCGCCACGCCGACGGGGTGCCCCGATGCGCCCCGACAGCCTGTCCTTCCCGGAGCTGAGCGCGACGCGCGCCCAGATCGCGACCGCCCTCGCGGACGTCGGCGGCGGCATCGAAGGCGCTCGCGCGCTCGGGCTGCCCGAGAGCCTGGGCGAGCAGGTCGACGCCAACACCCGGCTGGCGCAGGCCGCGGCGGTGCCCGCCGGCCAGCTCTACACCGGCGTGCTCTACGACGCGCTGGGGCTCGCGACCTTGACCGGGCCGTCACGAGCCCGTGCGACGCGCTGGATCGTCATCGTCAGCGCGCTCTACGGGGCGCTGCGGCTGCGTGACGCCGTGGCGCCGTATCGCCTGGCCATGGGCACCGCCGTCCCGGGAACGCCCACGCTCGCCCGGCTGTGGCGCGCCCCGATGGCGCAGGCGCTGGAGCGGGCAGCGGGCACGGGACTCATCGTCGACTGCCGGTCATCGGACTATGTCGCCGCCTGGCGTCCCATTGGCGCCCAGGCGTCGCGATGGGTCCATATCGCCGTACCGGGGGCGACGCATGGGGCCAAGCACACTCGTGGGCTGGTCACGCGCTCGATCTGCCAGCTCGGGCTCGATGCCCGGACGCCCGCGGCCCTGGCCGGCGGCCTCGCGCGGGACTTCGCGGTCGAGCTCGTCGAGCCCGCCCGTCCCGCGGCGCCGTGGACCCTGCGCGTCCAGGCGCCCTGATCACCGCCCGGTCCGTCAGCATCCGTCAGCATCCGTCAGCGCAGGTGCGCGGTGTCGTTGACGAACTCGACGAGGGCCGCGCCGTCCTCCCAGACCCGCACGGACGTCAGCGACGCGGGTGCGATGCCGAACCGCCAGACATGCTCCAGATCGATCCCGAGCACGCGCGCCAGCACGGCGAGAATCGGCATGCGATGGGTGGCGACGACGACCGTGCCACCGGCCGCGACTTCGCGGTCGAAACCGCGACCGACCCGTTCGGCCAGGTCGGCGTAGCTCTCACCGCCTGGGCAGGTGGCCCGCGGATCGGTGCGCAGCCCCGTGAGGAGCTCGGGGTGCGATGCGGTCAGCGCGCTGACCAGCTGACCGTTGAACTCGCCGAAATCCTGCTCGTCCCAATCCGGGTCGCTGACGCAGCGGACGCCGAAACGCGCGGCGACGAGCTGCCCGGTGCGATGCGCCCGCAGCAAGGAGGACGACAGCACACGAACCGGTGAGTCCCCTTGCGCACGACAGCCCTCGCCGAGAAACGCGAGCACGCCGTCGGCCGCGGCGCGTGCCTGCGCCTGGCCCTCGGCGTTGAGGTCGAGCACGTCGCCTCCCGCGGCCGGGCGGCCCGCGAGGCGCCCGTCCCGGTTCGCGTCGGTGGCGCCGTGACGGACGAGCACGATACGGGTGCCGGGACCGAGCTGCGGAGCCTGTCGCCTCGGCAGCTGCGGACGCCGGGCCGTGGCTGCGGCCGGCTCGTGCGCAGGTTCGCCTGTCGGCTCGCCCGCCATTTCGCCAGTCGGCACATCCTCGGGCTCGGCAGTCGGTTCGCCTCGGGTCTCGTCGCCGCAGGACCCTCCTGCCCGCTCCCAGGGCCGCCGCGTGACGCTCTTGCCGTCCATGCCGTCGTTGCTCAACGCGTCGGCCGCCTTGTTGCGCTCGCGTGGCACCCAGCGGTAGACGACGACTCCCCCGGCGTCGGCGATCCGCTTGGCGACGACCTTGGCCTCGCCGGCCAGCCGGCGCATGTCTTCGTGCTTGATCTTCCAGCGCCCGCTCATCTGCTCGACGACGAGCTTGGAATCCATCCGCGCCTCGATCGCGGCGCTGGCATCGATCCGCTCGGCCTCCTGAAGGCCGGCGATCAAACCGGTGTACTCGGCGACATTGTTGCTCGCCAGCCCGAGCGGCTCGGCCCGCTCGGCGAGAACGTCGCCGGTGGCCGCGTCGCGGACGAGCGCGCCGAATCCGGCAACGCCCGGGTTGCCCCGCGAGCCGCCATCGGCCTCGACGATCAATCGACGGGCGGTCACAGCCCGGAGTGCTCCGTCCGCACGAGGATCCTGCGGCATTCTTCGCAGCGGACCACCTCGTCCTCCGGCGCCTGGGCGATCCGCCGCAGGTCGGCGCCCAGGATCTCGAGACGGCAGCCGTCGCAGCGGCGCTGATCGAGCTCGGCGGCGCCGACACCGGTCTGCGCACGGATCTTCTCGTAGAGCGCGAGCAGGTCGGCGCCGACATCGGCGGCGACGCCCACGCGCTTCTGCCCGATGGCGTCGGCCTCGGTGGCGATCTCGCCCAGGGCGACGTCGCGCACCCGCGCCGCCTCGGCGACGACCTCGGCGAGCGCCTCGCGCCGGGCGGCGAGCGCGTCGACCCGGGCCTCGAGCCCCTCTGCGCGCTCCATGACCTCCAGCTCGACGTCCTCGAGCTCGGCCTGGCGACGGCCCAGGGACACGAGCTCGTGCTGGAGCGCCTGCAGATCCTTGGCACTGCCGCTGCCGCTGTCGAGCCGCGCCTGGTTGCGGGCCGCACGATTGCGCACGACCTGCACGTCGGACTCCGCCTTGGCGATCTCGCGCTGTAGATCGTCGTGGGCGGTGCGGGCCCGCAGGAGGTCGGTGTCCACTGCGTCGAGCTGCGCCGCGACGTCGTCGTAGCGCGCGGCCTCGGGCAGGTGCGTCCGCCGATGGTCGAGCTGACGGGTGCGGGTGTCGAGAGTGGCGAGGTCGAGCAGACGGGCCTGTCTGCCGGGATCGGCCTTCACGGACGGTCTCCTTCCGGCTGTGCGCCGACGACGAAAGTCCACGGATCGGTGCACAGGGTGCTGACGTGGGTGTCCACGCTAGCGCCACGCCGGGCGAGCAGCCCATTCAGGTCCCGCGCCGCCCGATCCAGCCACGGCCACTCCGTCGCCCAGTGCCCGGCGTCGACGAGATAGGGCGTGCCGCGCTCCGCCATCGAGGCTCCCGGCCGTCTTGTCGCCGCCTCCTCGGCGGCCTCCAGCGCAGGATGATGACGCAGGTCGGAGGTGACGTAGACATCGGCCTCGGCCTGCCGAGCCGCCTCGAAGAGCGTGTCTCCGGCCCCGCCCAGCAGCGCGACGCGCGTGACCGGCGCCTGCGGCGGGCCGCTGACCCGGATTCCGCCCGGCGCGACCGGCAGCCGCGACGCCAGCCGGCGAGCGAAGTCCGCCAGCGAGATCGACTCCGGAAGGTCGCCGACGAGCCCCATCGGGACACCCTCGCTGATCGTCAGCGGCTCGGTCCGCGGCACGCCGCACACGGCGGCCAGCGCCGAGTTGACCCCGACCGGTGCGCTGTCGGCGTTCGTATGCGCGACGTAGAGCGCGAGATCCGCGACGATCAGCGCGGTGACCGTCGCCCCCTTGGCGTGGGTCGTCGCCACCGAGTGGATGCCTCGCAGCAGGAGCGGGTGGTGCGTGACGAGCAGGTCCGCACCGGCGTCGATGGCCTCCTGGACGACGGCCAACGTCGGGTCGACGGCGAAGTGGACCCGGTGGACGGGCTGTTCAGGATCTCCCGCGACGAGCCCGACCCGATCCCAGGACTGCGCGAGCTCCGGCGGGAAGAGCTCCTCCAACACCTCGATGACCTCGCCGAGTGTCGTCATGCCGTCTCCTCTCGTCGATCGCTCATCACTGCTCTTCGCTCGCGGCGCGGCCCCTCCGCTGCGCCGCGAGCGGGTCTGGCCGGGTGAATGCCAGAGGCGCCTCGCCGTGGCCGACCGGCAGGCCGAGTGCGGCGCGGATCAGCCCGAGGAAGGTCTCGGCCCCCCGAAGCAGATCGTCCGCCTCCCGCGACACCGGCGGAGGACCGCCCGCCTCGAACTCCAGGCGCCGGCGCCCGCCGAGCGCGAGATACTCCGCCCATTCTCCGAATTCCGGGGCCACCTGCCGCAGGGAATCCCAGACGCCGGCGATCTTGCCGTCCCGGCCGCGACGGCCGGCCTGAGCGGACCGCGCCACGATGAGCGCCGCCGCCGCTCGCTGCGCCCCGAGGTGGGCATGGATGTAGCGGTCGGTCGTCGTCTGCGCCTGATAGGCCTGCACAAGGCTGCCCGTGGCTCGGTCCAGCAAGTCGAGGCCGGCCCCGACGTCGCCGGTCAGTGCACGGTCCTCGCCACTGCGCCGGGCCGCCTGTGCCCGGCGGCCGTCGCTTCGGCGCCTGTCGAGGCCGGCCTTCCGATCCACGAAGGACATCATCTGAGTCATCCCCGTCCCCTATGTCTGTCTCGCTTGCCCACTGTCATGTCCGGCTTCATCTGCATGTCCGGCGTTATCGGCCGACGGAGACCAGACGCCAGCCGGCGCTGGAGCGGACGAGGTCGTATATGCCGAAGCCGGCCAGCGATCTGGCGTCGGCGGCACGGCCGATCGCCGCCTCGACACGCCAGATGTCTTCCTCGATACTCTCCCCGGCCGCGGCGGATCCACCCTTCGCCTCGCCGGAGGCACGCCGGATTCCAGAGCGCCGAGCAGGCGGCTCGACCTCGTCGGCTCCGGCCTGGAACGCCAGCCGCCACCACGGGCGGCGCTGGACCCATCGGTCGCGCACGAGATGCACGGCATAGAGACGCCCTCGCCACACGAACGCCTCCGGCTGCTCCTCGCCGGGATGCTCCGCGCTCGTGCGCACCGCCACCTCTTCGTCATATCTGCGCATATGTGTGCAGACATCGTGTTCGCGCATGACAGGACCCCTCACTGGACGCAATTCGGCCAAGGATTCGCCTCGAACAGGCCTCGAACATCTGTTCGATGCGAAGACCATACCTGCTGGCACCGACAAGGTCCACCCACGCATCGGCGCCCCAGCGGAACGCCCGGTTCAGCGGCATTCGACTGGGGCGCCGGAGCTCCAGCGACCTGGCGTTCAGACTGGCGGCGCGGCCAGCGGCAGCGCACGCACCTCCAGGAGGTTGCCGAGCACCTCCAGGGTGGCCGTCGACCGGTTCATCGTGATGAAGTGCACGCCGGGCGCGCCCTCCGCGAGCATGCGGGTGGCGAGCTCGGTGGCGATGTCGACGCCCTCGGCACGCACCGCGGCCCGATCGTCGGCGCGGGGCTCCAGGCGCGCGACCACCGCAGCCGGAAGGGGAGTGCCCATGAGCTCGGACATCCGGGCGATCTGCGCGAAGTTGGTGACCGGCATGACGCCCGGCACGATCGGCAGGTCCCGCCGCCGCGCCACGAGATCCCGCAGGCGCAGGTAGGAGTCCGCGTCGAACACCATCTGGGTCACCGCGTACTGCGCGCCGGCATCGGCCTTGCGCACGAGGATCTCCACCTCGTGCGCCAGGTCCGGTGACTCGGGGTGGACATCGGGGAAGGCGGCCACGCCGACGGAGAAGTCTCCGAGCGTGCCGATGAGCCGGACCAGGTCCTCCGCGTGGGCCAGACCCTGCGGATGCTGGACCCACCGGGCCCGCGCGTCGCCGGGCGGGTCGCCGCGCAGCGCGAGGATGTTGTGGATGCCGGCGGCCGCATAGCTGCCGATCACCTTGCGCAGCTGGCGGACCGAGGCTCCGACGCAGGTCAGGTGGGCGACCGGCGTGAGCGTCGTCGCAGTGGCGATGCCTTCGGTGACCCGGACGGTGCGCTCCTGGGTGCTGCCACCGGCGCCGTAGGTGACCGATACGAAGGCCGGGTGGATGCGCTCGAGACGCCGGATCGACTCCCACAGGGCGACCTCCGCGGCGTCGTCCTTGGGAGGGAAGAATTCGAAGCTGAAGGCAGGTTCGTTGGCTCGCAACAGTGCTGGGATGGATGTTGGAGTCGAGTGGCGCCGCGTCACCATATCCGCCAGCCTAGGCCAACGCCCCACACCGTAGGCTGCCAGCACCATCATCCGGGAGGACCCACTGTGACCCAACCACGCGGCCTGCAGGACCTGCGCCGTCGCGTCCAGTCGGAGATAGCGGCGCAGCTGCGGCATCAGCGCACCGTCCTGGCCGAGCTCGGCGAGGACGGCGTGGCATTGCTCGACGTCATCACCGCGCTCCTGAACGGCGGCAAGCGCCTGCGCGCCGCCTTCCTGTACTGGGGCTATCGCGGCCTGGGCGGCACGAACGATGCCGGCGCGCTGCGAGCCGCGACGGCGATGGAGTTCTTTCAGGCGGCGGCGCTGCTCCACGACGACGTCATGGACGACAGCGCGGTGCGGCGCGGTGCGCCGACCGCCCACGTGCACTTCGCGGATCGTCACGACCGGCTGGGCTGGCTCGGTCAGCCGGAGCGCTTCGGCCAGGCGGCGGCGATCCTGGCGGGCGATCTGTGCCTGGTGTGGACCGATGAGATCATCGCCACCAGCGGCCTGCCCGACGCCGAGCTGGCCCGCGCGCGACGCTGTTTCGACGACATGCGCACCCAGCTCATGGCCGGCCAGTTCCTCGACATCCTGCACTCGGCCCGGGGCTGGGACGACCTGGGCCACGCCGAGCGGGTCGATGTCGCGCGCAAGGTCGTGCGCTACAAGAGCGCCAAGTACTCCGTCGAGCAGCCGCTTCTCATCGGTGCCGACGCCGCGGGAGTCAGCCCGTCCGACCGTGCCCGGCTCTCCTCCTACGGGCTGGAACTCGGCGAGGCCTTCCAGCTGCGCGACGACGTGCTCGGCGTCTACGGCGACCCCGGGGAGACCGGCAAGCCGGCCGGCGACGACCTGCGCGAAGGCAAGCACACCGTGCTCGTCGCGCTCGCCCTGGCCGCGACCGCGCCGACCGAATCGCGGCATCTGCAGTCCGGGCTCGGGCGCCAGGACCTGACCGGCACCGACGTCGAAGAGCTCCGCGCGCTCATCGCCGGCAGCGGCGCGCTGGACTCCCTCGAAGACCTGATCGCCGAGCGCACCCGGGCGGCGCAGGAGCACCTGGCGGCGGTGCGTGGGCTGTCGAGCGAAGGGCGAGCGGCGCTCGAAGAGCTCACGCTGCTGGCGACCGCGCGGACCACCTGAGGCGATCGCCGGGACCGGCCGGCCGCGGCCCGAGCGCCCGGATCAGAAGGCGGTCTCCATGGCGCGCCGGCGCACCTCGGTCTTGTGACCGGCCAGGATGCAGTCCATCGGCGTCCCTGGAACGGGCAGCGTGTCATCCGGGGTGAAGAGCCAGCGCAGCAACTCCACGTCGTTCATCCCGCCGTCGGACAGCACGATCACGGTGCCGCGGATCTCCGGGCGCGGGCCCTCCTCGGTGACGAACGCCGCCGGGATGTAGACCGCCTTGTTCGGCCCGCGGCGCACACCGACAAGCTGGCGCTCCTTGAGCTGCGCACGCGCCGCCGACAGCGAGATGCCCTGCAGCTGCGCCGCTTCGGGCACGGACAGCCAGGCTGTCACGAGCTTCTCGAGCGCTGCGGCGTCGTCGTCCTCGACGGCGGAGGCGGATGGACCGGTAGGCGGGGTGCTGGTCGGGTCTGACACGCCCTCTACAGTGACACCCGCCCGCGACTGCGGCTACCCCGGGGCGGCACCGAGCCGCCTGGCACCGAGGAGTCACGAGCCCGTTGCGATCCACGCCATGCCGGGCAAGCTCCCTCACCGCGCGCAGCGTCTTCGCTAGATTCGCGCTCTGGAAGCCGAGTGCGGCAAAGCCGGGCGCACGCAACGGCTTTGCGGACACGAGACGTCAGGAAGGACCACCCTGTGCCGATCCCCCTCGCCGGGCCCGCTCTCGCCCCCACCGTGCCCTTTCCGGAGTTCTCGGTGGCCAAGATGCAGGCCCCGGCCCAGTCGACCGGAGCGACGGCACGGCCTTGGGGTCCCTACACCATCCGCCCCGGCGACACCCTGCTCGCCCTCGCGCTGTCCCGCGGGACGACCGTCGAGGAGATCGTGGCGCGCAGCTCCCTGAGCGGCTCCCAGGCGATCCTGCGCCCCGGCCAGACGATCGCGCTGCCGGGCGGGCGCGCCGGCTCGGCCCGCCCGG
>JBDHZS010000070.1:0-17206 GCA_039812025.1 Nocardioides sp. | reverse complement strand
ACCTGCAGCTCGGTCTGGATCGCCGCGATCCCCTCGCGCAGCGTCTGGGCGGCCACCGAGTGCGACGGCACGTCCCCGACGTGCACCACGCGGCTGCTGGCCATGCCCGAACCATAGCGCCGCGGGGCCTAGGCTGCTCCGTGTGCTGATCCTGCTGCCGCCCAGCGAGGGCAAGGCCGAGCCCACCCGGGGCGCCCCACTCGACCTGTCCCGGCTGGGCTCCCCCGAGCTCACCGAGACCCGGAGCCGGATCATCAAGGCGCTCACCGCGCTGTCGGCCGACCCCGACGAGGCGGCGCGCGTCCTCGGGCTGGGCCCGACGCAGCGGGACCTGGTCGCCCTCAACGCCCGGCTCGCCGAGGCCCCGACCGCGCGGGCCGACCGGATCTACACCGGGGTGTTGTACGACGCGCTCGGGTTCGCCTCGCTCCCGCCCGCCGCCAAGCGGCGCGCCGCCGCCCGGGTGTCGGTGGTCTCCTCGGTCTTCGGGTTGGTGCGCCCCGCCGACCGCATCGGTTCGTACCGGCTCTCCGGCGGCGTCAGCCTGCCCGGGCTCGGCCCCGTCGCCGGGATCTGGCGCGACGCCCTCGGCCCGGCGATCGCGGACCGGCTCGGCGGCGGGCTGCTGGTGGACCTGCGCTCGAGCACGTACGCCGCGTTCTGGCGTCCGACGCCCGCGCTCGCGCCGCGGGTGGCGACCGTGCGGGTGCTCCACGAGAAGGACGGCCGGCGCACCGTGGTCAGCCACTTCAACAAGGCCACCAAGGGGCGCATGGTGCGGGACCTCCTGATCGCCGGCGCCGACCCCCGGACCCCCGTCGCGCTCGCCGATGCGCTCGCCGACCTCGGCTGGCACGTCGAGTCCGGGGCGCCTTCTCGCGCCGGCACGCGGCTCGACGTGGTGGTCGCGTCGCTGTGACCCGAGTCGTCGTCATCACGGCGTCGAGTCCCGTCTCGACGGCGGACATCGTCGCGCTCGCGGACGGCGCCCGGGTCGAGCTCGGGGCCGACGTGCACGAGGCACTCGCGCGCACCTCGGCCGCCGCGGCGGAGATCGCCCGGTCGACCCCGACGTACGGGCGGTCCACGGGGGTCGGGGCCAATCGGGAGACTCTCGTGACTGACTCCCGCGACCACGGCACGCGGCTGATCCGAAGCCACGCGACGGATGCGGGTCCGCCCCTCCCCGCTCGGACGGTGCGCGCCCTCATCGCGACCCGGCTGGCGCAGCTCTCCCGCGCCGGCTCCGGCATCGATCCGGGCGTGGCCCCGGCCCTCGCCGATGCGCTCGACCGCGCGGACCTCATCGAGATCGGAGCGGTCGGGTCGATCGGCACCGGGGACGTCGCCGCGCTCGCCGGCCTCGCGCTCGCCCTTAGCGGCGAGCGACCCTCCGGCGAGGCGCTCCACCCGGTCCGCTGGGGGGCCGAGAGCGCGCTCGGGTTCCTCAGCAGCAACGCGCTCACGATCGGCCGCGCGATCCTCGCGGTGGATGAGCTCCGGCGCCTCGACCGGGCGGGACGCGTCGCCTTCGCGTTCGCCGCCCTGGCGCTGCGCGCCAATCCCTCGGCGTGGTCGAAGGCCGCTGCGGCGGCGTCGGCGGCGCCCTTCGTGCCCGAGGTGGCGGCCGAGCTGCGTGCCCTGCTCGGCGACTCGGCCACGCCCGCGCGCATCCAGGATCCCTATGCGTTTCGCGTGTACCCGCTCACGCAGGCCGCGTTGCTCACGGCGCTCGACCGGCTGGACGCGCAACTCCACCGGCTCCTCAACGCGGCGCAGGAGAACCCGGTGTTCGACGCCGAGGCCGGCACCGTCACCCACCACGGCTCGTTCTTCCAGGCGCAGCTCGCGATCGACCTCGACGCGGCGACGCTGGCCGTCGCACAGTCCGCGACGAACCTTCACGCCCAGCTGCGGCTCGCGAACGAACCGTCGTACACGGGGCTCCGCCCGTTCCTGGCGGAGGGTCCGGCCGGGGCGTCCGGGCTCATGATGCTCGAATACACCGCCGGCGCCGCGCTGGCCGAGATCCGCAACGCCGCCGGCCCGGCGTCGCTCGGGACGATCGTGTTGTCGCGCGGCGCCGAGGAGGACGCGAGCTTCGCCTCGCAGGGCGCGATCCAACTCGAACGCGCCGTGGCCTCCTACCGCGAGATGCTGGCGTGCGAGCTGCTGGCCGTCTCCCGGCTGCTGACACAACTCGACGTCGGGGTTCCCCCGGCCCTGGACACGACGGCGCGGTTGGTGTGCGACCTGCAGCCAGATCAAGCGGACCAGGACCTTCGCGGCCCCCTGCGCGCGGCCGCGGAGCTGCTCGACACCCTCAGTCCCCCGGAGTCGGCTCTAACGTGCACGCAGAACACGCCGAGTCGGCTCTAAAGTGCACGGGTAGGGCGCAACTGCTGAGAACCAGGGGCGTTCAAGCGCGGAAGCGCTCGTCGGCCGCCTCGACGTGCGCGATGATCGTCAAGGGGTGCCCGAGCAGCTCGGGGGTAAGCACGGCCGTCGTACGGTCGATCACGCCAGCGGTCGAGAGCCTCCGCAATCGGCGATTGACAGCTGCCGCGGAGAGCCCGACGCGGGCGCCGATGGCGGCCTGCGAAAGCCGAGCATCCGACTGCACCGCGGCGAGTAGAGCTAGGTCGGCGTCGTCGAGGTGCATGGATCAAGAGTGCGCGGATGGCGGCCGGAACGCAATGACGTTGCGCATTGCGGGGTCCGAGCGGCGCGCTGATGCGTCCTCGTTGCAATGAATGGCCCGTAGCCGCGAGGGTAGGCCCATGAGGGACGACCTGGACGCGCGGCTCCGCGCTTGGCGTCGCGAGTTCCACCGCCACCCGGAGCTGGGGTTCGACGAGCATGAGACCGCCGAGCGGGTCGCCCGGATTCTGACCGGGCTAGGGATCCCTGTCGAGCGCGGAGTCGGCGGCACGGGCGTCGTCGGCACGCTGACGCGAGGGTCCGGCGGCCGGGCCGTCGGGCTGCGCGCCGACATGGACGCGCTCGGCCTGGACGAGGTCGCCGACCATGACCACGCCTCGACCGTGCCCGGCGTGATGCACGCCTGCGGCCACGACGGCCACATGACGATGGTGCTGGGTGCGGCGGCGCGGCTGGCGTCCGAGGGCGGCTTCGACGGCACCGTCCGGTTCGTCTTCCAGCCCGCCGAGGAGCACGGCCGGGGCGCCCGGGCGATGCTCGACGACGGTCTGGCCACCCGGTTCCCGGTCTCGGCGATGTACGGCCTCCACAACATCCCGGGCATCGAGGCCGGCCGCCTCCACACCCGGGCCGGCGCCATCATGGCGAGCGAGGACAACTTCACCCTCCGCATCCATGGCCGAGGCGGCCACGCGTCGGCACCCCAGCTCGTGGTCGACCCGCTGGTCGTGGCGGCCGAGATCATCACCGCCCTGCAGACCGTAGTGGCGCGCAGCGTCGACCCGCTCACGCCGGCCGTCGTGTCCTGCACCGAGATCCACAGCGACGGCACGCGCAACGCGATCCCCACCGACGTCGTGATCACCGGCGACACCCGCAGCTTCTCCCCCGCCGTACAAGATCTCCTCGAACGGCGGATCCGCGACCTGTGCGCGGGCATCGCGCAGGCCCACGGCGCCGCGTGCCAGGTGGAGTACACCCACGAGTTCCGGCCCACGGTCAACGACGCCGCCTGCGCGGCCACGGTCGTCGAGGCGGCGACGCGTGTGGTGGGCGCCGACCGGGTCGACCCGGACTGCGCGCCGATCATGGGCAGCGTGGACTTCGCCATGTACGGCGAGGCGATGCCGTCCTGCTTCGCCTTCATCGGCAACGGCACACGCCCGGGCGAGGGCGGTACGCCGCTGCACAGCCGCGACTACGACTTCAACGACATCCTGCGGGTCGGGGTCGACTTCTACGTCGAACTGGTCCGCCAGGAGCTGCCCGACAAGGAGACCCGATCATGACCGCCCAGCAGACTGCTCAATGGACCGCCCACCGCCGCGACCACACCTGGACGTGCGAGCCGGCCTCGCCGGACGCCGCCGCGTTCCATCGCTCGCTGGGCGACTACGCCCCGACCCCGCTCGTCGACCTGCCCGGCCTGGCCGCCGAGCTGGGCGTCGGACGCGTCCTCGCCAAGAACGAGTCGTCGCGGCTGGGGTTGCCGGCCTTCAAGGCGCTGGGTGCCTCCTGGGCGATCCGCCGCGTGCTCGACGCGCGCCCCGGCGAGAGGCTCACGCTGGTGACCGCGACCGACGGCAACCACGGTCGCGCCGTGGCGCGCTTCGCACGGCGGTTCGGTCACGCCGCCGAGATCGTCGTCCCGAGCGGCGTCAGCGACCTCGCGATCCGGGCGATCGAGTCCGAGGGCGCCGCGGTGACCGTCCTGGAGGGCAGCTACGACGACGCCGTCGCGGCCGCGGACCGGCTCGCCGAGACCTCCGAGGACCGGGTGCTCGTCCAGGACACGGCATGGGAGGGGTACGACGAGATCCCCGGCTGGATCGTCGAGGGCTACGACACCCTCCTGGTCGAGGTCGACGAACAGGCCGAGTCGCTCGGCGCGGGCGTCGGCCTGGTCGTCGTACCAACCGGCGTCGGCTCGCTCCTCCAGGCGGTCCTCGCGCACTACCGCTCGACGGAGGCCACCGGGCGGACCGCCGTCCTCGCCGTCGAGCCCGACGTCGCCGCCTGCCTGCCGCCCAGCCTCGCCGCGGGGCACCCGGTCACCGTCCAGACCGGCATCACCGCGATGGCCGGCCTCAACTGCGGCACCGCCTCCGCCCTCGCCTGGCCGCACATCCAGCACGGCCTCGACGGTGTCGCCGTGGTCACCGACCGAGAAGCTGCTGCGGCCGCCCGCGACCTCGCCGCAGCCGGGGTCGCGGCCGGACCCTGCGGCGCGGCGTCCCTGGCCGGTCTCCGCGTCGCCCTCGGCGGGCCGGATCGCGACGCGCGGGCACGCCACCTATGCCTCGGCTCCGACAGCACCGTCGTCCTGCTCATCACCGAGGGAGCGCCGAGCTGAGGCTTTGTTGACCTTGCCCCTACGTCACGGTGTTAGCTGGACGCAAGGAGGTGAGACATGGCCCGGATCGGCCCCTGGCTCACTCCCGCGGTCGTGCTCATCGAGGTCGTCCTGGTGGCCAGCGGGGTGATGCGGCTGCGCGACGCCGTCATCGCGCTCGTGGTGATCGAGGTGGTCTTCGCCCTCGTCGCGGGCTCCAGGATGATCGTCGCCGCGCGCTCCTATCGGGCGGGCCGCGCGGCCGGGTACGACGGCTGGACGGCCGCCGAGGATGGCCTCGCCGAGCTCGTGCCCCGGAAGCTGGCGCGCGTGATGCTGATCGAGCCGCGCCTCATGGCGTGCCTCGGACGGTGGGCCACCGGGCGCCACAACGCGCGCGCCGCCGACGCCTTCGGCTACCACCGGGGCCTGCGGCCGTTGCTGTTCATGATCATCGCGCTCGTGGTGGTCGAGGGCCTCGTGGTCGACGTGCTGATCGGCGCGTTGTGGCCGTCCGGCCCGTGGGTGTGGATCGCGCTCGCCCTGCACCTGTGGGCGGTGATCTGGCTGCTCGGGTTCTACGCCTCGCTGGTGGTCCGGCCCCACGAGCTGCTCCCGGACGGGCTGCACCTGCGGGACGGGATCTTCGCCGAGTTGGTCGTCCCCTACCCGGCGATCACCGGCGCGCGAGCCGCGCACCGCACGAACCTCGGCCGGTCGAGTCTCAAGATCGACGGGGCCACCGGCGTCGGCCTCCTCGCCATGGGCGACGCGACCGTGGCCCTCACCCTGGATCCCACACAACCGATCGGGCCGGCTGCCGGCCTCTCCCGCCTCGACATCACGGTCGATGAGCCCGGCGGGTTCCTGGAGCAGCTACAGCACCGGCGGGAGGCAAGCCCGCTCCCCGTCGTACGGCCCGCGTCCGCCTGACCTGCCCACCGCCGCTGGGAAACCTCTCCGTCAGACTTCCCAGAGCGCGGAGACAGGGGCTCCGTAAAGGCGGTCCGCGTATCGGTAGCCGCCCGCACCGGTGTTCAGCACGACGCCAGCGACGAATCGGGAACCGACACGGTCACGCAGGCGCGCAAGACCCTTGAACTGAGCCGCCGAGAAGGAGACGGCCGACTTCACCTCGAGACCGACCACCGACCCGTCCCCGAACTCGAGGACGAGGTCCACCTCCCAACCGTCGCGGTCACGGTAGTGGAAGACATCGAAGCGGCGTGCCGACCAGGTGCGTTGCCGGAGCAACTCCGCGGCCACGAACGACTCGAGCATCGCGCCGAACGCCTCGCCGTACTCGAGTCGGCGAAGTTGCGCCTCAGTGAGGCGCGCCAGATGCAACGCGAGCGCCGAGTCGACCACGAGTGTTTTCGGCCGTCCGACCTCGCGCTTGGCCAGGTTGGGCGTCCACGGGGGCAGGCTCGCGATCAGGCCCACGTCGTGGAGCAGATCGAGGTATCCGGTGATGGTGCTGGGCGGTACGGCAGTCTCCTCGGCCAGCTTCGCCTTGACCAGCTCGGCAGACTGCCGACCGGCAAGCGCCCGCAGCACCGACATCGCCCGGGGCGGCCGCACCTCCTTGCGCAGCTGGGACATGTCACGGCCGACGACACCTTGGAGGTAGCTGTCGATCCAGGTCGCGCGGATGCGCTCCGAGGCCTGTCGGACCTCCGGATAGGCACCGACAGCGAGCATCCGCGCGTAGTCGGACCTCGTGGCGTCAGACGCCGCACTGCCCAGCCTGTCCGGATCCGCAGTCACGGCCGCCGCAAAGTCATCCCGCACGCCATGTGCTTCGCCTCTGCTCAGTCCGTACATCGTCATCCGCGCCACCCGACCCGCCAGGCTGTCCGCAGTGCCCTGGACGCGGAGCAGACTCGATGACCCTGTCAGGATGAATCGCCCGGCCCTGCGGTCGCTGTCAATTGCTGCCTTGACCGCCAGCGTGAGCTCCGGCAGCCTCTGGATCTCGTCGATGACGAGTTGGCGAGCGCCTGCCTGCGCGACGAACCCCGCGGGGTCCACCCGCGCCGCGTCTCTGGTGTGGCCGTGGTCCAGATTCATCAGGACAGCATCCGGGGCGGCGATCTGCTCTGCCAGCGTGCTCTTGCCCACCTGCCGCGCACCCTCGACCACGATGCCCGGGAAGTGCTCCAGCATCTCGACCGCGACCGGCGCGATGTGTCTGCTGATCAGGTCCGACATAAGGTCATCCTAGCCGCAACCCGCAGATTCGCGACACCGTACTCGTAGATTCGCGGCAGCTAACTCGCAGATTCGCGACGATGAACTCGCAGGTTCGCGGTCGGCTCGGCCGATCATGGGCGCCTCAATCGGCGCTGGTCCGCATGGACCGGATCCCGACGACAAGCCCGAGCCCGGCGGTGACCAGGGCGGCGACGAAGCCCCACAGCGTGGCGGCGGAGGCGACGTCGCCGGCGAAGAGCGCCCGCTCGGCGTCCACGACGTAGGTGAGCGGGTTCGCCTTGGCGAGCGCCTGCATCCACCCGGGGCCGCCGTCCAAGGGCAGCAGCATCCCCGACAGGATCATCAGCGGGAAGAGCAGCGTCTGCTGGACGGCCCAGAACATCCAGTCCTGCTTGCGTACGGCGAGTGCGAGCGCGTAGCTCAGCGAGCTGATCCCGACACCCATGATCGCGAGCAGCAGCAGCCCGAGGAGCGCGCCGGCCGGGTAGAGCGTGAACCCGAACGGCAGCATGACAGCGACGATCAGCGCCGCCTGCGCGATCAGGGTGACGATCTCCTTCAGCGCGCGCCCGATCAGCAGCGACGACCGCGCCAGCGGCGTGACCAGCATCCGCTCGTGGGCGCCGGTCTGCATCTCATACAGCAGGTTGGCGCCCACGGTGCTGGAGCCGAAGAGTGAGATCATCACGATGATCGCGGGGACGAACCACTGCCACACGCTGCCGCCCGGCAGCCCGCCGCCGAGGTTGCCGGCCAGCAGCGGGCCGAAGAGCCCGAGGAAGAACAGCGGCTGGATCAGGCTGAAGATCACCGAGAACGGGTCGTGCAGCACCGGCCGCAGCTCGCGGACCAGCACGATCGTCGTGTCGCGCACCAGCGAACGGCGGGGCGGCTCCCCGGTGAGCGCGGGGGTGGTGGTCGTCGTACTCATGCTGCTTCCTCCCGGGTCGATGCGTCGGCCTCGCGCAGGCTGCGGCCGGTGAGGTTCAAGAACACGTCGTCGAGCGTCGGGCGCCGCACCTGCAGGTCCGCGATGGGTACGACGGCGGCGTCGGCCGCGTGGACCAACTCGGCGATCCGGGTCGACCCGCCGACCACCCCGGCGGTCAGCGTCGCGCCGGTCACCGAGACCTGGGTCGCGCCCTCCCACCGCCCGACGATCTCGGCGAGCCGGGCCGCGCCCTCGGCATCGGCGGCGGAGACCCGGATTGCGTCGCCGGCGTGCCGTCGTTTGAGCGCCTCCGGGGTGTCGTCGGCGATGATCCGCCCGTCGTCGATGATGACCACCCGCTCGGCCATCGTGTCGGCCTCATCGAGGTAGTGGGTGGTGAGCAGCAGCGTGATGCCGTGCGCCTCCCGGAGGGCGCCGATGTGCTGCCACAGGTTGGCGCGGTTCTGGGGGTCGAGGCCGGTCGAGGGCTCATCCAGGACCAACAGCTCGGGCGCGTGCATCAGGCCCATCGCCACGTCGAGGCGGCGCCGCTGGCCGCCGGAGAGCTCGGAGACCTTGGTGCGCTCCTTGCCCGCCAGGTCGAGCCCGGCCATCAGCTCCTGCGCGCGCCGCCGCGCGTCCGCCCGCGCGATCCCGAACGTGACGCCCTGGGTGTAGAGCTCGTCCAGGGCCCGCTGGGCGTGGCCGGCGCCGTTGCCCTGCCCGACGTACCCGAGCCGGCGCCGGACCTGGGCCGGGTCGCGCTCCACGTCGTACCCCGCGACGCGCGCGGTGCCCGCGGTCGGCGCGACCAGCGTGGTCAGCATCCGCATCGTGGTCGTCTTGCCCGCCCCGTTGGGGCCGAGGACGGCGACGGTCTCGCCGCGCCCGACCGCGAGGTCGATCCCGCGGACGGCGTGCACCGTCTGGTGGCGGCCGACGACGAAGTCCTTCGTCAACCCTGTGGCCTCGATCATTGCGCTCCTCCGGTCTGTCTGGCTGTTGCCCTCACACTACGGACGGTAGAGGCCAGATCCTGTCCTCTACCTGTGCGATATTCGGGGCATGACCACCCCCGCCGGACGCCTCCTGTCGCTGCTCTCGATGCTGCAGACCCGGCGCGACTGGTCCGGGGACGACCTGGCGGACCGGCTCGAGGTGAGCGTGCGGACGGTACGACGCGACGTCGACAGGCTGCGCGAGCTCGGCTACCCGGTGCAGACCACCAAGGGGCCGGCGGGCGGCTACCGGCTCGCCGCCGGCTCCGACCTGCCGCCGATGCTCTTCGACGCCGAGCAGGCGGTGGCGGTGGCCGTCGCGCTCCAGACCGCGACGAGCGGGATCGCCGGCATCGAGGAGGCGGCGCTGCGGGCGCTCGCCACGATCCGCCAGGTGATGCCCGCGCGGCTGCGGCACCGCGTGGACGCGCTCCAGGTCACCTCGGTGGCGCCCGGCAGGGCCCCCGACGCGGTCGACTCCGAGGTTCTGCTGGCGGTCGGCGGCGCGTGCCGCGACCACGAACTGCTGCGCTTCGACTACACCTCCAAGACCGGCGCCGAGACCAGCCGCCGGGTCGAGCCGCACCGGCTGGTGTGCTGGCGGCGCCGCTGGTACGTCGTGGCGTGGGACCCCGACCGCGACGACTGGCGCACGTTCCGGGTCGACCGGCTGCGACCGAAGGTGCCGACCGGACCCAGGTTCACGCCCCGCGAACTCACCGACGAGCAGGTCGCGACCCTGCTGCGGCCCGCCTCGGAGGAGTCCGAGACCCAGCAGGCGCGCGCCAAGGTGCTGATGCAGGCGCCGGCGGCCGAGGTCGCGCGGTGGGTCGGCGGCTGGGGCGTCGTCACCCAGCACGACGAGGACTCCTGCTGGGTCGAGGCCGGCTCCTGGTCCTACCCGTCCCTGGCGGCCTGGCTGCTGCTCTTCGAGGCCGACTTCACCGTCGTGGAGCCGCCGGAGCTGACCGCCGCACTCGACGAGATCGCCGGCCGGATCGACCGTGCCCGGGGGCTCACGCGCACCCGGCCCACCGGCCGCGGACCTGGCTGATGTGGTCGCGCATGAGCCGCTCCACCGCCTCGCGATCGCGGGCCTCCAGGGCGTCGACGATCGCGTGGTGCTCGTGGGCGACGCCCACGAGCTCACCCTGTTCGAGCAGGGCGCTGAGGCCGAGCAGCCGGGTGTGAGCCCGCAAGTCGGCGATGAGGTCGGTGATCCGAGGGTTGTCCGCGTAGGACAACAGCCTGAGGTGGAAGAGCTGGTCGGCCGCGGTGTAGCCGACCAGGTCGCCCTCGCCGGCCCGGTCCACGATGGCCTGCGCCAGGTCGCGGAGCTCCCCGAAGTCCGCCGCCGGGATGATCGCGGCGACGTCGCGGACGACGGGCGGCTCGATGAGCAGCCGCAGCTCGGTGACGTCGTCGAGGTCCTTCTCGCTCACCTCGGTGACGCGGTAGCCCTTGTTGGGGACGACCTCGACGAGGTTCTCGCGCACCAGGTCGAGCATCGCCTCGCGCACCGGGGTGGCCGAGACCCCGAAGCGCGCGCCCAGGGACGGCGCCGAGTAGACCTGCCCGGCCTGCATCTCCCCCGAGATGATCGCCGCCCGCAGCGCCTGGCCGACGCGATCGCGCAGGCGCAGCTTGTCGAGCGGGTTGAGGCTGGTGGTCATAGGGCGCTCCCTGCGTCTCGGGGCGGGGCGGGCGCGCCGGCCAGATCGCCCAGCGCGATGGGCGCGGCCAGGGGTTGCCTGGCCGCCGCTCGGAGGTCGTCCGCGGTCGCCGTGCGGCCGGCCGCGCAGGCCACCAGGTCCGCGGTCGCGAACCCGCACACGCGGCCCTGGCACCACCCCATCCCGGGCCGGGCCAGGAGCTTGACCGTGCGGAAGTCGTCGGCGCCCAACTCCTCGTGGGCGGCGCACAGCGTCGCGTAGTCGACCTCCTCGCAGCGGCAGACCAGGGTGTCGGGGGTGAGCCACTCCCGCCAGCGGGCCGGGATCGGATGGGCGAGGTGCATCGCCCGGGCGAACGCCCGGTGGCGGTGCACGGTGCTCCGCACGCGTCGTACCGCCTGCTCGTCCCGGGGCAGCCCGTGGTCCGCCGCGACGGCGGCCGCGGCGAGGCGGCCCTCGGCGACGGCGAGCAGGGCACCCCCGACGCCGGTGGCCTCGCCTGCGACGTAGACGCCCGGCTGCGAGCTGCGCTGGTCCGCGTCGACAACAGCGACGAGCGAGCCGTCGACGTCCTGGCAGGTCCGCGCTCCCGCGGCCGTCACGAGCTCCAGCGACGGCGTGAAGCCCCACCCCGTGGCCACGAGGTCGACGTCGACCTCGCGCCGGACGCGCGTGGGACGGCCCTCGGCGTCCAGGCAGGACAGGGTCACCGACGCGACCGCGTCCTCGCCGTGGATCCGGGTGACCGCGGTGCGCGTCAGGAACCTGATCCGGTGCCGCGCCAGCGCCGCGGCGTACTCGACGGCCTCACCGGCCTTGGACGGTACGCCGCTCGCCGCGAGCGGCCTGCGGAGCCAGCCCGTCAGCCGGTTCGCCTCGCACACCGCGACGACCTCGGCGCCGGCCCTGGCGAGTCCGGCGGCCACCGGAAGCAGGAAAGGGCCGGTCCCGGCCACCACCGCACGCCTGCCTGCCAGGGTGCCGTGGCCCTTCAGCAGGGCCTGGGCACCCCCGGCCGCCATCACGCCGGGGAGGTCCCAGCCGGGGATCGGCAGCTGGCGGTCGTAGGCGCCCGGGCAGAGGATGAGCGAGGTCGCGGCGACCCTCTCGCGGTGCCGGGCACCGGACTCGGTGGTCGGCGTCAGGTAGAGGTCGTGGCCGGCTCCGGTCCGTTCGAGGTACCAGACCTGCGTGCCCGGCAGATAGGCGAGGTCGCCGCGCTCGCGCAGCGCGTTGAAGTCGTCGCGGGCCGCGAGGAACGTGCCCCAGTGGTGCTGCCCGGCCGACTCGTCGCCGCGTGGCTCGACGGCGTGGGCCTCGTCCGGGTGGCGCCAGTACTGGCCGCCCAACTGTCGGCCGGCATCGACGACGACGGTGCGCAGACCGTGCCGGGCGGCGGCCACCGCGGCCGTCAGGCCGGCCGGGCCGGCGCCGACGATCGCGACGTCGAAGCGCTCGTCAGTCGACATGGCCGTCCTCCACCTGGCCGGACTCGAGATGGCCGGACTCGAGATGGCCGGACTCGAGATGGCCGGACTCGAGCCGCATACCGTCGGCCGCCTCGACCAGGCAGGCCCGCTGGTTGGGTACGTCGTCCACGGTGATCAGGCAGTCGTAGCAGACGCCGATGCCGCAGAAGAGGCCGCGCGGCCGGCCCTCCCGCCGGGTGGTCCGCCAGGACCGGATGCCGGCGTCGGTGAGCGCCGCGCCGACGCTCTGGCCCGGACGCGCGGCGAGGGGCCGTCCGTCGAGGGTGAGCTCCAGCGACGTCACGGCCGGACCCCACCGAATCGGTTCGGGTCGAAGGGCGCCATGTCCAGCTCGGCGGGTCGACCGGCGACGAGCTGCGCGAGCAGCTTGCCGGTGCCGACCGAGAGCCCGATGCCGGCGCCCTCGTGCCCGCCGGCGTGCCACAGCCCGGGCGCCCGGCGGTCCGGGCCGATGACCGGCAGGTGGTCGGGGCAGTACGGGCGGAACCCGTGGTAGGAGCGCATGATCTTCGTGCGCGCGAGGCTCGGGAAGAGCGCGAGGCACTTCCCGGCGATCTCGCGCATCGCCGCCACCGAGACCGTCCGGTCGAAGCCGACGCGCTCGCGGGAGGAGCCGATCAGGATCGTGCCGCTGCGGGTGCCCTCGATCACCGTCGAGGTCTGGAGCCCCTCGTCGGAGCTCTGGGTGCTGGCGACGTACTCGCCCGCGTAGACCTTGTGGCGCACCGTCACCGGCACCGGCTCGGTCACCAGCACGAAGCCCCGGCGCGGGAGGACCGGCACGTGCACGCCCGCCAGCCCCGCCACCTCGGCGGCCCAGGGACCGGCCGCGTTGACGACGTGGGCACTGCTGACCGAGCCCCTCGGCGTCCGCACCCCGACGACCCTGTCGCCGTCGCGGAGCAGCCCGGTGACCTCGGTGTCGGTGCAGACCGCCGCGCCGCGGCGCCGCGCCAGGCGCAGGAGGTGCGCGACCATCAGCATCGGCTGCACCTGGGAGTCCTGGGGATAGAAGGCCGCCCCGGTCAGGCCGTGCCGGATGTGCGGCTCGTAGCCGCGGATGTCGTCCGGGGCCACCTCCCTCACCTCGATCCCGGAGGCCCGCTGCCGCCGGGCGAGGTCGGCGAGCGCGCCCGCGCCGGTGTCGGTCTGCGCGACGACCAGCCCGCCCTTGGCGTCGAACTCCCACAGCGGGCCGTACTCGGCGAGCTCGCCGTGCCACAGGGCGTGGGAGTAGAGCGCGAGGTCGAGCTCGGGGCCCGCCTCCTTGTCGGAGACGAGCAGGTTGCCCTCGCAGGCGCTGCTCGTGCCGCCCGCGATCTTCCCCCGGTCGACGACCTGGACCGAGAATCCCTCGGCGCTCAGGTAGTAGGCGCACGCCGCACCCAGAGCGCCCGCGCCCACCACGACGACGTCCGCCGTGGCGCGGAGCTGCTCCGGTGCGACAGGGGTCATAGGAGGAAGCCCGCCGGGAACGGGTCCGTGGGATCCAGCAGATAGTTCGCGGTCCCGGTCACCCAGGCCCGGCCGGTGATGGTCGGGATGACGGTGGTCAGGCCGTGGTCGTCCGACTCGGCCACCAGGCGCCCGGTGAAGGTGCTGCCGATGAACGACTCGTTCACGAAGTCGGTGTGCAGGCCCAGCTCTCCCCGGGCGTGCAGCTGCGCCATCCGGGCACTGGTGCCGGTGCCGCAGGGCGAGCGGTCGAACCAGCCGGGGTGGATCGCCATGGCGTGGCGCGAGTGCCGGGCGGTCGAGCCCGGCGCCTGCAGATAGACGTGGCGGCAGCCGCTGATGCCCGGGTCGGCCGGGTGCACCGGCCGCGCCTGGTCGTTGATGGCGCCCATGATGGCCAGGCCGGCGTCGAGCAGCCGCTGCTTGTGCGCGCGGTCGAAGGGCAGCCCCAGCTTCTCCAGCTCGACGATGGCGTAGAAGTTGCCCCCGTAGGCGATGTCGTAGCCGACCTCCCCGAGGCCTTCGACCGTGACGGTCTGGTCGAGCGCGAGCGCGAACGACGGCACGTTGCGGATCGTGACGCTGGCAGCCCGGCCGCCCTCGACCCGGACCTCCGCCACCACCAGACCCGCCGGGGTGTCGAGGCGGATGGCGGTGACGGGTTCGACGACGTCGACCATGCCGGTCTCGACCAGGACCGTCGCCGTACCGATCGTGCCGTGGCCGCACATCGGCAGCAGCCCGGACACCTCGATGAACAGCACGCCGAAGTCCGCGTCGGGCCGGGTCGGCGGTTGCAGGATGGTGCCGCTCATCGACGCGTGGCCGCGGGGCTCGTACATCAGCAGGGTGCGCAGCTCGTCGTCGTTCTCGCCGAACCACCGGCGGCGCTCCGCCATGGTGGCGCCGGGGATGACGCCGACGCCGCCGGTGATCACCCTCGTGGGCATGCCCTCGGTGTGGGAGTCGACGGCGCTAATGACGCGGTTGCTGCGCATGGTGGCCTCGATTCGGGCGTCAGTGGGTCAGGGTGCCGTCGACGCGGCGCGGGACGGTGGCATCCTCGCGCAGCTCGGGCGGGAGCAGGTGGGCGGGGACGCCCTGGTAGGCGACCGGTCGGGTGAACCGGTCGATGGCCGCGGTGCCCACCGAGGTGGTCGAGGGCGCGGTGGTCGCCGGGTAGGGGCCTCCGTGCTGCTGGGCGTAGGTGACCGACACGCCGGTCGGCCACTGGTCCCACAGGATGCGGCCGGCCCGGGTCGCCAGGACCCTCAGCAGGTCCGGGACGATCTCGTCGGCGGGGTCGCCGACGACGGTGGCGGTGAGCTGCCCGTCCAGCTGCCGGGCGACGTCGAGGAGGCGCCTCTCGTCGTCGTACCCCACCACCAGCACGGTGGGCCCGAAGCACTCCCGGGACAGCGCGTCGAAGTCGTCGAGGAACGCCGACGCCTCGACCTGGAGGACGCTCGGCGAGGGGTCGGCGGCGTACGGCGTGTCGCCCGCCGCCAGGACCCGGACGCCCGGATGCTCGCGGAGCCCGCGCAGCGTCGCCCGATAGCCCTCGGCGATCCGCTCGTTGAGCATGGGAGCCGCGGGTGGCAGCTCGGCGCCGCGCAGCGCCCCGATCAGGGACCCGTCCGACGGCGCGAGCACTACCCCGGGCTTCGTGCAGAACTGGCCCGCGCCCATCGCGAACGACCCGATCAGCCCCCGCGCGACGTCCGCGCCGCGATCGGCGTCGGCACGGGCGGTGACGAAGACCGGGTTGACGCTTCCGAGCTCGCCGAAGAACGGGATCGGCTCCGGCCGGGCGTTGGCGAGGTCGAACAGCGCGCGTCCGCCGGGGATCGACCCGGTGAACGCGCCGGCCTTCACCGTCGGGTGCTCCAGCACCGCGACCCCGGCGTCTCGGTCGTAGACGATCTGGAAGAGCCCCGGAGGGGCGCCTGCGGCGTCGAGCGCGGTGCGCACGACCTCCGCGGTGGCCGCCGACAGCTCCGGGTGACCCTCGTGGGCCTTGAGGATCACCGAGCAGCCGGCGGCGAGTGCGGAGGCGGTGTCGCCGCCGGCAACGCTGAAGGCGAACGGGAAGTTGCTCGCCGCGAACACCACGACCGGGCCGAGGGGGACCCGGATGCGCCGCAGGTCCGGCCGCGGGGCACCCATCGGCCAGTCGGGGTCGGCGGTGTCGATCCGGACGTCGAGGTATCCGCCCTCGGCCACGACCTCCGCGAAGAGGCGCAACTGGAACGTGGTCCGCTTCAGCTCGCCGCGCAGCCGTGCCTCGGGGAGGTGGGTCTCGCGCTGCCCGATTGGAATCAGGGCATCGGCCGACTCGTCGAGTCGGTCGGCGACCTCGATCAGCGCGGCCGCGCGGTCGGCGCGGGGGCGGGCGGCCCACCCCGTCGCCGCGCGGGCCGAGGAGGCGACGATCGTCTCGATGCCGGCCTGGTCCATGGTTGCTCGACCTCTCGTCGTGGCGGTCAGCGGTAGCCCTTGGCCAGGGCGGCCTCGGTGTCCCGGGTGATCTTCTCGCGCAGGTCCGCGGGCAGGGGCAGCCGCGGCGGCCGGCTCGCGCCACCCTTGCGCCCGGCCAGATCCATCGACAGCTTGATCGCCTGCACGAACTCCGTCTTGGAGTCCCAGCGCAGCAGCGAGTGCAGGTCGCGGTAGATCGGCAGCGCCGCCTCCAGGTCGGCCACGTCGCCCGAGGTCGCGCGGCGGTAGAGCTCCAGGCTCGCCGCGGGCAGCGCGTTGGGGTAGCCGGCGATCCAGCCGACCGCTCCGGCGAGCCCCAGCTCGAGCACGACGTCGTCGGTGCCGATGAGGATGTCCAGCTCCGGAGCGAGCTCGTTGATCTCGTAGGCCCGGCGCACGTCGCCGGTGAACTCCTTGACCGCCACGATCAGTCCCTCGCCGTGGAGCTCGGCGAGCAGGCTCGGGACCAGATCGACCTTGGTGTCGTAGGGGTTGTTGTAGGCCACGATCGGCAGGCCGACCTTGGCCGCCTCGCGGTAGTGGTCGAGGACCGCCTCGCGGTCGGCGCGGTAGGTGTTCGGCGGCAGCATCAGCACCGACGACGCGCCCGCCTCCGCGGCGTGCTCGACCCAGCGGCGGGTCTCCAACGCGCCATACGCCGCGACGCCCGGCATCACCCCGAAGCCGTCCGGGCTCGCTTCGATGGCGGTGGCCACGACGCGGGCACGCTCCTCGGGAGTGAGCGTCTGGTACTCCCCCAGCGAGCCGTTCGGAGTCACGCCGTGCATGCCGTTCGCGGCAAGCCAGCCGACGTGCTCGCCGTAGCTGTCGTAGTCGACGCTCAGGTCGTCGTTGAACGGCAACGCGGTGGCCACGAGGACCCCGTGCCACGGCTTGCGCTGGTCGTTGCTCATGCTTTCGCTCCTGGTCAGTGCCGGTGTCCACGCTTATAGTATGTGACATTGCACTGATCG
>JBDHZS010000069.1:0-17225 GCA_039812025.1 Nocardioides sp. | reverse complement strand
GGCAGCAGGATCACGTTCGTGTCGAAGACGTTCGTGTCGTACTCGTCAGCGAAGAGGAAGTTGACCGGCTGCATGTCGACGATGTCGCCGGTGTCCAGGTCTTGGGTGATGGCCAGCAGGACGTCGGTGTCCGGGTAGTTCTGCACCCAGGTCTCGTAGTCCGGCGCCTCGTCGCCGTCGACGTCGTAGTCGACGTACGGGATGAGGTTGTTGCCGATGTTGGCCCAGTCGCCGTGAGCGGCGACACCGAACCACAAGAAGTCCTCCGTCGCCCCGGCGCCCACCGCCTTCAGGTCGCCGCCGCGCTCGGTCTTGCCGGACACGCAGGTCCCGTCGCCCCACGGCATCGAGGCCGGGCAGGCCGGCAGCTTCGGGCTGGTCGCCCCCAGCGTCATCACCGAGCCGATCGAGACGTAGCCGGACGGCCCCGAACCCTGGCCGACGCCGGTCCCGGAGAGCTCGATCTCGTCCTCGCCGACCGCGGCGGTGGTCTCGGAGACCGGCTTCGCGGCACCGTAGACCGCCACCCGCAACGGCTTGGCCGAGCCCGGCTTCACCAGCAGCCGACCGGACGCGTCGGAGACGAACTGGCGGCCGACGCCGATCTGGGTCTCCTCCATCGTCGGGTCGATCTGCTTGCGCAGCGCGCCGGGCGTGACGCGCATGGTCACCGTGGCCGACTTGGTCTTGCCGGCCTGCACCGTGAGCTTCGCCGGCGAGACCGAGTACTTGACGCCGGCGGCGTCGTTCACGGCCTGGTAGCTCAGCGCGTAGGTGGTGGCCTTCTTCGACGCGTTGCGCACCTTGACCGTGCGCGTCTTGGTGACGACGCCGCCGGTGATCGGAGCGGGTACGACGCCGAAGGTCGCCGAGACCCCGTTGTCCTTCTGCACATACGCAAGGTGCTGGGCGTTGAAGGTCGCCAGGGCGTTGACCCGACCGGCGCCGACCCGGGCCGGCGCGTAGCGGTCGCCGCTGCGGTCCGGACCGTTGAAGAGGTCGTGGCGGGCGTTGTTGACGACCGCGGCCTTGAGCTGCAGCGGCCCCCAACCGGGCCGCTTGCCCTTGATGAGCGCGGCGACGCCGGCGGCGTTCGGCGAGGCCATCGAGGTGCCCGAGTTGGAGATGGCGCCGCTGCCGGTGCCGACCGCGGCCGAGGCGATCGAGTCGCCCGGCGCGGCGACGTCGGGCTTGACCGACCCGAGGCTGCCGTGGCTCCCCCGCGAGGTGAAGCCGGAGATGTTGTCCACGATCGACTCGTCCATGTCCTTCACGCTCGCCAGCAGCTCGCCGTCGAAGGTCACGTTGAGGTCGCCGGCGGTCGCGGCGGCCTCGAGCTCCTCGGTGGCGCCTGCGGTGAGCTGGAAGACCGGGATCGTGGCGACCCCGGAGATCCCGGCCGCGAACGGCGTGACGTCACCGGTGAAGATCGCGCCGATCGCCCCGGCGTTCGCGACGTTGGCCCCGCGGGCGGCGGAGCCGCAGCGCCGGGTCGAGTCGTTGCTGTCCCAGGTCAGCCAGGCGACCTTGCCGTCGACCGCGGCCGCGTCGGCGTCGGACAGCGGGCTGCAGCCGTCGGCGTTGGCGTCGGAGAGCGGGACGACGTCGCCGGTCACCGGGTCGCTGGTCCAGTCGTAGGCGATGGAGGTCTGGCCCGCGTAGTCCCCGGCCAGGGCCGACGGCTCGTTGACGCCGATCCCGTCCAGCAGTTGGTAGGCGTCGACGCTGCTGGCGACGGTGAGCGCGCTGACCGAGCTGCCCGGCGATCCGCCGACGTCGGTGAGGTCGCCCTCGTTGCCGGCCGAGATGACCGACAGCACGCCGTACTTCGTCAGCTCGTTGACCAGCGCGTTCTCTGGGTCGTCGACGGCGCCGTACGACGAGCCCAGCGACATGTTGATGATGTCGACCGCGTCGTCGAAGTAGCCGTCGCCGTTGGGGTCGAGCGCGCGGTCCAGGGCCTGGCCGACGACGTTGGTCGAGCCGTCGCAGCCGAAGACCTTGTAGCCGTAGACCTTGGCCGCCGGCGCCATGCCCGGGCCGACCTCCATCTTCATCAGCTTGGTGGCGTCGAGCTTGGCGTAGTTGCCCGTGAACGTCTTGCCCTTGGCGGTGACGCCGTAGCCGAGCGTGGTGCCGGCGACGTGCGTGCCGTGGCCGTTGCAGTCCAACGGGTTGTTGTCCGGCAGCGGGATGGGGCTGTAGTCGGGCGAGTCCGGGTCGGCGTTGTAGGCGTCGCCCGCGAAGTCGAAGCCGCCCGCGATCTTGGCCCGTCCCAGCTTGGTGAGCTCCTGCACCCACCGGCGGTTGGTCGGGTCCTCCGCCTCGAACGCCTCGGGCGTGCCCGCTCCGCCGAAGTCGGCGTGGGTGTAGTCGAGCCCGGTGTCGATGACGGCGACGCGGACGCCCTTGCCCATGCCGCCGGTCTTCTGCCAGGCGTTCGCGGCCTTGATGAACGACGCCACGTTGGCGTTGCCGGCGGTCTTCGGGATGATCCTCGAGACCTTCACGACGTCGTCGCGCTCGGCGACGGCCGCGATGCCCTCCTGGTCGAGCAGCAGCGCGACCCCGGGCAGCACGTTGGTCGTGACGTAGAGCTCCTCGGCCTTGGCGTCCACCTTCTCCGCGGTCGCGCGCACGCTCGTCGCCTGCCGCTGGACCCTCGTACGACGGTCCAGCCCCGCGCTCGCCCCGCGCTGCTCGGCAGCTCCGGCGGCGCCGACTCCGGCGAACTGGACGTAGACCGGCACCCGTCCCTTGACCCGGTCGGGCAGCCCCGTGATCTTCGTGGCGTCGGCGGCGATCTTGGCGACCTCGACCGGGATCCGGTCAGCCGTGTCCGACGGCCCCGACGGTGCAGCGTTCGCCGCAGGCATCACGGCCATGGCCACGGCCGTGGCCAGCGCGGTCGCCGAGACCCCCAGCGAGACACGCACCGAGGCCCGCTCCGAGACTGGGCCCGTCCTGCGTAGTCGTGATCGACTCAACGTTCTCACTACCCCTCCGACATTCGGACTGATTGCCACTGGACCCTCCGGCCCCGAGCCCGCACGCCAGCCCGGAAACCCGTGCGAAGCCCTCCTACTCGGCACATTACGTCGCCGGTCGCCCCTCCGGAACACGCGGCGCGCGGGAGATTGAGGAAGTTCGCAAGGCCTCGGCGACCTGCCGATCGTGGGACGGCGAGTCTCGGATGGTGGGACGACGGATAGGCTGGGTTGACGGCACGGCCTTCGGGCGGCGAGCGTAGGGCGCATGCGCGCAGAGATTCTCGTACGCACCCGACGCGTGAGGTAGAGCAGGCCTCTCACCCCGCGCGTCACCCCTCGTTGCCTAGGCTGGCCGAGGGGTTTTTTGTTGCCCGTCCCACCGCAGAACCCACGAGGAACCGACATGAGTCAGCCCGCCCCCGGCGCGGAGATCACCGGCGCCCAGAGCCTGATCGCCTCCTTGGAGGCCGCCGGAGCCACCGACATCTTCGGCATCCCGGGAGGCGCGATCCTTCCGGCGTACGACCCGCTGATGGACTCCACCCGGATCCGGCACATCCTCGTACGCCACGAGCAGGGCGCCGGCCACGCCGCGCAGGGCTACGCCTCGGCGTCGGGCCGGGTCGGCGTGTGCATGGCGACCTCGGGCCCGGGCGCGACCAACCTGGTCACCCCGATCGCGGACGCGCACATGGACTCGGTGCCGATGGTGGCCGTGACCGGTCAGGTGGCCGCCGCGGCCATCGGGACCGACGCCTTCCAGGAGGCTGACATCCGGGGCATCACGATGCCCGTCACCAAGCACAACTTCCTGGTCACCGACCCCGCCGAGATCCCGCGGGTGGTCGCGGAGGCGTTCCACCTCGCCGCCACCGGGCGGCCCGGGCCGGTGCTGGTCGACGTGGCGAAGTCGGCGATGCAGGCCAGGACCACCTTCTCCTGGCCCGAGACGCTGAGCCTGCCCGGCTACCGCCCGGTCACCAAGCCGCACGCGAAGCAGATCCGCGAGGCCGCGCGCCTGGTCCTCGAGTCGCGCAAGCCGGTGCTCTACGTCGGCGGCGGCGTGATCCGCGCCGGCGCGTCGCGCGAGCTCGCCCGGCTGGCCCAGCTCACCGGGATCCCGGTGGTCACCACCCTGATGGCGCGCGGCGCCTTCCCCGACAGCCACCCGCAGCACCTGGGGATGCCGGGCATGCACGGCACCGTGGCCGCCGTCGCCGGCCTGCAGCGCTCGGACCTGATCATCAGCCTCGGCGCGCGCTTCGACGACCGGGTGACGGGCAACCTCGACTCCTTCGCCCCGCACGCGAAGGTCATCCACGCCGACATCGACCCCGCCGAGATCGGCAAGAACCGCAAGGCCGACGTCCCGATCGTGGGCGACGCCCGCGAGGTGATCGCCGACCTGGTCGCGGAGTTGGAGGCGGCCGCCGCCCAGGGCCGCACCGGCGACTACGAGGGCTGGGTCGCCTTCTGCGCCGGCGTCAAGCAGCGCTACCCGCTCGGCTACGACGTCCCGGACGGCGGCTCGCTCGCGCCGCAGTACGTGCTGGAGCGGCTGGGCGAGATCGCCGGCCCGGACTCGATCTATGTCGCCGGGGTCGGCCAGCACCAGATGTGGGCGGCCCAGTACGTCTCCTACGAGCGGCCACGGACCTGGATCAACTCCGGCGGCCTGGGCACGATGGGCTTCTCCGTCCCGGCGGCGATGGGGGCGCAGGTCGCGCAGCCGGATCGGACCGTGTGGGCGATCGACGGCGACGGCTGCTTCCAGATGACCAACCAGGAGCTGGCGACCTGCGCGATCAACGACATCCCGATCAAGGTCGCCATCATCAACAACGAGTCGCTGGGCATGGTCCGGCAGTGGCAGACGCTGTTCTACAACCAGCGCTACTCCAACACCGACCTGCACACCGGCCCCGATCGGCGGATCCCCGACTTCGTCAAGCTGGCCGACGCGATGGGCTGCGTCGGGCTGAGCTGCGAGTCCCCCGACGCCGTCGACGCGACCATCGAGAAGGCCATGGCCATCCACGACCAGCCCGTGGTGGTGGACTTCCGCGTCCACCGCGACGCCATGGTCTGGCCCATGGTGGCGGCGGGCACCTCCAACGACGACATCAAGTACGCGCGCGACATCGCGCCGAAGTTCGACGAGGACGACTTGTGAGCGAAGCGAGAGAGCGCGTCGATCCGCAGCCGACCGCCGACCGTGAGGTTGCGCTCGAACTGCGAGCTCACCAAAGAGCACTGAGCATCGGGCGCGAAGCAAGCAGGAAGGAACCACTGACGTGAGCAGCCACACCCTGTCGGTGCTGGTCGAGGACAAGCCGGGCGTGCTCGCGCGCATCGCCGGCCTCTTCTCCCGGCGCGGCTTCAACATCGAGTCGCTGGCCGTCGGCCCGACGGAGCACCCCGAGATCTCCCGGATGACCATCGTGGTCAACGTCAAGCGCTCGCCGCTGGAGCAGGTGACCAAGCAGCTCAACAAGCTGGTCGAGGTCATCAAGGTCGTCGAGATGTCGGAGACCTCGACGGTCCACAGCGAGCTGTTGCTGGTCAAGGTGCGGGCGGACGCCCACACCCGCGGCGCCATCCTGGACGCCGTACAGCTCTTCCGCGCCAGGGTCGTCGACGTCTCGCCCGAGGCGGTCACGATCGAGGCGACCGGCAACCCGGGCAAGCTCGGGGACCTGCTGCGGATCCTCGAGCCGTTCGGGATCCGGGAGCTGGTCCAGTCCGGGATGGTCGCGATCGGCCGCGGCTCTCGCTCGATCAGCGAGAAGACGCTCCACCCGGTGCCGATCGCCAACCGGCCGGCCGCCAGCTGACCCGACCCGGGGTCGACGCTCGCGCCGCGAGCCGTCACAATCTCAACCGCAATCCCAACCCTGTTAAGGAGAGCCCACGTGGCTGCTGAAATGTTCTACGACGACGACGCCGACCTGTCCCTGATCCAGGGCAAGAAGGTCGCGGTGCTGGGCTACGGCAGCCAGGGCCACGCGCACGCGCTGTCCCTGCGCGACTCCGGCGTCGACGTCCGGGTCGGCCTCAAGGAGGGCTCTGCCTCGCGCGCCAAGGCCGAGGCCGAGGGCCTGCGGGTGCTCACTCCGGCCGAGGCGTCCGCCGAGGCCGACGTGATCGTCATCCTCGCCCCCGACCACGTGCAGCGCGGGCTCTACGCGGAGTCCGTCGAGCCCAACCTGACCGCCGGCAAGGCACTGGTCTTCGGCCACGGCTTCAACATCCGCTTCGGCTACATCACCGCGCCCGACGGCGTGGACGTCTTCATGGTCGCGCCGAAGGGCCCCGGCCACCTGGTGCGTCGCGAGTACGTCGACGGCCGCGGCGTGCCCGTCCTGGTCGCGGTGGAGAAGGACGAGACCGGCGACGCCTGGCCGCTCGCGCTCTCCTACGCCAAGGGCATCGGCGGCCTGCGCGCCGGCGGCATCAAGACCACCTTCACCGAGGAGACCGAGACCGACCTCTTCGGCGAGCAGGCGGTCCTGTGCGGCGGCGCCTCGCAGCTGGTGCAGTACGGCTTCGAGGTGCTCACCGAGGCCGGCTACCAGCCCGAGGTCGCCTACTTCGAGTGCCTCCACGAGCTCAAGCTGATCGTCGACCTGATGTACGAGGGGGGCATCGCCAAGCAGCGCTGGTCGGTCTCCGACACCGCGGAGTACGGCGACTACGTCTCCGGCCCGCGCGTGATCGACGCCCGCGTCAAGGAGAACATGCAGGCCGTGCTGGACGACGTGCGCAACGGCGTCTTCGCCGAGCGGTTCATCAACGACCAGGACGCGGGCGCGCCGGAGTTCAAGGCGCTGCGCGCCAAGGGCGAGCGGCACCCGATCGAGGCCACCGGCCGCGAGCTGCGCAAGCTGATGGCGTGGGTCAAGTCCCACGACTCGGATTATGTTGAGGGAAGCTCCGCCCGCAACTGACCTGCTGGCCGGCACCCGCCGTACTCCTCCTCCCTCCCGCCGGGGTAGTCCCCAACGTTTCGCAGGGGTTACGCACGAGTAACCCCTGCAGAACGTTGGGGACTACCCCGGCGGCGTGGCGTTCAGGCGGCGATCACGGCGTGCGCATGACGGCCACCGGATCGCGGCGTGCCGCATAGATCGCCGGAGGCAAGCAGGAGGCCAGGGCGGTCAGGGTCGCGAGGATGATGACGCCGACCGCGAACTCGACGGGCAGATACGAGGTCGAGCGCCACACGGCGACGCAGCCGACCGCACCGCCGACGAGCGCACCGACGGTCACGGGCAGTGTCGTCCGGAGCGCGACCAGGAGGACCAGGTCCGTGCGGGTGATGCCGAGGGTCCGACGACGTCCGAGATCGCGACGGCGGATCAGTACGTCGGCCAGGACCACCGCTGCCACGAAGAACGCCCCGGCGCCCAGGATCAGGAGGAGCAGTGATCGCCCGAATCCGAGCAGGGTCGCCGCAGCCTCGCGACCGGTGGTGGCGGCGGTGAGCGCGGATTCGACCTGGATCCTGCTGGGGTCCGGGGAGACGATCGAGAGGGTCGCAGCCTGGACCGCGGCCACGTGGGCGACATCGTCCGCGACGACACGGAGCCGGTGAAAGCTGGCCCCGGCGAGGGTGGCCTGCGCGGAGGTATCTGCCGCGGTGACGGCCATCGAGTCGAGGTCGGCGAACGGGCTGCGGGGGGTGAAGCTCCCGACGATCGCCCACTGATCTCCTTCCCGGGTCTCCAGGAACCCGATGGGCCGGCGAAGTCCGAGCACCCGCATCGTGTGCTCGGTCACGACGACCTCGCCCGCGCCTGGCATCCGGCCCTGGGTGATCGCGATGGCTCGGTCGACCGTGCCGTGGAGCGCCACCACCGAGACCGGGGGCGATCCAGCGCCGAGGACCCCGTTGTGCGCATCGACGGGGAGCTCGCTGGCCAGGACGGCGTCCGTCCCCCTGAGACCGGCGACCAGGTCGACGACCGGCGGATTGATCGCCTCGGTCTTGCCCGTCACGGTGAGCGTCAGCGTGCGCGCTGTGGGTCCCGCCAGCTGCGCACGCAGCGCGTCCTCGGCCGCAGCCTGCCGTCCCACCGTCAACAGCGGGCCAGGCAGGTGGCACCGACGACCAGGCCGACCAACAGCGTCGGCACCAAAGAGGACCTCGCGGCTGCGGCGGCTTCACGCATCAGGGTCCGAACTCTCACAGCGCCACCACCTCGTCCGCACGGGCGACGACGGTCGGGTCGTGGGTGGCGATGACGACTGTGCGGCCCTGACGGGAGGCATCGACGAGTGCGTCGATCACGAGGCGGGCGTTGTCCGGGTCGAGGTTTCCGGTCGGTTCGTCGGCCAGCACGATCGACGGCGTGTTGATCAATGCGCGGCACACCGCGACTCGTTGAGCCTGCCCGCCGGAGACCTGCCCGGGTCGGTGGTCGGCCCGCTCTGCCAGGCCGAAGTGTGACAACAGATCCCGGGCGCGCGCTGCCAGCTCCGCGTGCGAGTGACCGGCGTAGAGGCCCGGCTCGATGACAGAGGCCAGGATCGGCCGTGAGGGATCGAGTTCGCTGTCTTGGAACACGAATCCGATGCGGTCGGCGCGCAGCCGCGAGCGCGCCCGGTCGGGCAGGTCCGACGCGCGGGTCGACCCGATCAACACCGCACCCTGGGACGGAGAGAGCATCAACCCGAGCACGTAGAGGAGGGTCGACTTCCCACGTCCCGACTGTCCCGTGATCGCGGTGACGCGCGCAGGGGTGAAGGTGTGCTCCAGCCCCTCGAAGAGTTCCTGTCCGCGCCGTCCGTACCGGAACCGGAGCCCCTCGATCGCCAGTTCGCCCGCAGGCCCGGCGTGCCGTTCGCTCACGGAGCCTCCGACGCCGCCTGTGAGGGTTCATCCGAACCGAAGACCCTTACCCGCTCGCCTGCCTCGATGCCGTCGACGACTGCCAACCCGTCGGCGACGACGATCACGGTCACCCCGACGTCGCGAACCTTCCCGTCTTCGGCGACGACCTCGACCGAGGTCGATCCGTCCGGATTGGTCGACAACGCGGCCACGGGCACCACCGGTCCGGATGCGGGCTCCTGCACCGCCACCTCGGTCAGGAGTGTGAGCTGGTCCGACGCCGGCAGGCGGTCGCACTGCGCGCGACAGGGCGCACCCCCGGACGGTGCGGTCACCGGGATGGAGAAGCCCGATTCCGACTCCTTGACGTCACCGCTGACCCCACGCCAGTCGTCCCCGTCGGACTGGATCGTCACGGGTGTGCCCGACCGGATCATCGCTGCCTGGGACTCGGTCAGCTCCATCACGAACGACGGCTCCCCGCGGGGGACGCTCACGACCGACTCGCCACCTGACAGCACCGCTCCGGGCCACAGCTTCTCTTCGTCAACGTCAACGGCCACGGGGAATCGTCGTACGGCGACCATCTCGCCCAGGTCCAGCGTCCCGGTCTCCGGCGCGCCTATCGACTTCTGCCACGCCTTCATCGCCGAGGTCGTGCTCGACAGCCACCTGCCGTCCACGGTCACCGCGAAGCCCTGGGCCGAGAGGAACCGCTCGACCTGCGCCACGTCGCGACCCTGTGCGCCATCACCGAGATCGCGCCAGAACGGGACGCCGCCCTGGATCAGCACCACCGGTGTAGCTCCGACCCGGTAGAGCACGGCGCCCGCATCGTATTTTCCGTCGCCTGCGGCAGCCGTGACGACTCCAGCCAGCGGGTTGACCACGAGCGGGGCCTTCTGGCGCCGCACGGTTGTCGAGACGGTCAGCACTCTTCCGAGCTTGTCGTGTGTGACCTCCACGTCGACGAACGAGCGCGATGCCTGTGCGTCGACTTCCTGCGGACGCAAGGTCACTCGGCCGGCCCAGAACGCCGCTACCGCTACCAGCAATGACAGTCCCACAGCCGCCAACGGCCCGAGGACTCGCGATCTGCTCACGACTCCGAACCGTAGAACACCGCCGCCGGCGGATAGTCCGGACACACCGCCTGTACGTTCTCCCGTTCCGAGTCTGGAAGTGCCGCCAAGCTGTCGGATGGCCACCAGCTAATTCTGTCGGGCGTGTTGAATCGCGAGACCCACGCATCCTTACTCGGACGTTGTTGCAGGTCGACGACGACGTCGTGGGCCTCCAAGCATGGCACGTAGAAGGTCTCCCAGTACTCCCAAAGAACATGAAGCTGATCGTCGGTCCATTGCTGCGAATACCTCGGGTCCAGGGTGTAGGCAGCATTGCACTCGTACCACGCGAGGTTGTGCGCCGCATCCTGGGACTCTGGGATTCCTTCTGGATAGTCAAAGCCGCCGAGCCCGTCGAACGCGGCATCGAACCCCGCTTCTTGCAGGCAGGAGCCCACGGCATCCCCGTAGTCGTCGCCCGGGGTCGTCCAGCGGACCAAGTCGACGGCCGGAGGCTCCACGACGTCCATCTCTGTCGCCGTCTTCTCGAGCCACTCCTCGCGGAGATCCTGCTTCTCCTCGTCGGTCAGCGAAAGAGGCGTGACTTCGACGGTTGGCCTCCAGGCATTGACGTCCCACGCGTCGCTGGGTGCCGTCGTCTGGCTCTCGGGAGTTGCGGTCGGCGATAGTGCCTCGTCGCTGCCGCTCGCCCCGCAACCCGCGGAAATCAGGAGCAGAGGCAGCACGATTGCGACAGGTGCTCGCCTGAACACGGCGATCTCGAGTGCGGAGCTACGGGCAGCCCTGATGCGGGGTGCAGAACCCGTAGCTTTCCAAGCAAGCCGTCCCATCTGGCCCATGTCCTCCCGTTGGTGTCCATCGTCCTCGTCGATGTCCACAGTCCCCCAGTGGTTTCGACCTTCGCACGGTGGCTCCTGGATGACAAGGCGGGTCAGCGGGACCCACGTCCCATTCCTCTTGCGCAGTCTCGCCCGAGCAACTGCGTCGGCCCGAGTGAACGCATCTTCTCCACGCGAGAACGGTTCGGCGGAAGAGATACAGAAGGTTCGAGTGCGCTTCCAGATTGTGGACAGCAAACCGGCCGACGACCCCATTCGTCTGCGACCCGCCCGCTCAAACAGCCGGCGAAGCCGCAGACGAATCGGCGTTTCAGCGGGCGGGGAGGACCCGGCCGGAGACCTCGCCCAGTGCGATGCGGCCGCCGAGGGTGCCGGGTGCGGTGTAGCGCAGCACCACCTCGTCGCCGTCCTCGAGGAACGTCCGCTCCCGGCCGCCGGCGACGAAGGGCTCCTTCCCGCCCCAGCACAGCTCCAGCAGTGACCCTCGTTCGCCGGGGTCGGGCCCGGAGATGGTGCCCGAGCCCCACAGGTCCCCGGTGCGGACACTGGCGCCGTTGACCGTGGTGTGCGCGAGCATCTGCGCGGGCGACCAGTACATGGCCGAGTACGGCGGGCGCGCGATCACCTCGCCGTTCAACTCGACCTCCACGGCGATGTCGAGCCCCGCCGGCTCCTCGACGCGGAGGTAGTCCAGCACCGGCGGGTCCTCCTGCCCGGGCAGCGGCACCCACGCGGCGTCGAGCGCGGCGAGCGGGGTCACCCAGGTGCTGATCGAGGTGGCGAAGGACTTGCCGAGGAAGGGGCCGAGCGGCACGTACTCCCACGCCTGGATGTCGCGCGCGGACCAGTCGTTGAGGCCGACGACCCCGAACGCGTGCCGCGCGAAGTCGGCCGTCGCCACCCGCTCCCCCAGCGCGGTGCCGACGCCGACGACGAAGCCCAGCTCGGCCTCGATGTCGAGACGCGCCGACGGGCCGAAGGCGGGTGCGGGGTCGGCCGGCGCCTTGCGCTGGCCGCACGGCCGGACGATGCCGGTGCCCGACGCGACGACCGTGCCGGCGCGGCCGTGATAGCCGACCGGCAGGTGCTTCCAGTTGGGCAGCAGCGGCTCGGCGTCGGGCCGGAAGATCCGCCCGACATTCGCCGCGTGATGCTCCGAGGCGTAGAAGTCGACGTAGTCGCCGACCTCGATCGGCAGGTGCAGCTCGACCTCGGCGAGCGGGCGCAGCAGCGGCTCGGCGGCGGCGCGGTGCCGCTCGTCGGTGAGTACGACGGTGAGCCACTCCCGCGCTGACGCCCACACGTCGGCGCCGAGCGCGAGGAAGGCGTTGAGCGACCCGGAGCGCCACACGGCCGCCGCCACGCGTCCGGGGCGGGCCTCGCTGAGCGCCGCCAGGTCGAGCACGAAGTCGCCGATCCGCACCCCGACGCGGCGCCGGGCCGCCCCGGCCGGGGAGAAGATCCCGTACGGGAGGTTGTCAACGTCGTACGACGATCCGGCGGCGCCGGGGACCCAGGTCCGCGTCATGCCGACGCCCCCGCGGGCGGGGTCACGAGCCCGAGGGAGACCAGGTCGCGCAGCGGGTCGAGCACCGCGCAGCAGCCGAACGAGGTGAACCAGCGGCGGCCGCGGGCGAGCTCGTCGAGATCGGCGTGCTGGACCAGGACCGAGGCCTCCCGCTCGGCGAGCACCTCGGCCACCTCGGCGTCCGAGGCGCCGTCGAAGGCGTGCAGGGTGGCGAGCAGCACGTTGAGGAAGCCGTGGTGGTCCCAGCCGCCGTCGCCGGTGTTGCGGGCGGCGTGATGGAGCCCGGCGGTGCACTTGAAGGGGGTCTCGCGGTCCAGCGCCGCGGAGATCCACGCGGCCAGCTCCGCGGGGCTGGGGAAGAGGTGCTCCTCGACGCCGCCGGTGCGGTATTTCACGCGCAGCCCGGCCATCGCCACCTCGTCGGCGGCCGCGAGCCAGCCGCCGGTGGGCATGCCGGGCGGCAGCTCGACGTAAACCGGCGTCTCCTCCTCCAGCAGCCCCTCGGCGAGGGCGGCGTCGAGGGCCGCGACGGTACGGCGGGCGTTGCCGGGCAGGTCGTCGAGGTCGCGCAGCGCGACCTCGAGCCCGGCGAGCTCGTGGCCTCCGCGCGCGACAAGCCGGCAGGCGCCGGAGATCGCACCCGCTCCCCCGGTCACCAGGACGGACAGCCGCAGGGGACCGCCCGCCACCGCGGTGACGCCGGGGATGCCGACGTCGGTGCACACGTACGACGACACGAAGTCGGCGTACCACTCCCCGGCGCGGGCCTCGAAGTCCGCGACCGCCTGCGCGACCGGGGCGTTCCCCGGCGGGAACGTGGCGGCGTCGTCGAGGAAACCGGTGAACGCTTCGGGCAGCACGGCGGAAGATGTTGACACGGGAGGTAATGTAACAGGAACCACAATAATCGGACTTAGACCCACTATTGTCCCGATTATCGGACGCTCAGGAATATACCGAGGGGGAAACGATGCCCTACTACCGCGCTCTCGGGGACATCCCGCCCAAGCGGCACATCCAGCACCGCGGCGCGGACGGCGCGCTGTTCTACGAGGAGCTCGTCGGCGAGGAGGGCTTCAGCTCCAACTCGGCGCTGCTCTACCACCGGGGGGTGCCCTCGGCGCTGACGGCCGCCCGCGCCTGGGAGGTCGGCGACCTGACCCGGACCCCGAACCACCCGCTGCACGCCCGCCACCTCAAGCTCCACGACCTCGACTTCGGCCCGGGCAACGGAGGATCCGCCGCAGGCACAGGAACGGGCACCGATGCCGTCACCGGACGCCGGCTCGTGCTGGGCAACAATGACGTCCGGATCTGCTACGTCGTCACCGGCACCGAGCCGTCGGTCCTCTACCGCAACGCGATCGGCGACGAGTGCGTCTACATCGAGCAGGGCAGCGGCGTGGTGGAGACCGTCTTCGGCCCGGTCCCCTACCGCGAGGGCGACTACGTCCTGATCCCGCGGACGACGACCCACCGGTGGGTCCCCGCCGAGCCGAGCCGGCTCTACGCGATCGAGGCCAACAGCCACGTGCACCCGCCCAAGCGCTACCTGTCGCGGTTCGGGCAGCTGCTCGAGCACGCGCCGTACTCCGAACGCGACCTCCACGGCCCCGCAGAGCTGCTGGACCTCGGCCCCGGCGCGCCGCGCGAGGTCGACGTGCACGTCAAGCACCGCACCGGCGGCCAGATCGTCGGGACCGTGATGACGTACGCGACCCACCCCTTCGACGTCGTCGGCTGGGACGGGTGCCTGTATCCGTACACGTTCAACGTCGAGGACTACATGCCGATCACCGGCAAGGTGCATCAGCCACCGCCGGTGCACCAGGTCTTCGAGGGGTGGAATTTCGTGGTCTGCAACTTCCTGCCCCGCAAGGTGGACTATCACCCGCTGTCGGTGCCGGTGCCGTACTACCACTCCAACGTCGACTCCGACGAGGTGATGTTCTACGTCGCCGGCGACTACGAGGCGCGCAAGGGCTCGGGGATCGGGCTCGGGTCGATCTCGCTCCACCCCGGCGGCTACGCACACGGGCCGCAGCCCGCGGCGATCGAGGCCTCGCTCGGCGTCGAGTTCTTCGCCGAGTCCGCGGTCATGGTCGACACCTTCGCCCCGCTCGAGCTCGGCGAGGCGGGGCTGGCGGTCGAGGATCCCGCCTACGCCTGGACCTGGAATCTTCCGCCCGGCGGGACGGAGGCGGTCCAGGACTGAGCGGGGCCGTAGAGTACGGGCTGCCTGACACCGCCGCCCGACCGGAGAACGCCCTGTGACCAAGCCCGTCGTACTCATCGCCGAAGAGCTCAGCCCCGCCACGATCTCCGAGCTGGGGCCCGACTTCGAGATCCGGCACTGCAACGGCGCCGACCGCGCCGAGCTCCTCGCGGCGCTGCCCGGGGCCGACGCGATCCTGGTGCGCTCGGCCACCAAGGTCGACGCCGAGGCGCTGGGCGCGGCCAACAGCCTCAAGGTCGTCGCCCGCGCCGGCGTCGGGCTGGACAACGTCGACGTCCAGGCCGCCACCAAGGCCGGCGTCATGGTGGTCAACGCGCCCACCTCCAACATCACCTCCGCCGCCGAGCTGGCGGTCGCGCTGATGCTCGCCGCGGCCCGCCACATCTCCCCCGCCCACGCCGCGCTGCGGCAGGGCGAGTGGAAGCGGTCGAAGTACACCGGCATCGAGCTGGTCGACAAGACCGTCGGCATCGTCGGCCTCGGCCGGATCGGGCTGCTGGTCGCGCAGCGGCTCGCCGCCTTCGGGATGACCGTCATCGCCTACGACCCCTACGTGCAGGCGGGCCGCGCCGCGCAGATGGGCGTACGCCTGGTCGACCTCGACACGCTGCTGGCCGAGAGCGACTTCATGTCGGTGCACCTGCCCAAGACCCCCGAGACCGCGGGCCTCATCGGCGTCGATGAGCTGGCCAAGGTCAAGCCGAGCCTGGTCCTCGTCAACGCCGCGCGCGGCGGGATCGTCGACGAGCCCGCGCTGTACGACGCGCTGAAGTCCGGACGCGTCGCCGCCGCCGGGCTCGACGTCTTCGCCAAGGAGCCGTGCACCGACAGCCCCCTCTTCGAGCTGGAGAACGTCGTCGCCACGCCGCACCTGGGCGCCTCGACCGACGAGGCGCAGGAGAAGGCCGGCATCGCGGTCGCCCGCTCGGTGCGGCTCGCGCTCGCGGGCGAGCTGGTGCCCGACGCGGTCAACGTCCAGGGCGGCGTGATCGCCGAGGAGGTCCGGCCAGGGATCCCGCTGACCGAGAAGCTCGGCCGGATCTTCTCCGGCCTGGCTGGCGAGGTCGCCCAGCAGATCGACGTCGAGGTGTGCGGGGAGATCACCGAGTTCGACGTCCGCGTGCTCGAGCTCGCCGCGCTCAAGGGCATCTTCTCCGCGGTCTCCGAGACGCCGGTCTCCTACGTCAACGCCCCGCTGCTCGCCTCCGACCGCGGCACCCAGGTGCGCTTGGTCACCGACCCGGAGAGCCCCGACCACCGCAACCTGATCCGGATCCGGGGCACCCTCGCGGACGGCACCCAGGTCTCGATCGGCGGCACGCTGGTCGGCAAGGCCCAGCGTGAGCGGATCGTCGAGGCGAACGACTTCGACATCGACATCGAGCCCGCGGAGTACCTCGCCTTCATCGAGTACGCCGACGTGCCCGGCATGGTGGGCAAGGTCGGACACATCCTGGGCCAGGCGAAGATCAACATCGCCGGCATGCAGGTCTCCCGCGACCAGCGCGGCGGCAACGCCCTGGTCGCACTGTCGATCGACACCCCGATCCCGGACGACATCCTCGCCGAGATCGACGCCGCCCTCGGCGCCCAGCGGGTCCGCGCGGTCGACCTCTCCTAACCCGAGTCGGCTCAAAAGTGCACTGAAATCACGCCGAGTCGGCTCAAACGTGCACGCAGAACACGCCGAGTCGGCGCGTCCGTGCACGCAGAACACGCCGAGTCGGCGCAAAAATACGCCGCTGGCCACCGGCGCGCGCTCGCTCTTGGACAACCACGCGTACTTAAGCGCCGACTCGGCGTGATTTTGGTGCATCTTTGAGCCGACTCGGCGTGATCTTGGGTCAGGCGAGGAGGCGTCGTACGGCGTCGGGGAGGACTGCGGCCTCGAGCTGGGCGTCAAAGCCGGTCGACTCGGTCATCCGGACCGCGAACCCGTCGACCAGCAGCACGATCCACTCCACCAGCCGGTCGGGCGGCAGGTCGCCCCGGATCTGCCCGAGCGACTGGGCCCGCGCGACCCAGGGCAGCAGCCCGGCGGCCCGGACCCGCTCGTCCTCGGCGAGCGCGGTGGCGACGTCGGGCTGGGTCATCACGGCACCGACGGCGCGGATGAACCCGGCGACCCGCGGGTCGGCGTAGTCGGCGACCGCCTGAGCGACGTACGCGTCCAGCACGGCCAGCGGATCCTCGTCGTCGGGGCGCCCGGCGAACCAGTCACGGGACTCGGCGACGCCGAGCTCGAGGATGCCCAGCAGCAGGCTCCGCTTGGTCGGGAAGTAGTGGAAGAACGTCCCGGACCCGATGCCGGCGGTGCGGCAGATCAGCGCGGTGGTGGCACCGTCGTACCCATGGGCCGCGAAGCACGTCAGCCCCGCGTCGATGATCTGCAGCCGCCGGGCCTCGTGCTTGAGCGGGTTCACGGTGCGCGCCATGGCCGTTTTGCCTTTCATAGAGTGATCACTCTAATATTACCGCATGACCATCCCACCGGACCGCTGGCTCGCCGACCTGGCGAGCGGCGAGCACGTCGTGGAGGTCGACCGCGGCGGCTGGCGCAACCGCTACACCTGGTACGTCGATGGCGACCTCGTCGCCGAGAAGACCACCAACGACGACCACGTCGTCCTCACCGACGAGACCCACGGCTCGATCGCCGTGAAGGCCGCGAAGCTCGTCGGGCCGTCCCGCCGGGTGACGTGGTACGAGCCCGG
>JBDHZS010000068.1:0-17413 GCA_039812025.1 Nocardioides sp. | reverse complement strand
CGACGACGCCCGGCAGGCCCGGGAGCGCGCCGCCCGGGTCCGCGCCGCTGACCGCAGGGAGCTGCGCAAGCTGCGCCGCAAGGAGGCCGCGATCAACCGGGAGATCAAGCGGCTGGCGCGCGGCGCCAAGGACCGCTCCGCGGTGCCCGGCACGCTGCGGCGGCCGGTGGCGCGCTCGGCGTACGTCACCTCCCGCTTCGGCTACCGCACCCACCCGATCTACGGCTACTACGGGCTGCACAACGGCGTCGACTTCGGCGACGGCGGCTGCGGCGCCCCGCTCTTCGCCGCCGCCGACGCGAGGGTGATGTACCGCTACCGCTCGTCGGTGTGGGGCAACCGCCTCTACCTGGACGCCGGGGTCATCCAGGGCCGCAGCGTCGTCCTCGTCTACAACCACCTGCGGTCCGCGGGCGTGGCCCCGGGCCAGCGGGTGGCGCGCGGCCAGCGGATCGGCCGGATGGGCAACACCGGGTGGTCCAGCGGCTGCCACCTGCACTTCACCGTGCTGGTCAACGGCCGCCCCACGAACCCCGTGCCCTGGATGTGACCCGCCCGCTGAATCGAAATGGCTGGACCGGGCCTGAGAGAATGGCTGGCATGGCCAGGGAGAAGGGACGCAAGCTCGTCGCGCAGAACAGGAAGGCGCGCCACGACTACCACATCGACGACACCTACGAGGCTGGCCTGGTCCTGATGGGCACCGAGGTGAAGTCGCTCCGGGCGGGGCGCGCAACGCTGACCGACGGCTTCGCCGACATCGACGACCACGAGATCTGGCTCCACGGCGTCCACATCCCGGAGTACGCCCAGGGCACCTGGACCAACCACTCCGCCCGCCGCAGGCGCAAGCTGCTGCTGCACCGCGCCGAGATCGACAAGATCGAGCGCCGGGTCGCGGAGAAGGGGGTCACGATCGTGCCGCTGGCGCTCTACTTCTCCGACGGCCGCGCCAAGGTCGAGATCGGTCTGGCCCGAGGCAAGAAGCAGTACGACAAGCGGCACTCGCTCGCCGAACGCCAGGCGGACCGGGAGAAGGTCGAGGCGATCCAGCGACGCCTCAAGGGCTACCGCGACTGATCGGGGCGGGCGCGGGCGCTCGTGCCGCCGCGTCCGACGCACCGGCCTTTGCCTAGGATGAGAAACCCCTCGCCCCGCCTCCGACCTGGAGAGATGCCCCATGGCCTATCAGCGTCAGCTACCCCCTCGACTGCGAGTCTCCGCCATGGCGGCGATGGCCAACCCGTCCTCCCAACGGCTCGACGTGTGGCATCTGCTCGACGACGCCTGCCAGCAGCTCGCCGCGGTCGCGCGGGCGGGACTCGACACGCGGAGTGAGGTCGCCCGGGTCCGACGCCACCTGGACAGGCTCGCCGCCTACGAGCGGTTCTGGCTCTTCCCCGGGCCGGAGTGGCTCGAGGAGCTCCGCCACCAGCTGAAGCTGATGGACACCGAGGAGTTGGCGCAACAGGCCAACCTCGTGGCAAGGCTGTTGGAGGAGTACGGCGAGCGTGCGGTCATGTTCGACACCGACGAGTCCCTGGCGGAGCAGGAGCTTGAGTCGCGCGCGAGGCGGCAGCAGTTCTACACGGTGCTGCTCGCCGACGACTCCCCGGACACCGGGAGCGAGGGGCTGGCGGGCGCGCTCCGGGCGCTGCGACGCCCGAGCGAGGACATCCAGTACGAGATCCTCACCGTCGACAGCGTCGAGGACGCGATCACCGCGGTCGCCCTCAACGGCGAGATCCAGGCGGCGATCATCCGCCACGACCTGCCGCTGCGCTCCAAGGAGCGGCTGCCGATCATGACCCGCCTGCTCGGCGTGGACTCGATCGCCGTCGCGACCGACCGCACCCACGACTGGGTCGAGTGCGGGAAATGGATCGCCGAGCTCCGGCCACGGATCGATCTCTACCTCCTCACCGACGAGTCCGCCGCCGTCGCGGCCGAGGAGGCGCCCAGCGTCTACGACCGCACCTTCTACCGGCTCAACGACGCCACCGACCTGCACTCCACGGTGCTGGCCGGGATCCGGGCGCGCTACACCACGCCGTTCTTCGACGCGCTGCGCCTCTACGCCAGGTCGCCCGTCGGCCAGTTCCACGCGCTGCCGGTCGCCCGCGGCGCCAGCATCTTCAACTCCCGCACGCTGCAGGACATGGGCGACTTCTACGGCCGCAACATCTTCATGGCCGAGACCTCCTCGACCTCGGGCGGCCTGGACTCGCTGCTCGACCCGCACGGGACGCTCGAGCTCGCCATGGAGAAGGCGTCTCGGACCTGGAACAGCGACGAGACGTTCTTCGTCACCAACGGCACGTCGACGGCCAACAAGATCGTCGTACAGTCCCTCACCGCGCCCGGCGACATCGTGCTGATCGACCGCAACTGCCACAAGTCCCACCACTACGGGCTCGTGCTCGCCGGCGCCCACCCGCTCTACCTCGACGCCTACCCGCTGGAGGAGTACTCGATCTACGGCGCGGTGTCGCTGGAGACGATCAAGCAGACGCTGCTCGACCTCGAGGCCGACGGCCGCCTCGACAAGGTCAAGATGGTGTTGCTGACCAACTGCACCTTCGACGGGGTGGTCTACAACCCGCAGCGGGTGATGGAGGAGGTGCTGGCGATCAAGCCGGACATCTGCTTCCTGTGGGACGAGGCGTGGTACGCCTTCGGTGTCGCGGTGCCCTGGGTGCGGCAGCGGACCGCGATGGTCTCCGCCGACCGGCTCGAGGAGCGGTTCAACAGCCTGGAGTACCGCGCCGAATACGCCCGCTGGCGGGTCGAGATGGCTGGCGTGCCGCGGTCGGAGTGGGCCAAGCACCGGCTGATGGCCGACCCCAACCGGGCCCGGATCCGGGTCTACTCCACGCACTCGACCCACAAGTCGCTCTCCGCGCTGCGGCAGGCGTCGATGATCCACGTGCGGGACCAGGACTTCAACCGCTACAACCGGGAGGCCTTCGACGAGGCGTTCCTCACCCACACCTCGACCTCGCCCAACCAGCAGCTCCTCGCCTCGCTCGACCTGGCCAGGCGGCAGGTCGACATCGAGGGCTTCCAGATGGTGCGCTCGGCGTACAAGATGGCGCTCGCCTTCCGCCAGCGCGTCCGGACCGACCGGCGGATCAGCAAGTGGGTCACGATCCTCGACGAGGGCGACCTGGTGCCCGAGGAGTTCAGGAAGGCCAGCGCCGCGACGGAGCAGTCCACCGGCGGTCAGGTGGACCGCTGGAACGTCGCCTGGCGGGACGACGAGTTCGTCCTCGACCCGACCCGGGTGACCCTCTACATCGGCAAGACGGGGCTCAACGGCTTCGAGTTCCGCGAGGACGTGCTGATGAACCGGTTCGGCATCCAGATCAACAAGACCTCGATCAACAGCGTGCTGCTGATCTTCACGATCGGCGTCACCTGGTCGGCCGTGCACTTCCTGATCGACGCGCTGGGCCGGGTCGCGGACTGGCTCGACCGCGAGCAGGCGATCGCCAGCCGTGCCGAGCACCGGCTGATGGAGCGGAAGGTCCGGAACCTGACGACCAACCTGCCGGCGCTGCCCGACTTCAGCGACTTCGACCTGGCCTTCCGCGCCACCCCGACCTCCCCGGACGGCGACATGCGTTCGGCGTTCTACGCGGCGTACCAGGACACCGACAAGGAGTACGTGCTGCTCGCCGAGGCGCCCGAGCAGCTGGCCGTGGGGCGGCGGCTGGTGTCGACGACGTTCGTCGTGCCCTACCCGCCGGGCTTCCCGGTGCTCGTGCCCGGCCAGAGCGTGTCGGCGGACATCATCCAGTTCCTGCTCAAGCTGGACGTCAAGGAGATCCACGGCTACCGGCCCGAGCTCGGCCTGTCCGTCTTCACCCAGGAGGCGCTGGAGCGGATCACCGCCGCGCGGGCGCTGTAGGCGTCGTACGCGCGGAAACTCGGTTCTCCGAATGTGGCCGGGTGCCGTATGGTTGGGTGCACACAACTCAAGAGGGGCTGATCGGTTTCGACTTGGGACGTTAGTGCCAGGGGAAGCGGGTCGAGGAGCCAGCGACATCTCGTTAACGAACGCTGGAAACCATAACTGCTGACGCTAAGCGCAGTGACTTCGCTCTCGCCGCCTGAGCGGTGATCGAAGGGTCTGACCGGGCATCCGTCTCCGTCCCGGACCCAGGCCTCATCGAGGAGACTTGCTGATCACGGTGCGTCAGGGGACGTGATCGGGACTAAACCTTGACTGAGTCCGTCGGCGACGCGTCCGTGCGAGCGCCGGGGCTGAGAACGACGACATCACGGACTGCACCCGGAGAAGACCTGGTTCGGCGCTCGAGGACGCGGGTTCGATTCCCGCCAGCTCCACCATCCGCGGAGGCGGCCCTGACCTGCAGGGCCGCCTCCGTGCGTCCTGCCCCGGCCGAAGCGTGGGCCGATGCACTCACCAGGCAGGTGCGCAGGCACACACTGTGGCCGGTCCGGGAGAGTGTGTGCCTCCGCACGCACCCGGTAGGTGCGCAGGCACACACTTCCGCGTGTGCGGGATCGGTACGACGTTCAGTCGGCGTCGGCGACGCTGAAGAGGTCGCCGGGCTGGCAGCCGAGCGCATCGCAGATCGCCGTGAGCGTGGAGAACCGGATCGCCTTGGCGCGCTGGTTCTTCAGGACCGACAGGTTGACGTTGGTGACGCCGATCGCCTCGGCGAGCGCGGTGACGGTCATGCCGCGCTCGGCGAGCAGCCGGTCGAGGTGACATACGACCCGATGCGGCTCCTCGACCGGCATCAGACGAGCCCATCGACGTCGTCGGCGAGCCGCTGGCCGATCCGGAAGACCTCGGCGAGCACGAAGACGAGCATCGCCAGCCCGATCCAGGCCAGGTTCAGGCCGAACGACGCCGAGACGCTGAACACCACGTCGTCTGCGACCGCGGCAGTGTGCAGCACGCTGCCCGCGTACGCGCCGGCGACCGGGATGAGGACGGAGGCCGCGAAGATCACGACGGCGACGATCCTCAGGTCGCGGACCGCGGCCGGCACGAACGGCCGTCCGGCCTTGGCCGCGACCACGAGCCGGTAGAGGATCGCCGCGACCACGATGACGGCGACCGAGAGCAGCAGCCCGGGGATCAGGTTGACCAGGCGGAGCCCCGCCGATGGGTCGGCCACCTCCACCTGGATCACGCCGTCCCAGGTCAGGGATGCTCCGGGCTCCGCGGCCGCCAGCGACGCGGGGAGCTGACGGTCGACCGCCGGGGTCTCGATGAACCCGAACAGCGGGTTGCCGCGCGCCCAGTCCCACAGCGGCAGCGCGACGCTGACCGCGGTCACGATCAGCGCCGCGAAGACGATCGCGGCCTGCAGGAAGAGGTAGTCGGTCCGGTCCCAGAGTGGACGCCCACGCGTCATGGCGCGCCTCCTTATCGTTGGTCGATGTACTCGAAAAACGATAACATCGAAAAACGATAAGTCAAGCCTCAGGTTCGCCCCCCGGGCCGAAGCATGGGCCGATGCACTCACCAGGTAGGTGTGGACGCACACACTCTGGCCGGTCCAGGAGAGCGGGGGCCGATGCACTCACCAGGCAGATGCGGTGGGCCTACGCTTCGGTGGACGTGGTGCGCGGTGTGGGGCGGGGCGGGTCTCAGGCGAGTGCCTCGATGAGGAGGGTGAGCAGGCCGTAGGCGAAGCCGGTTGCGGGCAGGAGCAGGAGGATGCCTGGCCACAGCACCCGGACGTGGAACCAGTAGTCGGAGTACGCCGGGTCGCCGTCGGTGTAGGGCAGGATGAAGATCGAGAGTTGGAGTCGGCAGAGCATCAGCCAGTCGATCACCACGGTGTCGATGAGGGTCAGGAGGACCGAGGAGGCGAGTCCGAGTGTGAACCCGCCGACGAACCCGATGGTGTGGTGGACCACGGCGTCGATGTGTCGGATGGCGATCACCGCGATCGTCACGGCCGCCAGGAGCATGGCCGTGCTCGTCGCCGCGTCGGCTGTGCGGCCTCGAAGTGATTGGCGACCGTGGCTGACCCGGTATCGCTTCTGCAGCGCGGGAAGGTAGTCGTGCAGCAGCGCGTCCGGTGCGGAGGCCACGCCGATGACGATCAGCGCGGCCTCGACGAGGGCGGTGAGGAGGGCCCAGCCCAGCAGCGGCCACCACAGGGCTGCTTCGCCCAGTACGTCGAACATGTCGATCTTGTCTCCCCCAGACAGCCGGTTTCAGTGGGCGGCGGCGGTGCCGGCCCGCCCTGCCGGGGGTGAGGGCGGGCCGGCTGCCTGGCGGGCTCCGCGAGCCCGCCCGCGCCGTGCCGGGCATATGGGGGTTGCCCGGCACGGTGGCTGTGGCGGTCTGTGGTGGGGGAGCATGGGACTCACCGCTTCACGGTGATCGTGGTCTTGGCCTTGCCGGGGGCCACGTGGGTGTCGCCGGCGTAGGTGGCCGTGGCCTTCTTGGTGCCGGGCTGGGTCTTCTTGGGGACCTTGATCTTGGCGACGGCCTTGCCCTTGGCGTTGAGCTTGACGGTCTTCTTCTTGGTGCCGGCGATCTTGACGGTGACGGTGCCGCCTGGCTTGACGCCGGTCGCGGTGACGGTGGCGGTGATCATGGCGGTCTTGCCGTGCTTGACCTTCTTCGGCGCTTTCACGGACACCTTGGGCGTCGCTTTGGTGACGGTGACCTTCGCGGTCCCGGTCGAGGGGTTGAACTTGCCCTCCACGCCGGGGTAGGTGATCGCGAGGTCGTGTACGCCGGGCTCGAGGGTCGTGGCGGGGATCGTGACGGAGGCAGTGCCGTCCGCGAGGGTTCCGGTGAGGGTGTGCGCGCCGGCTGTGATGCTCACCGATCCGGTGGCGTCGGGGGACACCGAGACCGTGAGGTCGGTGGTCTGGCCGTAGACCTGCCTAGCGGGGTCCGCGGTCACGGTGGTGTCGACGGCGGGGTCTGGATCGGGATCGGTGGGCAGCGGGTCGCACTTCCCCGCGGGCTGAACCTCGATGTCGATCGTAGGATTGCGCTTGACATCGCCTGCGACCGCCGAGCCTGTCAATAGGCGCAGCCAATGGGGGCCGGTGGTGTAGGCGGGTCGGCTGCCGTTGGGGCCGGTGGTGCCGTCGGGCAGTGTGAGGACATGCTCGACCTTGCCGTATGGCGTAGACCCGTTGGCGACGGCCCAAACGTCGCTCCCACTGGGGCGCGCGAACTGGCCGTCATCGAGTTTGATCGAGATCGCCGACCCCTGGCTGGCGTCGGCGGTTAGCCAGTTGATGCCCCGCAGAAGGACGGGACAACCCAGCCTCGGTGTTCCGATCACCTCCATGCGTGCCTGGGTCGGGTCGCCGGTGTCGGGTGGTGTGTCGTCGGTGATGCGGACGCGCGCGGCTCCTGCGTCTGCGGAGAATCCCACTCCGTCGACGATCACGGAGATCGGAACCGCAATATGGTCCAGGTACGTCCCGGATCGGAGGATCTGTCCAGACTCGGCATCGATGACAGCGGTTCCATAGCTGAAGGTGCCGTCCTGGCTGAAGTTGACCTCTGCCCGCGTTTCGTCGACCACAGGGCGCTGGTGCGTCATCGTGATCGGGTGACCCTCGGGGCTCTTGATGACATCGACCCTGGCCACTACGTCACCGCTGGCCAGATCGAGGGTGACGATGTTGCCGCCGGCATCCGTGTCAGGAACGAATCCGGCGGCAGCCCCGCTGATGTACGCGCGGCCGTGCTTGCGACTGACCGCGAGCCCCGTCGCAACCGCTGAACCAACCGTGACGGTGGCACCCACGTAGCGCGTCTCGGGGTCCCCGCCGGCCGAGTCGGTCACCTCGACCAAGCGGCTGAAATCGTTGAGGAAGTAGAGCCGGGTCGTTCCGTCTCTGGTGTCCGCCGTCAGGAAGCCAGGCGCAAGCTCGGGCAGAGCAAGCGTCTCGGCGTCCCAGCGGTCGATGATCTTCTTGGTGGCAGCGTCAATGACGGTGACCGTTCCGCCAGAGGCGTCTTGAGAGGCGAGGTAGGCTCGGTCGAGGACCGGATCTAGCACGATCCGTCGCCACAAGGCGCTGGAACCGGTGCCGACGTTGTCGATCTTGGCGACCGGCTCGCCGGTGGTCTGATCGATGACCAGCACAGCGTTGTCCATGCCGACGGAGGCCCAGACCAAGTTTCGCTCGTCATCGACGGCGAGTGAGTCGGGCGCGTGGGTGCGGTAGGTGGCGGCAAAGGACCGGGGCTTGACCTCCCGCACTAGGTCGAGGGAGCGCGGGTCGTAGGCCACCAGTCCACCCCAGCCTCCCGCGCCGTCGAGACTGGATGACCCCCATATGAGGTCGTGGGCTGTGGAGTAGCCCGTCGTCGAGGAGTCGCTGACGTTCGGTCCCGACCAGCCGTCCGGGCCGAACGCCCGGACGACCTCGTATACCCGATCACCGACCACCTTGGTATGGGTGGTGTCGACGCCGGCCCGGGTCGGGGAGGCCAGTAGTAGCGGCGTGAGCAGGCCAGTCACCAGCGCGACTGCCAGCCCGAGCAGCAGCGATCCCGAGCGGCGACGCACCGCATGAGGGCGGAGCGGCAGCTGGTGGGAACGAGACATGGGTGGGACCTTCCTACTCGGTGGGGACGGACTCGGGCCTAGCGACCGGGGGAGGGGCGAAGTGAGACTGGCAAGCCCCGACTCCACCCCTCCCGTTCACGTCCGGGTCACGGCTTGGTGATCACATGGAGTTGGGCAGCCGTGCTGTGCCGGTCGAGCACCCACAGCTTCCCGTTGTGGACGGCTACGTCGTTGGGAACGTGGCCGGTGTCGCCTGTCTTGTCGAGGTTGAGCAGGTAGGAGCCGCCAGCGTTGATCGCAGTGCCGGAGGAGTCGGCGATTGCGACTCCGGTGCCTCCGAAGGCGGCCGTATAGACCCGGTCGTCGGTGGTGAGGTGGTTGCCCAGGTCGACTGCGACGTTGAGCTGAGCGACACCGTAGGGCTGAGTGACGAGCGGTGAGGATGGGGTCGTCACCGTCCGGTCGAAGGTGACCAGCTTGGAGCTCCCGCTCGTCCAGGGGTTCGTGCCCTGTGTTGCGACGTAGACCTTGTCGTTGGTCGGGTTGACCGCGATACCAGAGCCTCGGTTGCCCGATCCGACGTTGCCGAGCTCCTTGAAGCTGGGTGAGGCGTGGTTGAACTCGAAGACCTTCCCATCGTTGAGGTTGACGGTGTAGAACTTCGAGACCGACGAGGTGATCTCACCATCGAGGCTCATTGGAGAGAAGTTTCCGAGCGCGGAGCCGAAGTTGGGGTTCGAGGTCTGGATGATGACCTTGGTGCTGAAGTTCCGAGTGTCGAACTCGTAGATCTTGCCCCACGGGTCGGACACGAACGCAGTGTTGCGCCACTTGTCGATCAGAATGTCGCGGGGGTGTTCCACACCGTCGATCACAGCCGCGACACCGCTGGGCAGCGAGCCGGTGTAGAGAGTCGGCGTGGTCGGCTTCGGGCTGGGCACGTCGGGCAGATTGCCGAGCTGCCCGCTGGCTGACTGCTCGTAGACGATGACCCGGTCGTCTCGGGTGGAGGACGTCCACAACCGGTGGCGCTCGGGGTCGTTGGCCTGGCCGGCGTGGTCATCGTCCTCGACGGCGAGTCCGTAGGCGGCGGCAACCTTGACATCGCTGGCGCCGTTGTCCCAGATCTTCGGGACCTTGATCGACTTTACCCATGCTCCAGTGTTGGAGTTGTAGGCGTTCAGTGTCGAGGAGTCAGCCTGCCAGCCACCGCCGCCCAGCTGGAACTGGTGCGTGGAAGAGGTCCATGTCCGGTTGTTGGACGCATGGGCGATCTGGTAGCCCCACTCGTCCTTCTCGTAGCCGCCACCGACGCCCTGGAACTGAGTCGGCAACGTGCGCTGGGTTCGGGTGTAGGACTCCGAGGTGCCGCCGGTGCCAATCGTGATCGTGTCGGCATGGGCTGCGGTCATGGTGCCCAGACTCAGTCCCAGCGCGACGAGACTCACTCCGGTTGTCTTGAGCCAGCGGCCTCGCCGCCGGGACGTGGTTTCGATGGTCATCGGTTCGTGCCTGTACCTTTCATCCTGGGATGTTCCGTTGCGGTTCATCTTGGTGCGCCCGCTGGTCATTGACGTGTCGGCGGGCGCACCGCTCTTTGTTGGGGGGTCAGCGCCTCATTTGGTGACGCTGATGGTGGTGGCCTTGGCTTTCGTCTTGGCCACGTGGGTGTCGCCCTGGTAGGTGGCGACGACCTTCTTCTTGCCGGGCTTGAGGCCCTTGGGAAGCTTGAGTTTGGCGATCGCCTTGCCGTTCTTGAGAGTGGCGGTCGTCTTCTTGGCGCCGGCGATCTTCACGGTGACCTTGCCGCTGGGCTTGACCCCGTCGGCGGTCACGGCGACGGTGATCGTGGCGGTCTTGCCGCGCTTGACCTTCGCGGGCGCCTTCACCTTCACCGTCGGCTTCGCCTTGGCGACGGTGACATTGGCTTTGCCGGTCGAGGGCTTGAACTGCCCCTCGACGCCTGCGTAGGAGACGGTCAGGTTGCGGCGGCCGGGCTTGAGCGCCTTCGCGGGCAGGGTGAGCTTGACCTTGCCGCCGGTCAGGGTGCCGGTGATGGTCTTGGATCCGGCCTTCACCGACACCTCGCCGGTCGCGTCCGGGGACACCGTGACCGGGAGCTTGGCGGTCTTGCCGTAGACCTGCTTGACGGCGTCGGCGGTGACCGTGGTGTCCACGGCGGTGTCGGGCAGGGTCCCGGTGACCGTGAAGGACAGCGGTACGGACCGCTGCGCGTCGCCGGTGAGCAGCGACCCGCTCAGCACCTGCACGCTGTGGGTGGAGCCGTCGGTCCAGCCCGACAGGTCGGCGTCGGAGTTCGCGGAGGTGGGGTAGGGCAGCTCGACCGACCAGGTACCCGAGGCGTCGGCTTGCACGACGCCCCAGATCGTGCGGTTCGCCTTGGTGGCGTCGTTGGCGGTGGTGTCCTCGGGCCAGGTGAGATCGAAGGTCCGGGTCACCGTGCCGGTGTCGAGCTTGAGGCCGATGATCGATCCCTTGGTCCCGTCGGTGGTCTTCCAGCCCGTGCCCGACACCACGATCTTCTCCCCCGCCTCAATCTCGGCGGCGACCTGCTGGGTCGGATCGGGGTCGGCCTCGATCGTGAACTCCGCCGATTCTGCGGACTTATCGGAGTCGCCGACCTCATTGGTGGCATGGACCTTCGCGGTGTACGTCCCCGACGTGAGGTCGCTGACCGTGGCCTGAGCGACCTGACCTCCGCCGTCGTTGCCGCCCTCCTCGTAGAAGATCAGCTCCCCAACCGCGAAAGTCTTTGTCACAGAGTCGCCAGAGACGGGCGTCAGGGTCATGGTGTACGAAGTGATGCTGGCGCCACCGTCGTTGGTGACTTTGGTGAGCAGCAACGTTGCGTCAGAGCCATCCACCTCGTGAACGCGGGGGGCGGCAGGGGTGCCCGGCACCGCAACCGCGATGACATTGACGATGACATGGGCCGACCCCACTGACTCGGGGGAGTCTCCAGCTTCTGATGTTGCGGTCACATACGCCTGGTAGCGGCCGTTATGGACGTCCTCGAAGTCCACTGTCGTTACACCGGCTGCGACGTCGTACTTGATCTGCTCGGTGCCGCTGTAGCCCGGCACCGGGGTCAGGCGGACCTTGTAACCAGTCACATCGGTGTGGCCATCGGGAGGACTCCATGAGACGGTGACCTTGTCTTCATCGGCAGTCGCGGTCGGTTGGGCGGGCGCCACTGGGATGTCCGACCCGGCAGCGGCAGCCGGATAGCCCCTCCATGTCGGTGTGGTGAAGCCGCCCTCGTAACCGGGGGCCTCGAACTCAGGCTGGTAGACCACCGCGGGGACTGAGAGCGTCGTACCGCTTAGGGACCAAGGGTCGTCATTGGTGCGGAAGCTGGGAGACGACGCACCTCCTTCAGTGATGTCGCTCGGAGGACCAGCCGCGAACGAAACCCTGTCGAAGCCCCGCTCGCCGCCCTTGCTGTTCAGCCGTCCGAACGCGTTGCTGCCAAGCGTCACACTGGTCGCTTCAATGGTGACCGATACGAAGGCGTTGTTGGCGAATGCATGGTCGCCCACGGATGCAACGTGGTCCGGCAGTGCGAGTTCCGAGATTTCGTTGTCCGCGAACGCCGCCTCGCCGATGCTCGTCACCGATGTCGGCAATTCGAGGGCAGCCAGTTCGTTGGAGCGAAAGGCGTACGCGGGAATGGCGGCAAGAGCACTGCCAGACGCAAGGCTCACCCCAGTGATCTGGTTGTCACGAAACGCGCCGCGGCCGAGTTCGGTGATACTCGCCGGCAGTGTCAGGCTGGCGAGAGCATTCTCCGCGAACGCGTCCTCGCCGAGGGTCTCTAGCGTTGTTGGCAGCGTGACGGCCGTGAGGACGTTTGTGCTGAACGCGGCGCCACCCACGGAGGGTAGCGCAACCGAAGCCAACTTGCTCTGCTGGAATGCCGAATCTCCGATACTCACCACCGTGTCGGGAAGCGTGATCGCAGTCAGCCCGGTCTTCCTGAATGCCTGGGCAGGAATCGCAGTCAGTGAACTGCCGTCGGCAAACGTGACCGAGGTGAGGTCTTGGCTTTCCATGAACGCTGCTGCACCCAGGGAAGTCAACGACGCTGGGAACTGCACAGAGGTGACTGTGGTGTAGTTGAACGCACGGCTCCCGATCGACTCCAGTCCTTCGGGCAGGGTCACTGTCGCGATCGGGTTCGGGTAGTCCTCGCCGTTCTGGTACTGGAACGCGTTGTTCCCGATACCCACGACTGGATAGGTCTCCTCGCCCTCGGACACAGCCTGGGGGATCACTAGGTCGGTGACCCCCGCGACGTCCTCTGCGAACCCCGTGATGGTGGCGTTGCCTTCGGAGACGGTGAACTCGAAGTCGCCGTCCGCCGCGTGGGCGGGCACTGCCCCGAGCGTGCCCGCCGCGAGTGTTGCCGTGGCGATGACGGCTGCCGCGCGGGCCGTCCAGCGTGACCACCCCCTCCCGCGCGGCATGGATGGCGCTCCTGGCGCCGTGTGGTGGTCCGGGGCGATGAGGCTCATGTGGTTCCGTTCCGCGCCGGGTCGGAGCGGCCCGGCGACGCTGCCAGCAGTAGATACGGAACGAACCCTAACCCAGAAAGTTAGGTATGCCTTATAATCATCTGATCTATGGACGTGTGACGAATCTCTCGCTACTCGCGCCGCCCGGGGAGGCGACGTCGCGGGTGCCGGTAGGCTGAGGTGGCGATGTACGACGGCCAGCGAGGACCCCAGCGGACCACCCAGCGGGCCGAGCCGCGCCGAGCCAGGAGGGCCAAGATCGGGCGCCCCTTCGACTCCGAGATCGGTCCAGCCATCCTCGAGGCCGCCGAGCAGATCATGCTGACCCGGGGCTTCGGCTCATTGACCGTCGACGCCATCCTGCGCGAGACCGGCGTCAGTCGCGGCGCGTTCTATCGCCGCTACCCCCACATCGGACACCTCGCCTACGAGGTGGTCGCCCGGCACTTCGGCCCCGGCGAGCCCGTCGACACAGGCACGCTCGCCGGCGACCTGCTCGCCGTGCAGCGCGCGGACATCGCGGTATTCGCCGACCCGCTGATGCGCAACAACCTGCCCGGCCTGTTCGAGAGCTCGCGCACCGACCCGCGCCTGCACGACCTTTGGGTGCAGGGATTCGCCGGGCCTCGGCGAGCACGGGTCAACACCATCGTCAACGCGGCGATCGCACGCGGCGAGCTCACCGAGCCGGCGGTGGACCTCGGCTACCTGTGCGACCTGCTCGTCGGCCCGCTCCTGGCCCGGACCCTCATCCCCATCACCGGCGACCTCGACGACCTGCTCGCCCGCGATTCCGCCCGATCCGCGCTGCAGGCTCTCCTCGGCTGCCCCTCGCGCTGACCCGGCGCCCGAGCCTCAGCCCGGCCGACTCCCCGCGTGTGCCCCGCTGCCGAACAGCAACTCGGCGAGCGTCACGTCGGGATGAGTGCGGCGCTGAGGATCTCGCGCACCTCCGCTCGGCCCTACGGCCATGCTGGGCAGCACGCACCAGGCAGGTGTGGACGCACACACTCTGGCCGGTCCAGGAGAGTGGGGGCCGATGCACTCACCAGGCAGGTGCGCAGGCCCACGCTTCGGATGAGCGCGTGCTCTAGAGCGACAGGCCGTGCCCGAAGCGGAAGAGCGGGTCGGGGTGCTGAACGCGACGTCGGAGTGGGACGCCTCGACGGCGGACGTCGAGCGGGGTACGTCGAACGGCAGCTTGCCGCGCGCGGGGGATGCGCCGCTGAGGACGTCGAGCAGGTTGGCCGAGCTCACGCCCCAGTTCGCGACGACCGCGTTGGCCGAGTCGACGATCGGCGCGATGATCGCGGGCCGGTCGAGGAAGACGTCGACCGCGGTGGGGACCGCCGCCGAGACCTCGGCGATGTGCGCGAGCGCGTCGGAGGGGAAGTCGAGCGGGCCGGAGTGGAAGAAGCTCTCGAACACGCTGGGGCCCGACGGGGTGAAGGGGGCCTGCACTCGCAGCACCGCGAGGTCCGCCCCCGCGGGCGTGGCGACGACCTCGCCGTACTCCGCAGCCACCTCGGCGGGGATGCCCTCGACGTAGAGCTTCGCGCCGCGGGTGAAGGGGAGCGCCCCGTTGTTCGCCAGCACCGTGACCGACGCGCGCTGCGCCTCGTCGCCGGCGGCGCGGAGCTCGTCGGTCCCGACGAGTTCGGCGACCGCGGAGACGTCGACGTACGGGTCCTCGAGGAGGCCCAACTCGAACTTCTCACGAAGGATGCGCCTCAGCGAGACGTCGAGCCGCTCCTCGGTGACGCGGCCCGAGCGCACCAGGTCAAGGAGGATGTCGTCGCACTGCTCGCCGCCGAACTGGTCGCAACCGGCGTCGAGGATCTTCGCCATGCGCTCGTGCGGCGTGAGGTGCTCGGCGCCGTACGGGAAGTGCGGGTCCTCGCCGTCCTTCTGCGGGCCGCCGCCGGGGAAGTGCTTCGTCATCGCCGAGACGGATCCCGGGCCGAACGACTCGCCCTGGAGGCCCCGGATGTAGGCGGCGCCCAGCTCGCCCGACAGCTTGGCGTCCTCGCCGAAGGTCTGCAGCTGGCGCGCCCAGCGCGGCTCGGTGGCGAGGTCGATCTGCGGGTGCAGGGCGACGCGGATCCCGACGGCGGCGTACTCCTGGCGGCAGATCTCGGCGAACCGGTGGACGAGGTCGACGTCGCGCGTCGCGGCGAGGCCGAGCGACTCGGGCCACTGCGAGAACGCGCTGGTGATGATCGCCGCTCCGGGGTTCTCGCTGTAGGAGTGGCGCGGGTCGGTCGAGATCGTCACCGGGATGCCGAGGTGGGTGCCGGCCGCGAGCTCCTGCAACGTGTTGTGCCAGCGCGCGAGGGTCTCGGCCGACGGTACGGCGCCCAGCACGTTGAAGTGCGACAGGTAGCGCTCGGCGACGTACTCGCGGTTGGACGCGATGCTGAACTCGGGGAGGCCGTCGGAGAGCTCGCCGTCGTCGCTCGCCGAGATCATGGTGTGGAAGAACTGGCCGACCTTCTCCTCGACCGTCATCTGGCCGATGAGGATCCCCACTCGCTCGTCAACCGGAAGCGAGGCGTCGCGGTAGCGGGTGTGTCCCCGGACGGGATGCCGGGCTGGCCGAGCTGGACGCCCGAAGCCCACCTCCGGCTGATGGACGCGCACGGCATCGACCAATCCGTGCACCCCACCTCACCACCCGGCTGGGAGCGCACCGCCTTGGGCGCGCCGCGTCCGATGATGGAGTTCCTCTTCGACACCACCCGCACCGCCGCCTCGCTGCTCGTCGCGGGGACCCCTTCGCGGTACCCCTCCCTGCAGCTGATCCTCACGCACTGCGGAGCCTTCCTGCCCCTGCTCGCGGACCGGCTCAAGCTCTTCGCCGCGGCCATCGGCACCGGCGGTGACACGGCGCTGATCGACGACGGCCTCGGCCGGCTCTGGTACGACCTCGCCGGGACACCCATGCCCCGGCACGCGGAGTCGCTCATCGCGATGGCCGGCACCGAGCACCTGCTCTACGGCAGTGACTACTGCTGGACGCCGCCGCCCGCGGTCGCTGCCCAGATCGCCTCGCTGGACCAGGGCTGGCGCCTGGACCTGCACGGATCCTGGCGGGAGCTCGTCGCGGCGAACGCCGCCACCCTGCTGGGCGCCGGCCACCGCCCGTCCGCCTGAGCCCATCGGTTGCGGTGATCGCGGACCCGCCGGACGGGGATCCGAAGAGGCTGCTACGCGGTGGGCTCCTCGACGACGAAGCGCGCCCGCAGCTGGCTGGAGGTCCGGCTGGACGGACCGACCCGGAGCTCGAACTCGCCCGGCTCGACGACGCGGCGGCCGTGGGGGTCGACGATCGTGCAGTCCGCCACCGGAAGCTCGAAGTCCACCCGAGCCTCCTCGCCCGGGCCGATGTCGATCTGCCGGAACGCCTTCAGCTCCTGGTCCACCCAGCTCACCGACGTGACGAGGTCGCTCACGTAGGCCTGCACCGTCTCGCGGACGGGCCGGTCGCCGGCATTGCGCAGCGACACCGAGAAGCGCAGCGTGTCGTCGCCCGCGAGCCGGTCGTCGGGGAGCTCCAGATCGTCGTACTCGACGTGCGAATAGGACAGCCCCTCGCCGAACACGTAGGCGGGCTCCTGGGTGAGATCGGCGTAGCGATCGCCGTGCTGCCCGCGGACCTGGTTGTAGTAGGTGGGCTGCTGACCCGCGTGCCGGGCGAACGAGATCGGGAGCCGGCCGCTGGGCTCGATGAGCCCGAGCAGCAGCTCGGCGACGGCGCGCCCACCCTCCATCCCCGGGTTCGCCGCCCAGACCACGGCGGCGGCCTCGGTGACCGAGCGGGGCAGCACGAGCGGCTTCGACGCGATCACGACGACGACCAGGGGAGTCCCGGTCGCGGCCAGCGCCTCGAGCAGGGCCTGCTGCCCGCCCAGCAGCTCGAGCGTCGCGGTGGAGCGCCCCTCGCCGACCAGCTCGATGCGGTCGCCCACCACGGCCACGGTGACGTCGGCGCGGCGGGCGTCGGCCACCGCGTCGGCGATCAGCGCCTCGTCGGGCTCGGCCGGGACCACGATCGGCGGGCGGGGCTGCCCGTCGGGGAAGTGCTCTCCTTCCGGGTCGGGCTCGAGGCTCAGGATCTCGGCCCCCGGCGCATAGGTGACCTGCCAGCCGTGCGGGGCGTGCGCGTGCAGCCCGTCGAGCACCGTGGTGATCATGTCGCGGGGCTGGCTGTCCAGCCAGCCGGCCTGACCGGACCCGCCGGCCCAGTCGCCGAGCTGCGTCTGTGCGTCGTCGGCGAGCGGGCCCGCCACCGCGATGCGCAGCGGCGCGCGCCCGGTCGGCGTCGCGCGGCCGGCGGCGTCGGCC
>JBDHZS010000067.1:0-17438 GCA_039812025.1 Nocardioides sp. | reverse complement strand
CCCGGGCATCGCCGGCATCCCGGGGAGGTTCGGCATCGCGCCGCGCGCCATCTGCGACATCATCTTGCGGGTCGCGAAGAACCGGTCGACCAGCATGTTGACGTCGGTGACCGTGCGGCCGGAGCCGCGGGCGATCCGGGCCCGGCGCGACCCGTCGATGATCTTGGGGTTCGCGCGCTCAGCGGGCGTCATCGACTGGATGATCGCCTGCAGCCGGTCGACCTCGCGCTCGTCGAAGTTGTCCAACTGCTCGCGGAACTGGCCCATCCCGGGCAGCATCCCCATCAGCTTGGACATCGACCCGAGCTTGCGGATCTGCTGCATCTGCTCGAGGAAGTCGTCGAGGGTGAAGTCGGCGCCGTCCTTGCTGCCGAGCTTCTCGGCGGCCTTCATCGCCTGCTCGGTGTCGAACGTCTTCTCCGCCTGCTCGATCAGGGTGAGCATATCGCCCATGTCGAGGATCCGCGACGCCATCCGGTCGGGGTGGAAGAGGTCGAAGTCGGTCATCTTCTCGCCGTTGGAGGCGAACATGACCGGCTTGCCGGTGATCGACGCGATCGACAGCGCCGCGCCGCCGCGGGCGTCGCCGTCGAGCTTGGTGAGCACGACCGCGTCGTACCCGACCCCGTCGAGGAACGCCTCCGCCGTCGTCACCGCGTCCTGGCCGATCATCGCGTCGACGACGAAGAGCACCTCGTCGGGCTGGACGGCGTCGCGGATGTCGCTGGCCTGCCGCATCAGCTCCGCGTCGATGCCGAGCCGGCCGGCGGTGTCGATGATGACGACGTCGTAGAGGCTGCGCTTGGCCTCCTCGATGCTGGCGCGAGCGACCGCGACCGGGTCGCCGACGCCATTGCCCGGCTCGGGCGCGAAGACCTTGACCCCGACCCGGTCGCCGTTGACCTGGAGCTGGTTGACCGCGTTGGGCCGCTGCAGGTCGGCGGCCACCAGCAGCGGGGTGCGCTTCTGCTCCTTCAGCCACAGCGCGAGCTTCGCCGCCAGCGTGGTCTTGCCCGCGCCCTGGAGGCCCGCGAGCATGATGACGGTCGGCCCGGACTTGGCGAACCGCAGCCGCCGGGTCTCGCCGCCCAGGATGGCGACGAGCTCGTCGTTGACGATCTTGACGACCTGCTGGGCGGGGTTCAGCGCCTGGCTGACCTCCTCGCCGCGGGCGCGCTCCTTGACCGCGGCCACGAACTCCTTGACCACGGGCAGCGCGACGTCGGCCTCGAGCAGCGCGATCCGGATCTCGCGCGCGGTCTTGTCGATGTCCGCCTCGGACAGCCGGCCCTTGCCGCGGAGGTTCTTGAAGGTGTCGGCGAGCCGGTCGGAGAGGGTGGCGAACACAGGTGTCCTCGGTGGGTTCGGGGCGGGACTGGTACGACGACCGCGCAGCGGTCGCCGGGGCAAGCCTAACCGGGCGGCCCCACGAGGCTCAGTTGCCCCGGACCGCGGCCGGCTGGCCGGTCAGCGCGGCCCGGACCGCGTGGGCCGCCTCGGAGGCGCGCTGCTCCGAGAGCGCCCCGGCGCCCTCCTCGGCGAGGTAGAAGACATCGACGGCCTGCGGTCCGAGGGTGTCGACGTGCGCGGACCGTACGTCGATCCCCAGCGCCGCGACGGTGGAGAGCACCAGCCACAGCACGCCGGGACGGTCCGCGGTGCGCACCTCGAGCACGGTCGCCCGGTCGGAGGCCTCGGGCCGGATCGCGACGCTCGCCCGCGGGTCGCGGCACGTGCCCAGCCGGCGCGTGGGGTCGAGCCTCCTGTCGGCGATCGCCTCCAGCCGCTGGCTCAGCAGCGCGGGGTCGAGGTGGGCGTCGGCGACCTGCCAGCGCGAGCAGCCGAGATCGTCCTGCGGCCAGGCCCGCGCCGCGCGGACCGACACCCGCTGCCAGGCGAGCGCCGCGGCCACGTCGGCCATCAGCCCGATCCGGTCGGGGGCGATCACCCGCACCGTGGCCCCGCCGTACGTGTCCAGCCCCCAACCCGTCGGGCCCGCCGCGCCGGCCAGTCCGACAGCCTGCTCGGCAGAGTCATCAAGGGGCTCGATCACGATGTCCACGGCGCCGGGATCCTCGATCAGGGTCCGCGGCACGGGCAGCCAGTCGGGTTGCGGCGGCGCGGCGGCGTCCCGGGTCAGCAACTGCCGGCACCGCGAGGCCAGCAGGTTGACCAGGCTCGCCCGCCACCGGGTCCAGGCGGCTGGCGACGTCGCGCGGGCGTCGGCCTTGGTGAGCGCGACGAGGAGGTCGAGCGTCTCCGCGGCGGTCGCGGGATCGCCGAGGCGCTCGATCACGTACTGGCAGGTCAGGGGGTCGTCCGGGTCCCGGCTCGTCGCGACCGAGCCGAGGAGCAGGTGCCGGCGCACCAGCCGCGCGATCAGCTCGACCGCGTCGGCGTCGAACCCCATCCGGGTGGCGATCTCCCGCGCGACCGGCTCGCCGGCGACGCTGTGCTCGACCAGGCCCCCCTTGCCGATGTCGTGGAGCAGCGCCGCGACCATCAGCACGTCCGGCCGCGACTGCGACCTCATCAGCGCCGACGCCTCCCGGCAGGTCTCGAGCATGTGCCGGTCGACGGTGAAGCGGTGGATGGCCGACGCGTGCGGCAGCAGCCGGACCCGCTCCCACTCCGGCAGGATCCGCGGCAGCGCGCCGGTGACGTCGAGGGTCTCCCAGACGTCGACCAGCCCCGGGCCCGCCAGCAGCCGCACCAGGAGCGACCGCGCCTCCGCGGGCCACGGCACCGGCAGGTCGGCGCCCTCGCGCGCGAGGCGAGCGGCCGTCGCCGGGGCGAGTACGACGTCGCGCTCGGACGCCTCGGCGGCGGCCCGCAGCATCAGCAACGGGTCCCGGGCGGGCCGTGCCTTCGCGTTGAGGACGACCTCGCCCCTGCTCAGCGCGACGCCGCGCGCCAGCGGCGTCAGCTGCGGGCGACGGGGCCGCGGCCTCCCCGAGGGGCGCCGCCGTACCGCCTGCGCACGGCGCCAGGTGAGCCGGGAGACGTGGGTCACCCGGCGGCCCAGCTCCCGGACGTGCCGTTGGGCGGCCCCGGCGCCGGACAACCCGAGCCGTTCGGCCAGCGGCTCCCAGGCCTCGGGCGGGATCCGGTCCGAGGCCCGGCCCGTGATCTCGTGCAGGTGGTCGCGGACGTCGAGCAGCGCGTCGCGCGAGCGCACCAGCTCCTGATGGGGCACGTCGACGAGCCAGGTCGCCACCAGCGCCTGCAGCACCGTGGTATCGCGCAGCCCACCCTCGGCCTCCTTCAGGTCCGGCACGGCGGCGTGCGCGAGCTCGCCGCTCCGCGCGTGCCGGGCCGCAACCAGCTCGGCCAGCGGGCCCAGCCGCTCCCGGGCGTCGCGCCGCCACTCGGCCAGGAGCGTCGACCTCAGCCTGAGGGTGAGACCGGGATCGCCGGCCACGTGCCGCGCGTCGAGCAGCCCGAGCGCCACCTTGAGGTCGGACCTGGCGGCCACCAGGGTCTCCTCCCAACCGCGCACCGCGTGGTCAACCCGGACGCCGGAGTCCCAGAGGGGATACCACAGCGCCTGGGCGAACTCCTCGGAGTCCGGCCCGCCACTGCCAGCTGCGCCAGCGGCGCCCTCGGTCGATACGTCCTCATAGACCAGCACCAGGTCCAGGTCGGAGCGCGGCGCGAGGTCCCCGCGGCCGTAGCCGCCGACGGCCACCAGGGCGGCCCCGCTCTCGGGGCCGCCCTGGCCGAGGTATGCCGCCCGCGCCCGGGCGTCTGCCGCCGCGGTGCGTAGCGCCCGGTCGGCGGCGCTCATGTCAGAGCGCCGCCTCCCCGCGCTCGCCCGTGCGGACCCGCACGACCGACTCGACGGGTGTCACCCAGACCTTGCCGTCCCCGATCCGGCCCGTCTGCGCGGCCTTGGCGACCAGCGAGACGATGTCCTCGGTGTCCACGTCGTCGATCACGATCTCGACCCGGACCTTCGGCACCAGCGCGACGTCGTACTCCGCGCCCCGGTAGACCTCGGTGTGGCCCTTCTGGCGGCCGTAGCCGCTGACCTCGCTGACGGTCATGCCGGTGACGCCGAAAGCCTCCAGCGCCTCACGGACCTCGTCCCACTTGTGCGGCTTGATGACCGCGGTGACCAGCTTCATGCCCGAGCTCCTTCCTCAACGTTCTCCTTGCTCAACGACGACGCCAGGCCGCCCAGCGAGCCGCGGCCGCTGCTCAGGCCCAGGTCGTAGGCGGACTCGCCGTGCTCGACGGCGTCGATGCCCGAGACCTCGTCGTCCTCCTCGAGCCGCCAGCCCAGGACGAGCTTGATCAGCAGGCCGACGATCAGCGTCGCGATCGCGGACCACCCGATGGCGAAGAGCACGACCACGAACTGGACGACCAGCTGCCGGACGCCGTCACCGTAGAAGAGGCCGCCGGACGTCGCCAGGAAGCCGATGCCGATGGTGCCGATCAGGCCGCCCACCAGGTGGACGCCGACGACGTCTAGCGAGTCGTCGTACCCGAACTTGTACTTCAGCCCGACCGCGAGGGCGCACACCCCGCCGGCGATGGCGCCGAGGATCATGCTCCCGATCGGCGACAGCGAGCCGGCCGCCGGCGTGATCGCGACCAGTCCGGCGACGATGCCCGAGGCGACGCCCAACGTGGTGGCGACGCCGTCGCGCAGCTTCTCCACGGCCAGCCAGCCGAGGATCGCCGCGCAGGCGCACAGGGTGGTGTTGACCCAGACCAGGCCGGTCTCGGAGGTGAACTGGGTGAGCATGTCGCCCTCGGCATCGCTGCCGAAGACGATCGAGCCGACGTTGAAGCCGAACCAGCCGAACCACAGGATGCCCGCGCCGAGCATGGTCAGGGTCAGGTTGTGCGGCTTCATCGGCTCCTTGCCGAAGCCCAGCCGCTTGCCGATCAGGACCGCCAGCACCAGGCCGGCGACACCGGCGTTGATGTGGACGACCGTGCCGCCCGCGTAGTCGACCGGCGCGACCGCCGCGCCGCCGTCGCCGGGGAAGATCAGGTCCGCGAGGCTGCCCTCGTTGCCGGAGAGGAAACCGCCGCCCCAGACCATGTGGGCGAGCGGGAAGTAGGCGAGCGTCGCCCAGATCGGCAGGAACACCAGCCACGCGGAGAACTTCACGCGGTCCGCGAGCGAGCCGCTGATCAGGGCGGCGGTGATGATCGCGAAGGTCATCTGGAACGCCACGAACACGAGGTTGGCCGGGTCGGTGTCGGAGAGTCCGAACTGGTTGAAGGGGCTCGCGAAGAGCATCGCGACGCTCGCGCCGGCCTCGCCGTCGGCGTTGGGGATGCTGTCGCTGTAGGACATCGACCAGCCCCACAGGGCATAGATCACGCCGATCATGGCGGCCGAGCCGAACGACATCATCATCATGTTCAGCACGGACTTGGAGCGGCTCATGCCGCCGTAGAAGAGTGCCAGGCCGGGCATCATCAGCAGGACGAATGACGCCGACACCAGCATCCAGGTGTAGTAGCCGTCGTACACGGGGCCTCCACGCACTAGTTGTCGGGGATGCCCACCGGGCCCCGGACAGCGTCGTCCGGACCCGGTGGGCCATTGCCCTCACCATGCGCCGCCGAGGTTTCACGGAGGCACGCTCCGTGTTGCGGGCAGGAAACGAACCCGCCCGCTTTGTTACGCCGGTGTGAACCCGGCTGCCGACGGGCCGTGGAGACTCATCGCCGCTGTCGGCGCGTGAGAGCGAGTACGACGGTCCCGGCGAGCAGCAGGAAGCCCGCGAGCCAGAGCAGCCACGGCCCGAACCAGGCTCCGGTGCCCGGCAGGATCCCGCCCCCGCCGCCCGGGGGGTCGGTGGTCGGCTCGTCGTCGAAGTCGTTGACGACGACGACCTCCACCTGGGTGCCGCCGGCCTCGGCGAGGTCGATCTCCACGCTCGTGCCGTCGACCTCGGTCACGGTGCCGTTGGCGTCGGTGGTGATGATCGTGCTGTCCGCGTCGCCGTCGTCGGTCTCGGTGAGCGTGCAGGTCGCGTTGGCCGGCAGATCGTCGTACGTCGTGTGGTAGCCGTTGGCCGGCGAGAGCTTGCGGTCCGCTCCCCCGGGCACGGTGACCGGCTCGTCCTCGCCGGCGACCGGCCGGGTGCAGCTCAGCGACACCTCGAAGGTGCCGCGGGCGTCGGGCCGGGTCTTGTCGCCGGTGACGCGCTTGCGCACGTCGATCGGCACCACGTCGAAGGTGTTCGTCGCCGTCAGGGTGACGTTGGCGGGCTCGCCGTCCTCGCTGGGCGGGATCCGGACCAGCCCGGAGGCCGGGTCGAGCGTGACGTCGGTGGCGCCCGCGGACGCGGTCTCCTCGACCAGGCACAGCGTGCCGGTCGGGAACGGGCCCAGGGTCTCGGTCTCACCGCCGTAGAGCTCGACGGTGACGATGCCCCGGATCGGCGCCCGGTTGAAGAGGCACTCGACCTCGAACTCGAAGGGCCCGGTGCCGTAGAGGTCGGCGCCGTCGCCGTCGACGACCTTCTCCAGCGTCATCGCCCCGCCGTCGTACACGTTGGTCACCACGACCTCGGCGGGCTCGAGGCCCGGCGTGATCGTGTAGGTGCCGTCGCCGTTGTCGACGACGTTGTCGCCGGTGACCACCACGTCGTGGGCGGCGGCCCGATCGGTCTCGGTCAGCGTGCAGGTCGCGCCGACGGGGATGGTGTCCGCGGGTGCGGTGTAGGTCTCGTCCTCGGCCAGCGTGAACTCCACCTCGGTGGCGTCGTCCGGCGGGAAGCGCACGTCCTGGCCCGTCGCCGAGACGCAGCGCAGCGAGAACTCGAACGGGCCCAGGTCCGGGGCGACGGCCTCGGTCTGCACCCGCTTGGTGACCGACAGCCCGGTGAACTGGTAGTCGTTGGTGATCGTGGCGATCTGGGCCTCGGGCACGTCCTGCTCGTCGGCGGGGAGCTGCGGGTCGGTCGGCTCGACGACCTCCAGGGTGACCGGCGTGCCGGTGCGGCTGGTTTCGCCGAAGTCGCCGACCTCGCCCTGCTCGGCCACCTCGCACGTGGTCGTGTCGGCGCTGATCGGGATCCCGTCGATGCGGGCGGTGTAGTCGTTGTCGGCCGACAGCTCGACGGTCGCGTCCGCCCCGAGGTCGAGCGGGACCCCTTCGGCGGTGCAGGAGATGTCGACGTCGAACCGCTCGGGCGCATACTCCGCCGCCGGGCCGGTGACGGATTTGACGACCTGGATCGAGCCGTAGCGCAGGTGCACGCCGACGACTCCCGGGGCGAGCTTGGTCCACTGCTCCGAGCCCGTCGGCTGGACCTTGAGGCCGAACTGGTTCCAGGCGAGCTCGTCGGCCGCGGGCACCACCGGGGAGGCCCCGCTGGGGTCGGCGTCGCTCGCCAGGACGTTGGTGGTCGAGAAGGTGACGTCCACGGCCTGGCCGGTCAGGAAGGCGCCGTCGGTCGACGTCGTGAAGTCCAGGGTGACGCGGAGCCCGGAGACCCGCGTCCAGTCCGTGAGGGGGTTCGCCTCACTCCACTGCTCGCCGGTCTGCTCGCAGGCGGGCTGGTTGGCGAGGTCCCCCCACGTCCCCACGCACACGTCGGGGCTGGTGGTGACCTCGACGACGTAGGTGGTGCCCTCCGGCGCGGTCACCCGGACCGAGCCCGGGACGAGCTGCGGACGGTACGCCGAGCCGCGGCCGTTGCCGGAGATCAGCAGCGCGTCCCCGCTCACGGGCAGCTGGTCGAAGAGGATGAGCCGGTCGCCCGTCACCGTGCCCACGTTGACGTTGTGGAGCACCCAGTCGTCGGTGCCGCCGACCTGGCTGTGCGCGACGCACGGGGTGCGGTAGTAGTCGCCGCCGGTGGCGGTGAGGCTCTGGTTGCACACGCCGTCGGGGTTGTTCGGCTGGTAGGCGCCCGGCAGCGACCCGCGCACGCCCTTGACCGTGAACAGGTTGGGGCCTGGGATGGGACCGACCGTGTCGATGGCGCCGCAGGTGTGGGAGTCGGCCTCGTGGTCGTCGGTGAGCTTGTTGGGCGCGTCGATGTTCGTGCAGCCGTCGAGCACTTCGTCGGTCTCGGCGACGGCCGTGTTGGTGGCCTCGGTCTGGTCCGCGGGCAGCGGCTGCAGCTCGAGGTAGATCCGGATCGTGAAGACCTCGCCGGGGAGCATCCGGTTGCCGTCGTCGGGCCAGGTGAAGACGACGGTCCTGCCCCCGTCGGCGGCAGTCGCGGTGACGTCCTCGGACAGGGTGCCGGCCGGGTCGGCGGTGTATTCCGGCGGCGGGTCGCCGGTGTAGACCAGCTCCGGGGGCAGCTCGTCGCGCAGCTCGGTCAGCGTCAGATAGCCGGTCCCGGTGTTGGTGATCCGGATGTCGAACGGCACGACCGAGCCGACCTGGGCGAGCCGGTTGCCGTCGTTGGTGAGCTTGTTGATGTCGAGCTCGTGGGTGCCCGGGGTGAGCTCGACGGTCGCGGTCGCGTCCTCGACGTCGGAGTCGTTGCCGTCGGGCCGGGTGGACTGCGAGGTCTGGGTGTTGTCGACCTCGCTGGGGAACTCGACCGGGGTGCCGGAGTCGCGGTAGTCGTCGCGCAGCTCGGCGGTGTACGACGCGGCGGCGGACCACGGCTGCGCGGGCAGGGTGTCGGAGAAGAGTCCCCCGTCGGCGCGCGAGAATGTGAAGCGGATGCCCTGGACGTCCCCGTTGGCGACGCCGGAGGGCAGGGTCGCGGTCGCCGACGGCGTACCGAGGACCCAGGCGCTGCCGTCGTAGAGGTCGACCTGCACCTGGTCGGCGCCCGCGGGCAGGGTGACGGGGCCCAGGCCGGTGAAGTCGAAGGTGTTCCAGAAGTCGGGCGACCGCTCCTGGTCCTCGATCACGACCTCGGCCGGGGCGAGGGTGCTGGCGCCCTGGTCGGCGCCGAGCGTCACCGTCACCTCGTCCTCGCCCGCATCGTGCTCGGGCTGGGTGATGCTGTCCGGGTCGACGTCCTTGGTGGGCACGATGTCGACGATGCCGCCGGTGACCACGACGAGCGCGTCGTCGGTGTCGCCGGTCGTCACGCCCTCGGCCGTGATCGGGTCGTAGGACTGGGCGAAGACCCTGTTCTCGACGTCACGGGTCTGCCCGGCGGGCAGGACGACGTCCGCCCCGCTGCTGCGCAGCGTGGTCCGCAGCCGGGTGTCGATCGTGATCGAGAGGTTGTTGTCCTGGGTGAGGGTGCCGCCGGTGGTGGCGGGGTCGGTGCCCTGGAAGGTCACGCTGATGCCGACCACGTCGGCGAGCGCGCCGGCGCCCATGGCGTTGACGGCGCTCGCCGTGCTCTGGGTCGTGGTGTAGGTGCCACCGTTGTAGTGGAGCAGCCACACCACGGTGGCGTCCAGGTCGACCTGGGCCGGGATGCTCGCCGCGATCGTGATGCCGGTGGCGTCGAAGGCGTCGAAGGGGCTCGGGTGGGCGGCGCCGGTGAGGTAGTCGGTCCCGCCGGTGGTGTCGAACGGGTCCGCCTTGGCGTCGGCGGGAGTCGCGTCGGTCTCGCAGTCGGGCAGCGAGGTGTCGTCGCACTGGGCCGGGTCGGTGAGCCGGACGTAGGACGCCCGCGCCGTCGAGGTGTTGTGACCGGTCATGGTCCAGGTCGCCGTCGGGTAGTCGGCGGGGTCGGTGCCGACGGGCGGGGTGAAGATCTCCTCCGTCGGCGTCACCGACTTGGTGACCTCGACGCCGGGGTCGGGGTCGAGGATCTGGATGGTGTCGTCGGCCGTCGCGGTCTCCTGGTCGCCGCCGTCGATGGGCGTACCGGCGATCTGGACCGAGTTGTCGACGAGGCCGGGGTCGGCGGTGTTGTAGTCCTCGTCCTCGACCACGAACGACCCGTCGGAGCGCTTCGTGACGCGCACCTGCCAGGTCAGGGTGAAGTCCCGCGTCGCGCTGCCGGCGCCGACGCCGGTGCCCGGCGCGGGCGCGAACGGATCGAAGGCGTCGCCGGGCTGCTGGGCGGCCAGCCGGGCGTCGGAGTCGGCGGGGGTCTCCTCCAGGGTGATCCGGACGCCCACGGTCGACGCCTGCTGGGCGTCGCTCAGCGAGAGGCCGACGAAGCCGCGGTCGCCGTCCATCCACGAGCCCCCCGGCGGATCGACGAGTTGCCAGCCGCTCCCGTCGTACAACTCGATCGCGGTGACGGTGTCGTACTTGAGGTACCAGCCGCTGGAGTACGGCGTGTCGGAGGCCTCGACCGGGTTGACGCGGACCAGGTCGAACGCGTCGTAGACCGTGTCCGCCACGGGCGCGGCCGGCGGGGCGTCGGCCATCTCCGCGGAGTCGGTGAGCCGGACCGGGGAGAGGCCCTCGTCGACGGTCCAGGACAGCACCGTCTGGGCCCGCTCGCCGGACTGCGCCGCCACGGCGGCCCGGTCCCATGCCTTGCCGATGCCGACGCCGTCGCCGGGACCCCCGCTCGGGTAGATGACCGTCGCCTGGTCGCTGTCCTCGTCGTCGTCGTGCAGCGCCTTGCCGCCCTCGGACTCGCCGTCGGCGTCGGCCGTCGCGGTGTTGGTGTAGACCACCGGGGTGTCCTCGGGGGGCTCGGGACACGTGGCGTCGCGCAGGTCGGCGCGGGCGGTGTAGACGATGTTGGGCGTCACCGTCTGGTCGGCGGGGAAGCCGTCGGCGTCGACGAAGGTGAAGCGGATGCCCTGCACGTCCTCGGGTGCCAGCGACGCCGCGGCGAGGGCGGCCGTCCACTCGTCGGCCGGCATCTGGAAGACGGTCGCGTCGGGCTCCGGGCCGTAGACGACGACCTCGTGCCACGCGCCGTCCGGGCCCTGCACCTCGATCGTCAGCGTCGTCTCGGGCGGCACCTGGGTCGGCGCGATCGCGGTGACGTCGAAGGCGTTCCAGAAGCCCGCGCAGTCGCCCTCGGTCCAGGCGTCCTCGACGACGATCGAGTCGACGTGGGCACCGTCCCCGGTGGCGACCGCGTTCGCGGTCAGGGACGAGATCACCGTGTCGCCGGGCTCGACGGGGCTGCTCGGCAGGATGGACTTGTCGATGGTGACGGTGATGTCCGGGTTGGTGATGCGCAGGTCGTCGGAGTCCTCCGCGGACGCGGTGTTGCCGTTGCCCGCCTCCACCTCGGTCTCGACCGTGTTGGTGAGGGTCAGCTCCGGCTCGCCCTCGGCGAGGTCCTCGCTGGTGTCGATGGTGAAGGAGGCGTCGCCGGTCTGGTTGGGCTGGATCTCGCCGGTCCAGGTGATCGAGAAGCCGGAGATGTCCTCGGTCGGATCGGGTGGGATCTCGCCCTCGGCGAAGGTGAACGACTCCTCCGACCCGTCGAGGTGGTAGTAGGTGATCGTCGCGCCGGTGGCGTCGTCCGGCCAGCTCGGCGCTTCGGTGAAGCCCCCGAAGGTGATGTCCTCGGTGAAGAAGTCCAGGTCCGACATCGTCATCGAGGTGACCGGGACGTCCCCGTTGGTGCCCGAGATGGTCGCCTCGGCCGACTGGCCGGCGGTGATGTCGCCGGGCTCGATGTTCTTCGACGTGGTGACCGTCGGGATCAGGGGCGCGACGGTGTACGACGCGTCGCCGTCGTCGGTGGCGGTCTCGTCGCCGTCGGCGACCGATCCGGTGGCCACGTTTGTCGACCGTGTGCGCCTCGGTCGACAGGTCGTCGCCGGTATCGCGGTCGGTCGCGCGTTGGGTCAGGTCCAGGTCCGCGTCGATCGTCGCGCCGGGGTCCATCTCGCCGGTGCAGGTGATCCGGATGCCGCCCACGTCCGCGTTGCTCACCCCGCCGGGCAGCGCCAGCGTCGTCGGGGTGGCGACGGGCGCGCCGGCCTGCCAGCCCCAGGTGCCCGAGCCCGCGTCGTACACGTAGGCGTCGACCTGCACCTGGTCGCAGCCCGCGGGCAGGGTGACGTCGCCGAAGCCGGCGAAGTCGGTGATCGTGAAGGGGTTGCTCGGGTCGAGGGTGGCCGCGCCGTCCGGGGCCGCCTTGGGCTCCTGGATCGTCATGGTGTCGACCGGCACGTTGGAGGTGTTGTCCGCGGTGATCCCGATCGTCGACGGCGACCCGGGGTCGAAGTCCTGCGGGCTCGGGCTCCAGGACTTGGTCACGTCGACGCCGAGGTCGACCGGTACGTCGATGGTGATCGACGCGGTCGAGTCCTTCGGGTTGACGTTCGACCCGGTCGCGTTGGCCGTGTTGGGGATGGTGACCTCGCCCGGCGGGAAGTCCTCGGGGACCTGAAGGGTCAGCGTGATGGTGAAGGTTTCACCGGCGCGCAGGCCGGTGCCGACGGGGTCGGCGGTCTCCTGCTGGAAATCGATCACGAAGGAGGTGTCCGGACCCACCTCGGCCGGCGGCGTGGGCGAGTCCCCCGGCTGCCAGGTGATCGTGCGCGGGATGGAGTTCTCGTCGGGGCTGAGCTGGACCCCCACGATCGGGAAGCCGGCGAGCTCGGCGGGCAGCGAGTCGCTCAGCTGGGCGTCCAGGCAGTCCTGCTCGGAGCAGGAGACGGAGATCGTGTACGTGAAGTCCTGGCCGGGCTCCGGGGTCGAGTTGTCGACCGTCTTCCTCACGCCGAGGTAGTCCTCGGCCGCGCCCGCCGGCGCTGCGGTCAGTGGCAGCCCGAGCAGCAGGACCGCCATCGACAGCAGCGCGAGGCTCCAGCGCCGAGTCCGGCCGGCCGGACGGCCGAGCCCTCGCTTGATCGAGCCGGGGCCGAGGATTCCGACAGACATGCGCTTCAGGGTAAAGCCATGTGAGCGCGCAGGGATAGGCCTCGTCCCGGGGCCTCACCCGGAACTGATGAGGCGGCTCACCTGCGGAGATCCCGCAAAGGTGTCAGCCCAGGAGGGCGTCGACGAAGGCGGCGGGATCGAAGGGCGCCAGGTCGTCCTTGCCCTCGCCGAGCCCGACGAGCTTGACCGGGACGCCGAGCTCGCGCTGTACGGCGACCACGATGCCGCCCTTCGCGGAGCCGTCCAGCTTGGTGAGCACGATGCCTGTGACGTCGACGACCTCGGCGAAGACGCGCGCCTGGATCAGGCCGTTCTGACCGGTCGTCGCGTCCAGGACCAGGAGCACCTCGGTGACCGGCGCCTGCTTCTCGATCACTCGCTTGACCTTGCCGAGCTCGTCCATCAGGCCGGCCTTGTTCTGCAGCCGGCCGGCGGTGTCGACGATCACGGTGTCGACCTCGGCCTCGGCGCCCGCCTTGACGGCCTCGAAGGCGACCGACGCCGGGTCGGAGCCCTCGGGCCCGCGCACCACGTCGACGCCGACGCGCTCGCCCCAGGTGGTGAGTTGCTCGGCGGCCGCGGCGCGGAAGGTGTCCGCGGCGCCGAGCAGGACGCTGCGGTCCTCGGCGCGCAGGATCCGGGCGATCTTGCCGACGGTGGTGGTCTTGCCGGTGCCGTTGACGCCGACGACGAGGACGACGCCCGGCTTGCCGTCGGTGCCCGTGACCTGGAGCCGGCGGTCCATGTCGGGGCCGACGACGCCGATCAGCTCGTCACGGAGCACGGAGCGCGGGTCTGGCCGTTCGCCGCCTTCCACCCGCAGGCGGGTGCGGAGCGACTCGACGACCTGCTGGGTCGGGCCGACGCCGATGTCGGCGGTGAGGAGCGTGTCCTCGATGTCCTCCCAGGTGTCCTCGTCGAGCCGGTCGCGCGAGAGCAGCGCCAGCAGGCCGCGACCGAGCGCGCCCTGCGAGCCGGCGAGCCGGGCGCGGAGGCGCTGCAGCCGCGACGCCGTACCCTCCGGCTTCTCCAGGACCGGCGCCTCGGGCACCTCGGGCTCCGGCTCAACCTCAACCTCAACCTGAGGCTCAGGCTCTGGCTCTGCCGCGGGCGCCTCGGGCTCGGCCTCAGGTGCTGGCGGGATCAGGTCCGGCGCGGGCGCCGCCTTGTCGTCACGGGGTGCTTCCACCTTCCCCCGGCGGCCCGAGGCGACCAGCCCGAAGAAGGTCAGGAGGCCGACGGCGGCGATGCCGATGATCAGGTAGACGTAGTCACCCATGGCGCAATCCAATCAGGTTCTCGTCCGCCCTGCCGGTGTGCGGGCCGGGCGGATCCGGCCGGTGCGGCCGTCGTACTCTCGCGCGGCCGGCGCCAACCGACCGCGCTCCGGTCAGCGACCGGCAGGCTCGTAGGCGTCGGCCGGCTCGCTCAGGGTCGGCATCGACGCGACGGCCTTGCGCATGCTCGTGCCGACGGCCGGCACGTAGGGCATGTCCTCGCCGCGGTGCGGCCAGGTCACGTAGGCAAGCACGGCGCCGGCGGCAACCAGCGCCACGATCATCGCGATGACGATGAAGATCAAGAGGAGTCACTCCCGGGAGTACGACGGATCGAAGGTGCCCCCACGATCCCACGCCGACCCCGCCAACCGGAAACTCGCGCCCTCGGCCCCTCCCTGCCGCCCACTCCTGCCGACCCCCTGGTGCCGAACGCCCAGTAAGGTCCGTTCTCAGGCTGAAAGCGGACCTTACTGCGCGTTCGGCACGAGGGGTGGGAGGGGTCAGCATGCCCGAGGTCGTCGCCGGGGAGTGCCTGGTCGCCGGGTCGGCCACCGGGCCCGTCCTCCACAGCGACGTGCCGCTCAGCTTCTGGGGCGGCGTGGACCCCTTCACCGGGGTGGTCATCGACACCCACCATCCGCTCCACGGCGAGACGCTCACCGGGACGGTGCTGGCCATCCCCAGCGGCCGGGGCTCGTGCGGGGGCAGCGGTGCGATCTTCGAGATGCTGCTCGGCGGCACCGCGCCGGCGGCGCTGGTGTTCTCCCATCCCGAGCCGATCCTCACCCTGGGCGTCGCGATCGCCGGGGAGCTGTTCGACCGGCAGATCCCCGTGCTGCGGGTCGGCGAGCGCGACTTCGCGCGGCTGGCCGGCCTGGAGGCGGCCAGCGTCGTCGACGGCACGATTCTTGCGGGAGCCTCGGGTCCGGACGGGCCCATGCCTTCGTCGTACGACGGGGAGCGACCCTCGGCGGTGGCGCTTTCCGATCTCGACCGGCGCTTCCTCGACGGCGACTTCGGCGAGGCCGGGCGGGTCGCGATGCGGATCGTGATCCGAGCCGCGGAGCTCGAGGGCGTCGACGAGCTCGTCGACGTGGAGCGGGCGCACGTGGACGGCGTCTTCTACCAGGGCCCGGCGAGCCTGGCCTACGCGACGACGCTGCGCGACCTCGGCGCCACGGTGCGCGTGCCGACCACGATGAACGCGATCTCCGTGGACCGGCGGCGGTGGCGCGACCAGGGTGTCGAGGCGTCGCTCGGCGAGCCGTCGGAGGGCCTCGCCGAGGCCTACGTGCAGATGGGGGCGCGGGCGACGTACACCTGCGCGCCGTACCTGCTCGCGGACCGGCCCCGCTTCGGCCAGCAGATCGCCTTCGCGGAGTCCAACGCGGTCGCCTTCGCCAACTCGGCGCTCGGGGCGCGGACGATGAAGTACCCCGACTACCTGGACATCCTGATCGCGCTCACCGGCCGGGCCCCGAAGGCCGGCCCGCATCTGGACGCCGGGAGGCGGGCGACGGTGCGGGTGGACCTGGCTCTCGACCCGGCCTCCAGGTCCGGCATCGACGACGCGTTCTTCGCCACGCTCGGCTATCACGTCGGCGCGCTGGCGCCGCACGACATCCCGGTGGTCTGCGGCCTCGAGCACCACCCGGTCTCGGGCGACGACCTCAAGGGGTTCAGCGCCGCCTTCGCGGCCACCTCGGCCGCGCCGATGTTCCACGTCCTCGGGGTCACCCCGGAGGCGGCCACGATCGAGGAGGCGACGGGCGGTCTGGCGCCGGTGCAGGGCTTCGCCGTCGACGCCGCCGGGTTGCGCACCACCTGGCGCGAGCTGAGCAGCGCCACCGAGCCCGAGGTCGACCTGGTCTCGCTGGGCAACCCGCACTTCTCCCTCAAGGAACTGGCGGAACTGGCCGCCCTGATCGCGGGCCGGCGCCTCGTCATACCCCTGATCGTCACCTGCAGCCGCGAGATCCACGAGCGGGCCGAGGCGCTCGGGTACGTCGCGCGGATCGAAGCCGCCGGTGGCAAGGTCATCAACGACACCTGCTGGTGCTTCATCGGCGAGCCGATCGTGCCGCCCGACGCGCGCACCATCGCCACGAACTCCGGCAAGTTCGCCCACTACGGCGCCGGCGGCCTAGGCCGCCGGATGCACCTGCGCTGCCTCGCCGACTGCGTCGAGGCCGCCTGCACCGGACGCGTGCCCACCACCCCACCCCCCTGGCTCCTGTAGGCGCCGGCCCCCTACTCAGGCCCCCTGGTGCCTGCCCCCTGGTGCCTGCCCCCTGGTGCCGAGTGCGGGATTTGTGTTGTTCTGACGGCTCAGAACGACACAAATCCCGCGTTCGGCAAGGGGGCGGGGGTGGGCGGCAGGTCTAGGAGGCGTCGCGGAGGCGCTGGGAGATGACGGTGGTGACGCCGTCGCCGCGCATGGTGACGCCGTAGAGGGCGTCGCCGACCTCCATGGTGCGCTTCTGGTGCGTGATGACGAGCAGCTGGGAGTGGGCGCGCAGCTCCTCGTAGATCTCCAGGAGCCGGCCCAGGTTGGTGTCGTCCAGCGCGGCCTCGACCTCGTCGAGGATGTAGAAGGGCGACGGCCGGGCCTTGAAGAGCGCGACCAGGAAGGCGACGGCGACCAGCGACCGCTCGCCGCCGGAGAGCAGCGAGAGCCGCTTGACCTTCTTGCCGGGCGGGCGGGCCTCGACCTCGACGCCGGTCGCGAGCATGTCGCCCGGATCGGTCAGCACCAGCCGGCCCTCGCCGCCGGGGAAGAGCCGGGAGAAGGTCTCGGCGAAGGCGACCTCGACGTCGGCGTAGGCCTCGGTGAAGACCTGCTCCACCCTGCTGTCGACCTCGCGGACGATGTCGAGCAGGTCGGTCCGGGTGCGCTTGAGGTCCTCCAGCTGCTCGGTGAGGAACTTGTGGCGCTCCTCCATCGCCGAGAACTCCTCCAGCGCCAGCGGGTTGACCCGCCCCAGCGCGGCCAATTCGCGCTCGGCCTTGCGGAGCCGCTGCGCCTGCTCCTCGCGGACGAACGGCACCGGCTCCGGCGCCTCCGGATCGTCGGGATCTCCGCTCAGCACCGGCACCGGCTGGTCGGGGCCGTAGTCGGCGACCAGGCCCTCCTCCTCCAGGCCCAGCTCCTCGAGCGCGCGCTCGGCGAGCTGCTCGATCCGCATCCGCTGCTCGGTGCGGGCGACCTCGTCGCGGTGCACGGAGTTGACCAGCTCGTCGTGCTCGCGGTCCAGGTCGCGGAGCCGCCCGCGGAGCGCGAGCAGTTCGGCCTCGCGCTCGCGGCGCGCGGTCTCCACCTCGGTACGACGGGCGGCGGCCAGCCCGATCGAGGTCTCCAACCGCGCCAGCGCGACCTCGGCCGCGCCCACCACGGCGCGGGCGGCGCGTCCTTCCCGGAGCAGCCGCTCGCGGCGCTCGGCGGCCCGGCG
>JBDHZS010000066.1:0-17781 GCA_039812025.1 Nocardioides sp. | reverse complement strand
CCCGCGCGTGGCCAGGCCCCCGACGGCCCCGACCGCGATCGCCAGCAGCGCCTCGCGGCAGGCGGCCAGGAACCGCCGCGCCGGCGCGGTGAGTACGACGCCCAGCACGGCCCCGACGACGCCGGTGACCGCCGCCGCGCCCGCCCGGAGCGCCGGGAGATCCAGGGTGACCGCCGCGATCCCGAGGCTCAGCGCCACCGCGGCGTACACCACCGCACGCCCGCCGACCCGCTCGGCGAGCGCCCAGGCGTAGGTGGTCGAGACGAGCACCGCCCCCGCCTGCCCGCACCAGCTCGGGACCTGCCCGGCCAAAGTCAGGGCGAGCAGGATCGCGCCGGCCGTCCCCGCGGCGACGGCCAGCCAGATCCGGGCAGCTGCGGACACGGCGCTACAGCCGCCTGTTGGCCAGGGACGGGTTGGTGGTGCGGGCCGCCCGCAGGCAGGAGCGTCGTACCGTCGCCGCGATCGTCTGCGGGCCGTCCTCGGCCTCGGCGAGGACGTCGCCCTGCGGGTCGACGATCATCGAATGCCCGCTGTAGCGCGGCGCCGGCTGGCCGCAGGCCACCACGAAGGCGGTGTTCTCGATCGCGCGGGCGCGCACCAGCGTGCGCCAGTGGTCGACCTTGCGCTCCCCGGCCACCCAGGCCGCGGAGATCACCAGGATCTCCGCGCCGGCGTCGATCAGTCTGCGCGCGAGCTCGGGAAACCGCAGGTCATAGCAGGTCATCAGGCCTATCCGCCAGCCTGCCAGGCTCACCACGCACGGCTCGATCGGGCCGGGGGAGAGCCGGTCGGACTCTCGATAGCCGAACGAGTCGTAGAGGTGGACCTTGCGGTAGTCGGCCGACGCCTCCCCGCGCATCACGAGTGTGTTGTAGGGCCGCTCCGGATCGGGGGAGGTCTCGAACATGCCCGCCACCACCGTGGTCCCGAGCCTGGTGGCGACCTTCTCCACCTCGCTCGCGAACGGCCCGTCCGTCGGCTCGGCGTAGGAGCTGATGTCCGAACCGGGGGCTCCGAAGTCGCGCGCGAAGACCTCCGGCAGTACGACGAGGTCCGCCGGGCCGCCGCGCGTCGCCTCCCGGACCGCCTGTGGGAGCCTCTTGCGGTTCTCCGCCGGATCCAGCGAGGAGGCGATCTGGACGGTGGTCAACCTGAGTTCTTCGCGTTCTTCGCTCACTGTTCCCTCGCTCGCTTCGCTCACTGGTCCAGGGTGCCACGAGCCGGCCGTTCGTCGTGTACCACCGGTCGCCGGGCAGTTGCGGCCCGTCGTACCCGCCCGCTGGCTGAGCGAAACGCACCGCGCGGGGCCGGTTTGTGGTGCGTTCTGCTCAGCGTCCGGCGGGCACTGAGCGAAACGCACCGTGAGCGGCCCGGATCCGGTGCGCTTTGCTCAGACCCGGGTCACAGCTCCCTGGGGGCCAGCCGGACGAGCTGGGTGACGTGCCGGGGGTCGAGCTCATCGAGTGTGGCGACCCCGAGCAGCCGCATGGTGCGCTCGATCTGACCGTGCAGGATCTCGAGAGCGCGGTCGACGCCGGGGCGGCCGCCGGCCATCAGGCCGTAGAGGTACGCGCGGCCGATCAGGGTGAAGCGGGCGCCGTGGGCGAGCGCGGCGATGATGTCCTGGCCGGAGCGGATGCCGGTGTCCAGGTGCACCTCGACCTGGGAGCCGACCTCGCGGACGACGGTGGGCAGCAGGTGGAACGGCACCGGCGCGGGGTCGAGTTGCCGGCCGCCGTGGTTGGAGAGCACGATCGCGTCCACCCCGGCGTCGGCGAGGCGGCGGGCGTCGTCGAGGGTCTGCACGCCCTTGACCGAGAGCCTGCCCGGCCACTGTCCGCGGATCCAGGCGAGGTCCGCGTAGGTCACGGTGGGGTCGAACATGGTGTCGATCAGGTCGGCGGCGGTCCCGGACCACGAGCCGAGCGAGGCGAAGGAGAGCGGCTCGGTGGTGAGCAGGTCGAACCACCACGCAGGGCGGCGTACGGCGTCCGCGACGGTGCGCATAGTCAGCTCCGGCGGGATGGTCATGCCGTTGCGTACGTCGCGCAGCCGCGCCCCGGCCACCGGCACGTCGACGGTGACCACCAGGGTGTCGAACCCGGCCCGCGCGGCCCGCTCGACCAGCGCCATCGAGCGGTCCCGGTCCTTCCAGAGGTAAAGCTGGAACCAGTTCCGGCCGCCGGGGTTGGCGGCCGCGACGTCCTCGATGGACGTCGTACCCATCGTCGACAGCGTGAAGGGGATGCCGGCCGCTCCCGCCGCGCCGGCGCCCGCGATCTCGCCCTCGGTCTGCATCATCCGCGCGAAGCCGGTCGGCGCGATGCCGAAGGGGAGCGCCACCCGCCCGCCGAGGACCTCCCGCGAGGTGTCGACTTCCGAGACGTCGCGCAGGATCGCGGGGTTGAACTGGACGTCCGCGAACGCCTGCCGGGCGCGCGCCAGCGACACCTCGCCGTCCGCGGCGCCGTCGGTGTAGTCGAAGGCGGCCCGAGGAGTACGACGCTGCGCGATCCGCCGCAGGTCCTCGATTGTGAGCGCCGCAGCCAGCCGCCGGTCGCGGCTGGACAGGACGGGCTTCTTGAACCTCAGCAGCGGCGCGAGCTCTCGCCGCCGGGGGAACTGCCGCTTCATATCACTGTCCTTCCGCCCGCGGCGTGGGCAGCGTGCGCGCGGGGTTGCGGTCGAGGTTGGGCCTCCAGGTCTGGTTGACGTGCTCGGCGATGCGTGCTGCCATGCGGCTGGCTTCCGGCTGCACCTCGGAGGGCAGCGAGGAAGCCGCCGCGGTGAGAGCGCTCGGCAACCTGGATCGGAGATCCGCGACCCAGGCGACGGCTTGGTCACCGGGTATGCCCAGGCGTCGGCCGGCCTTCGCCCAGTCGCCGTCGCCGATGTCCAGCAGGCGCCAATGCGCACCCACCTTCATCGCCGAACTCAGCCGCTCGTACTGGTCGTAGGGTGCCGCCGAGGCGACGTCGTACAGAGGTGCGATCTGCGCGCGCGATCCGATCAGGATCAGGGAGTAGTTCTTCGCGTGGGCGTCGGTGCCGCCGATCAGGACATTGAACGCGAGCGCCTTGAAGAACCTCTCCGTGTTCCTCATACGGTCGGTGATCGGGAGCCGTCCGAGGAGGCCGGCGACGGCACCGATGCCCGGCCCGCCGGCCGGGATCCCAATCGTTGGCATGGGTGGCCAGTTCGCGGGCGAGTTGCGCGAAATCGACATCAGTCAGCCACTCGATGTCGCCATCCCGTGCCTTGTGGCGCCGTGACGGGCATCGAGAGTGAGAGCGGGGTTGCGTCCGGGTTGCTCGCGTAGTCGTGGTCGTAGGTGAGCCGCAGCGCACCTTGAGTTGATTGCTCGACAGTGCCGAGTGGGGTCCCGTCGAGGTAGACGCGCAGGCTGCGCGCTGGCATCAGAGCCGCCCTGTTCTCATGAGCGCTGCCCGAAGACGATCTCGAAGGGGTCGGGATCCGGGTCGGCTTCCGGCGCCCGGCGTGCGGCGTCCAGTTCCAGCCCGAGTACGACGAGCGCGTCCAGCACGCGTTGGGCCTCCAGGCGCGGGTGGCCCCTTTCCAGGCGCACGACCCAGTCACGGCCGACGCCGATCCGCTGAGCGAGTTCCGCCTGGGTCAACTGCTGCGCCTGGCGCTCGGCCCGGACGAGCGCGCCGAGATCGCGGACGGTTTGGACCCGCATGCGCTTCCTTTCGTGTTGCCGTTCGCCGACATTCGCCAGTGTAGCCGTACGACTACATCTTGGAAAGCGGTCGTACGATGACTTTGTTCGGCCGTAGGGCTCGGGCCGCGTCGTCTGTGCTCCGGCCCTGTTGCTTCATCAAGATATGCAGGCCAAGCCTCACTCTTCGAGGCGTGTACGCCGTGCGAAGTGCCACTCGACCGGGATAACGTGATGAACCTGAGGCGGGTGCCTGACCTGGAGCAGAGGTCTTACCTTGCTCCAAAGTACTACTCTTGGAACATGTCCAGCATGTACACCACCATCACCGCGAAGGGCCAAATCACGCTGCCTGCCGCCGCCCGCCGGGCTTTGGGGCTCCGCGTGGGCCAGAAGGTCGCGGTGCGCGTCGAGGGCGACCATCTCGTGATCGACCCGCCGCACGACGTCGAGGCGCTTCGGGGTCGGCTTCGGGCTGAAGCGGTGGAGCAGGGCACGTGGGGCACGGTTCCCCGATCGGGGGACGGGTGGAGCGCTCGTGCCGAGGAGCTCGCGGAGCGTCGTGGCGAGCGTTGACACCAACGTCCTGCTCCGCTGGCTGCTGGCCGACGTACCCGCTCAGACCGAGCGTGCTGATGCGCTGCTGGCATCGGGCAGGCAGTTCACCGTGGACGATGTCGCGATCATCGAGGTGGTCTTCGTGCTGGAGCGGGTGATGCGATTGCGCCGGGCCACGGTCGCGGATGCGGTCAACACCGTGATCTCCACGGCCGCCCTCGACCTCGATCGGGATCGTTGGCGCGCCGTTGTCACCGACTACGTGGCACATCCGAAGCTCTCGGTCGCCGACATCTACCTGGCGCGCCGAGCCGCCGAACGCGAGGCGGTGCCGCTCTACACGTTCGACAAGAAACTCGCCACGCAGCTCGCCCCGGTCGAACTGGCGTGAGCCCTGGCCGGCTCGTGAGCCCGGGCCGGCTCTGGTGCTTCATCATGATATGCGGGTCCAGCGCCACTCTTCGAGGCGTGTACGGCGTGCGAAGTGCCACCCCGCCTGCATCGCTTGATGTAGGGGAGGGCGTCGAGCGATCGGATATCCTTGGTGGTCAGAGGTGATATCCATGACCGACGTCCTGATCCGCAACGTGAGTCCCGAGACTCTCGACCGCATCGACCAGGACGCTGCGGCCGCGGGCTTGTCGCGCAGCGCCTACCTACGGCATCAGTTGGATCAGCTGGCCGGGCCGCTCTTCCGCGTCACCATGGAGGACCTGCGACGCTCGACTGCCCTCGCCCGAGGGGTACTCGACGACGACTTGATGCGCGGAGCGTGGGAGTAGGCGGTGGCTGAACCTCGGGGATGGCTGATCGACAAGTCGGCGTACGTACGATTGGATCAGTCCCCGGACGCGGCCACGTGGTTGGCGCGCATCCGGCGAGGCCTCGTCAGCGTCGCGCCGGTGACACTGCTGGAGATCGGCTTCTCCGCGCCGAATGCAGAGCACTGGGCGGCGTTCCAGGCCAGCCCGCCGATCGGGCTCATGCCGATCCAGGGTCTCGACGCGCGGGCGGAGTCACGCGCGGTCGAGGTCCAGGGCCTGCTCGCCCAACGGGGACACCATCGCGCGGCCAAGATCCCCGATCTGCTCATCGCGGCGGCCGCCGAGTCCGCGGGCCTCGTCGTACTCCACGTCGACAAGGACTTCGACCTCATCGCTGACGTATCAGGTCAGCCCGTCGAACGGCTCGCTGGGGACTTCTGAGGGGCGACCGAGACGTCTGCATCCCTTGTCTGAGGGGAGTAACGAGGACGCCGGCGCACCGGCCGACCCCAGCATCATCTCGCGGCCGGGTTGATCCAGTGGAGGCCCTCGAACCGGGCGAAGTCGCTGTCGAAGGAGCAGACCCCGGTGCCGTGCTCGATGGCCAGCGCGGCCAGGTGGGCGTCGGTGACCAGGTTGCCGCGCAGGTCGCCGGTGGTGAGCAGCGCGCCCAGGATGTCGCGGTGGCGTGCGCCGGGAGTCGGCACCCACACCTGGCCGGCGTCGAGCCAGTCGGTGATGTAGCTCCACGCTTCCGCCGGGGTGAGCGGGTTCGCGCTCACACGGGGGTGGGTGATGATGCGCTGGAACGCCGTCAGCGATACCCACGGCAACCCGACACGTTCGACGCCGTTCATCGCGTCGTCCAGCCACGACCGGGCGACCGTGTGGAAGTGCGACCGGTCGTCGACGGCGTAGAGCAGCACGTTGGCGTCGACGATCACCGAGTGTCCTCGGCGTCGTACTCGTCGAGTAGCTCGAGCGTGCCCGCGACGTCGGTGACATCGATCCGCAGGCCGACGCTGGCCGTCCGCTGCCGGAACCGGGTGGTCTTCGGCTCACGCGCAAGACCGGCCCGGGCGAGTTCGTTGACGGCCTCGCCGAGTCCGATGTGACGCTCCCGGCGGAGTCGCTCGGCCGCCGCAGCGACCTCCGGGTCGAGTCGTACCGTCGTCCTCATGTGGCAACGGTAGCACCACAGATGCTTGCCGCCGCGCATCAGTGATGCGCCGAACCTTGGAGGACCTGCGCCGCTCGACGGCCATGTGTAGCGGTGTCGTCGCGGCGGCCCTGTCGCTGTTGCCGCAGCGATCACCCGTCCGGATTGCGCCCGAAGATGCGCCAGCGGCGCGGTGTCCGCTCGCCGGTCACCCGTTCCACGCCGGCCGCCAGGTCGACCGTCGGGTCGGCGACCGAGGTATTCCCGCGAGCAACCTGGTCGAGGGCGGCGAGGTTCATTCGTGCCAGCTCGGACTGCTCCGGATCGCCGATCGCGATCACGGCCTGGAAGGCGTCTCTGGCGCGGTCGACTTCGCCCCGCTCGATGGCGAGCAGGTAGCCGAGGTTGACCCCGGCCCGCGCCGCGAAAAGCGTTGCCGGCGCGATCGCGATGGCCCAGCCGAAGGCGTCGATGGCCATGTCGACGTCGCCTTCCTCCTGGAAGGTTGTGCCGAGGTTGAACCAGGCGTTGGCAACCGTGGACTGGTCGGCGTCGAGCGAGATCACGAGGCTGTAGGCCCGCTTCGCGGCTGGCCGGTCGCCCCGCCGGGCGTGCAGGACGCCACCGACGACGAGAGCGCGGCTCATCCATAGCGGATGCCCTGACCGCACTGCTATGCCGACGGCGGCTTCGGCACCATCCATATCGCCGGCTTCGAGCAGCGACTCCGCGAGTACGGATGCGGCATGCGGCGACCACTCGAGATCATTCGCGGCGATGCAAGAGTGCAAGGCACCGTGGGCCTCCTCGCGCTGCCCCTGCATCAGCAGAGCCATAGCGACCGTGAATCGGTTCTCCCCGTCGTTCATTCCTGTGCCCTTCAGTAGGGTGACCGCTGACACTACCCCGCCGCAGAAGCCGCCGGCCGGTGGCGAGGGCGACCCCGACTTCCACGTCGCGGGTCTAACGGCGACGACGCATCGTCGGTTCTCCGCCGGCTCCCTAGCTGAGCCGCTGTGGGCGCGGAGCCGTTCGAGCGCGTGGTCGTCCCGGTGGATCGCTAGAGTCGGCGCGTGATGATCGGGAAGCTCGGGTGCAGGATCGATCGCGCCTGGAACGTGTTCGGGTACGGCGACGCCGGCCGCCATGCGCGGCGCGCCGAGAGGCGACGGGCGGGCGGCCGATGAGTGTTCCGACCTGGGACCAATACATGGCGCCGTCCCTTCAGGTGCTCCTGGACGGGCAGATTCGCCAAGCCCGCGAAATCAGGGCCGGTGCGGCAGATCGGCTGGGTGTCACGCCGGAGCAGAGGACCATCCTGATCCCTTCCGGACAGCCGCAGTGGGCGAACCGGGGCAACTGGGCGATGTCCTACCTCGCTCGTGTTGGTGCCGTCGAGCGGGTGAGTCGTGGCCGATACCAGATCACAGACATCGGGCGGAAGCTGCTTGTGGACTGTCCGGACGGGATCACGGAACGCGACCTGCGGGCCTTGTCGGGAGACCCGAACGCGCCACACACCTGGAAGGCGTTCCCACGTCCGACCGAGCCGGAAGCAGACGAGGGGGACGAGCCGGAGTCGACCCTCGATCCGACGGAGCAGATCGAGGCGGGCGTCGCCCGTATCCACGCGGATGTGGCGGCCGAGTTGTTGACGCGCCTCCACGCCCAGGAGCCTGCGTTCTTCGAGCAGGCTGTGCTCGACCTGCTCATGGCCATGGGCTACGGCGGCGCGGACGGTACGGCGACCCGCACGCAACTCTCCAATGACGGCGGAATCGACGGGATCGTCGACCAGGACGCGCTCGGGCTGAGCAGGATCTATGTGCAGGCCAAGCGCTACGCGCTCGACGGGTCGGTGGGAAGGCCCGAGATCCAAGCGTTCGTTGGTGCGCTGCATGGCAATCAAGCCAACCAGGGCGTGTTCATCACGACCGGTCGGTTCAGCGCAGGCGCCCGCGAGTACGCGAACGCGGTTCCCAGTCGTGTGATCCTCATCGACGGGGAGCGCCTAGCATCACTGATGATCCGGTACGGCGTGGGTGTGCAGGTCAAGCGGACCGTGCACGTCGTCGAGGTCGATGAGGACTTCTTCGAGTGATGCCCGGACCGGGTGTGTCCGGCCGACAGGCGAACCTGTCGGAGCCCCTCACTAGAGTCACGGTGTGATCACCGGGGAGCTCAAGAGCAAGATCGACCGGGTCTGGGACGCGTTCTGGTCGGGCGGCATCAGCAACCCGTTGGAGGTCATCGAGCAGATCACCTACCTGCTGTTCATCCGGCGCCTGGACGACCTGCAGACGCTGGCGGAGAAGAAGGCGCGCATCACGGGGGCGATCGACGACCCGGTGTTCATGCCCGACCAGGCACACCTGCGGTGGGGCGCCTTCAAGAACGAGGCACCTGAAGTGATGCACGCGACGATCGCGCACGAGGTCTTCCCGTTCCTGCGCGGGCTGGGCGGCGACGGCTCGACGTACAGCGAACACATGCGGGACGCCCGGTTCACGATCCCGACGCCGGCGCTGCTGTCGAAGGTCGTCGACATGCTGGACGACATCCCGATGGCGGACCGGGACACGAACGGAGACCTGTACGAGTACCTGCTGTCGAAGATCGCAGCGGCGGGCGTCAACGGCCAGTTCCGTACGCCGCGGCACATCATCAAGCTGATGGTGGACATGACGGCGCCGCAGCCGGGGGACGAGATCTGCGACCCGGCGTGCGGGACGGCGGGGTTCCTGGTGGCCGCCAGCGAGTACATCCGCGAGCGGCATCCGTCGGCGCTGACCGACGCGACGCAGCGGCGGCACTTCCATCGTTCGATGTTCCACGGCTACGACTTCGACTCCACGATGCTGCGGATCGGCAGCATGAACATGCTGCTGCACGGCATCGAGTCGCCCGACATCTCCTACCGCGACTCGCTGTCGGAGGAGGTGACCACGGACGCTGAGAAGTACACGCTGATCCTCGCGAACCCGCCGTTCGCCGGGTCGCTCGACTTTGAGTCGACGTCGAAGGACCTGCAGCGGGTGGTGAAGACCAGGAAGACAGAGCTGCTGTTCGTCGCGCTCTTCCTCAAGCTGCTCAAGCCGGGCGGCCGGGCCGCGGTGATCGTGCCCGATGGGGTGCTCTTCGGGTCGAGTACGGCGCACAAGACGCTGCGCAAGGCGTTGGTCGACGACCAGAAGCTCGACGCGGTGGTCAAGCTGCCGTCCGGGGTGTTCCGCCCGTACGCCGGGGTGTCGACCGCGATCCTGTTCTTCACCAGGACCGACTCGGGCGGCACCGATCGGGTGTGGTTCTACGACGTCCAAGCCGACGGGTTCAGCCTGGACGACAAGCGGAACCCGGTTGAGGCCAACGACCTGCCCGACGTGCTCGAGCGCTGGTCGAGCTTGTCCCAGGCGGATGGTCCCGAAGCGGAGCGCGCCCGCACCGACCAGTCCTTCCTGGTGCCCGTTGAGGACATCCGTGCTCAGGGCTACGACCTTTCGCTCAACCGCTACAAGGAGGTCGTGTACGACGAGGTCGAGCACCGGCCACCCCTCGACATCATCGCCGACATCGAGGCGCTCCAGGACGAGATCACGCTCGGTCTCGCCGAGTTGAAAGCGATGCTGTCGTGAGCTATCCACAGGTCCCCTTCCTGGATGCTGTGAAGGATGTGTCGGCAGGGAACAGACGAATCCCTCGGTCAAATCTATTGCCGAAGGGGTTGCTTGCTGTAGTAGATCAAGGAAAGGGCGTCATCGCGGGTTATACGGAGGATCTGGAGGCGAGAGTTCGGCCGGCGCCACCTCTGATCGTTTTTGGAGACCACACGAGAGCGGTCAAATACGTCGATTTTCCTTTCGCGATGGGCGCCGACGGCGTGAAGGTCTTGGCCGCGCGCGACGGGTTCGACGCCAAGTATGTCTTCCGCTACCTTGAATCCATAAATCTTCCGCAGGCTGGATACTCGCGGCATTTCAAGTTTCTGAAGGAGGTTCGGATTCCGCAACCGCCGCTCAATGAGCAGCGCCGGATTGCGGCGATCCTCGACCACGCCGACGCGCTCCGCGCCAAGCGCCGCCAGGTCCTCGACCACCTCGACACCCTTACCCGATCCATCTTCCACGAGATGATGCAGGAGGGCGTACATGTGACGGTGAACCTCGGCGGCGTGTGCCGACTGTTTGGTGGAGCCAGCCTTCCGGCCGGGGTTCAGTTCCATGGTCAGTCGGGAGGCGTTCTTCTGATGAAGGTGTCGGATATGAATGCGGTAGGAAACGAGCACGCGATCCGGACGACCGCTATGTGGAACTCAGTGGGCGGACCTCGGTCAGCGACGGTGGATTCCGGCGCTGTGGTGCTGCCAAAGCGGGGCGCATCCATCGCAACCAACAAGAAGCGCGTTACTACCAGAACGACTTCCCTGGACCCCAACTTGATGGGAGTCCAGCCCGATGTCGACAGGTTATCGGTGGGATTTCTATACGCATGGTTCCAGTCGTTTGACCTGGCCACCATCGCCAGTGGGAGCGCGGTGCCTCAGATCAACAAACAGGACCTTGCGCCGCTCCGTGTACCGCTTCCGTCACTTGCTCGTCAGCGAAGGTTCAACGAGGACGTCGGCCTGGTCAGGCGGCACGCCGCGGCTGTGTCCCGCGGTTTGGTGGCCGATGACGGATTGTTCTCCTCGCTGCAGTCCCGCGCCTTCCGTGGCGAACCGTGATCATCTCTGGTCCAGACCGGATGAGGCGCACCGACGTTGATCGCCCTGGCCGCTCGCCAGTACAGTACGATGACCCGCCGAGCGCGAAACGGGGCGAGACCTCGCTCAAGCCTTGGACCAAGGCGTACATTCAGTGCGTCTAGAAGTCGGCCTGGCTCTCGCTACCATGTAGTCTCCAGATAGGCCATCCCTGCATCTGAGCTAGCTGATCTTCTGCGAGTTGCTGGACCAGGTACTCGACCTCGTCCCGTTCGCCGAGGAGAAGCGCGCACGCCAGTTCAAGTTGGTCACGGTGGTCGTCATCACTATGGGCGACCTTGTGCTTGAGTGCCCGGATCTGGTCGCGCTGCTCAACTGCGAGCGTGCCACGTCGCCACAAGATCTGTGCGCGGTTGATCTGGTGATGAGGTCGCTCACCTTCCTCAGCGACCAGCCAATCGTTCAGCCTGGCTGCCGCATCTAGAAACTCATCACGTCGTCGAGGGTTGGTGTCGGCGGTTGTCAGGAGGTCCACGACCCGTTGGTTAGCGAATCCGTACGTGCTCGGGAAATCCGCTATAGCTTCGTACGCACCAACGATCGAAGTTAGGTTAAGATTCAGGGTGCTGCCCAGGTGCTCCGCGTCGACGAGATCGTAGGCTGTCGCTGGTACGGCGCCTTCTAGGCCACCCCCGTCGACGTTCCATCTGAATTGGCACCGTGTTTCCGCCGAGAAGGGGTTGGTTAGACGCAACATCCCTGGCTCCCTGCCAGGCAAGACGAGGAGCGTTAGGCGCCATTTTCCGATCTGCTGGTGGGCCACTGATATTTTCGGTGCCGTTCCCGCAACCTCTTCTTCTCCAACGAATGCGCGGTGGAGCACCCTCAGTTGCCTGGCTTCCGCTTCTTGGATCTGATCGAGATCGATGAGCCGACTGTCGACTTCTAGGCATGTGAACAATTCAGCGAGAAACTCAAGGGTCTCGATTTGCTCACGAATCGAGGTGGAACTCTCACCGGGATCTTCAATTGCTAGTGGGTGGAGTTCCTCGCCGAAGTAGATTGCCTGGGTGTTTAGCAATGCTGCGTAGAACTTGAAGGCCTTTAGGCGGGCCTCAAGTGTTCGTTCCGGGGTTAGGGAGAGGTTGACGTAGTGCGTGCCCGCGACCGATCTAAAGGTTAGAGTCAAGCCGTCGGAAATCTCCGCTTCAAACGAGTCTTCGTCAATTCGCTTGACGATGATGCCGCGGTAGGAGATTTCGCCACTTCGCACTTGAAGATCGAGGGCCCTCTTGGCGTATTCAGGTGGGAGGATGTGGAGTTCCCCTGGTAGTGGAATCGAAAGGCCGTCTGTCGTGTTGAGCACGAGAGCGAAGTCACTGCTTCCGGGGGTCAAGGTCACTGGGGCGTCGAAGTTGAGTTCGGAGGCGGTGTGCACCGTGAAACTCTGTGCATGCTCAAAGAGAACTGGGTCGAATCCCGTAGAGATCTTCTGGTCCCGAGTCTTGAGTGCCAATCCGACGATGCGCTCGATTGAGGATGGGCTGTTCTCGAGTCGCGTTAACGAGACAGGTATCCGATCTCTGCTTGGCGCTCCGTCCAACACATCTTGGATCTTGAAGGGCGAGAGAAGCGCGTAGTACGGGGTGCAGCGACTTGTTCTGGGGTCGACTGTGACGACGAAGTACAGTACCCCTGAATCCTTTTGGTAGGCGATGAGGTCGGTGCGTTTGACCGGGTACTTTGAGAGCGCCTTCTTTGATCCACGACTTCTGCCCTTGACCTGTACTGGGACTCTGCCTAACCAATCGGCATTGCTTTGCTGGAGGCCGGCATGCATGTCTATGTGCCCATCGGTGAACGGCGTCTTATCGTTGGTCGTGATGAACGATTTGAGACGGGGACATCTAGCGATCATTTCGCTGATCTTGCTCACGGCGAGCATCTCGACATCCATATGTCCAGTGTGTCAGTGTGAGAGGGTAACGCGCAAGTTTCATGACTGCGTGAGGACCGTCAGTGGCCATCGGGCAGCGCTCGCAGCGGACGGCGATACCAAGACCTGCCGCCTCGACCGCCCTATCTGGGTCGTCGCCATATGCTCTGCGAGTATCTGAGTCTGGACGGCTGTGGAGTTTGCAGTCCCGGTCGGGCGATCTCAGAGAGTGGGCAAGTCGCCGCGACTCCCGAGGCGCGCCGCTGATAGCGCTTGCTGCATCATCCTGTTCCACTGACGGCTAGAAGGGTGCGGAAGTACATCACGCCCCGCTCGGTCGCCCGCCGCTGTCCTCGCGCGCTGTCCTCCCTGGTGTACATGCATACGACCTGGAGCGTCCGGCTGTGTGTGGGGCCGGGGCTGATCCACGCCAGACCTCCCAGATCGTGTGGGCAAATATACGCACGGATGGCACCGGGCCACCGCGCGTCTCTGGCAAAGGGGGCCGGTGATCATTGCTCGACATTGCGAGCTACCACGGCTAGCGACGTAGCGGATAGCGCGAGACAGACCCGATATGAGGCCAGCGCGTCCAGGCCCCGATCCGTCCTCGGCGATGCCGATCCTGGCGGATCTCATGCCGGGGCCGACGATGATCCTGGACAGGCCTCCCAGGTCTCGATAAATCCTCCTGATGTGCGTCGGTACGGTGATGTCCCGACGTCATCGTGGAGGTCTGGATGGGTCAACGACAGCGAGTGCTGGTGAGCGCGGGTGCCTCGGGGATCGGTGTCGCGATCGCGGCGCGGTTTCGGGCCGACGGCGCGGAGGCGAGTATCTGCGACGTCGACGAGACCGCGGTCGCCAAGGCCGGTGACGACGGTCTGCACGTGGTGACGGGCAACATCGCCGACCCTGAGGTCGCCGAGCGTTGGGTAAACGAGGTTGTCCGGCTGTGGGGTGGCATCGACGTACTCGTCAACAACGCAGGAATCGCCGGCCCACGGCCCCGGTCGAGGAGATCGCCCTCGATGCCTGGCGCGAGTGCCTCGCGGTCAACCTGGACAGCCACTTCCTCATGGCGCGCCTCGTCGTACCCCACATGAAGCGGCAGCGATCCGGCGCGATCGTGAACATCTCCTCCACCGCAGGGCTCTACGGCTACGGCATGCGCACGCCGTACGCCGCCTCGAAGTGGGCCGTCATCGGCCTCACGAAGTCGCTCGCCATCGAGCTCGGCCCGTTCGGCATCCGCGCCAACGCCGTCGCGCCCGGCTCCGTGGATGGTCCGCGCATGGGACGGGTCATCGACGCCGAGGCCGCCCAGCGCGGGGTCTCCGCTGACGTCGTGCGCCGGGAGTACGTCGAGTGCCAGTCGATCCCGCGCTTCGTGAAGCCCACCGAGATCGCCGAGACGTGTGTCTTCCTGGCCTCGCCGACCGCCTCCATGGTCAATGGCCAGGTGATCGCCGTCGACGGTCACACCGAGACATACCACATCACGCCTCGCTGACCCAGTGCTGCCCCGAGCCCGGCCTACGTGAAGAAGATTGGGTCGCCGCTGCCGCCGATCCAGTCGAGCAGCGACTGCACGTCCTTCGACGGGCGCTTGCGCTTGTACTCGTGAAACTTGAGGTGGCGGTCGCGCGAGTAGATCGCCCACTGGCCGCTCGCGGCGGTGTAGCGCAAACGCGCAATCGGGAAGCGGGTGTCCTCGCCGACGCCGTCCCACGGCGGTCGCACCTCGACGATGTCCACGTGCAGGGGCGCGACGTCCGCCTCGACCTTCAGCTCGTCCCAGTGCTCCTTCGGCACGCGGTCACAGCACCACTTGCGGATGCGGGCGAGATCGGTCTCCGGGAGTGCCATCGGCTGAGCCTTTCACGGGACCGGGCGTATCGCCGCGCCGACGTCGCCGCCCGCGACATTCGCAAGAGAAGAGTCGGCCTCATGCCCGACGCCACCCAGCAGCGCACCGCCCTCGCGGTCAACACCGAGATGCGGGGAGCTGGCGTGCTCGGACCACCTCGTCGATGAGGACCTGTCTGTGACAGGTCTCTGGGTCGTGCTCGAAGCAGAGCACGGCGACGGTGTGCTCCGATGCCAGCTGTGCGAGGTCGCGGAGCGCCGCTTCTGCGGCGGGGGTACGCAGGACCTCGCGGAATGCCCGTCGTCCCTCACCAATCCGGCCCGTATGGAACGGCTGCCGGTTCTCCTTCGGGTTGCCGAGTGCACGCAGATGCACGTAGTCGATCCCGACGCGAGCGAGCGCCTCGCGCAGGCGGGTCTTCGAGAAGCCGGGCTTGCGGCTGATCGCGTTCAACCTCACATCGACGACAATCTGAACCCCCTGCCGTTGGAGCGCAGAGAGGAACTCCTCGATGGTGCGACCCTCATACCCGGCCGACACAATGCCTTGGGTCATAGCGCTCCTCAGCCGACGCCCAGGGGATCGGACTCGAGCTCCCAGCGATCCGCCACGGCGGGGCCCTTGGCCTGCTCCGCCGGGGCACGATCCACCATGACCGGAGGTTACCCGCCGTGCGTCGTCGAGCGATGTGCTTCGGCTGTCCAGCATGTCGTTATGAACGAAGGAGGTCGTGATGGCTACGCAGAGGACGCAGCCTGAGCGCGCCGTAGCGAACCCTTCGGTCCTGGAGCCAGGCCCGACCGAGACCATCAACCTGCGAACTGCTGGGCTGATCGACACCGACACGATGATGGAGACTCTGATCGCGTACAGCTACGAGCCTGGCAGGTACGACCCCACGGGCGGCGACGGGTTCATCCGTGGCTCCTGGCGCCAGATCGAGGATGCGCTCGCGGCGGGACTCATCACCAACGAGGAGTACGAGCGAGTCGCCCGCGAGGCATCCTTGACCGCCTTGCGGCGGCAGTGACAGTCGGCCCGCCTGCAGGCTTTGCCTGCACCAGCGCTGCTTCCTTCGTGCCGCGCCAGGTCCCGGCTACGCTGCATGCATGGAGTCGCGGGATCGAGAGTTCGCCGCGCTGCTGACTCTGCTGCGGCGGGGGCCAGGTGGTGCGGGCTGGAACGAGATCGCCGCCGATGCCGTTGCCGCGGGGAGTGCAACGGCACTCCTCGACGAGTCAGCGGAGGACGCGCTCTTCGCCTCACCTGACGTGGAGCCCGACCTTGAGCAGGCCCGCGCAGACGTCCGACGCTGGGCGGAGGCGGGGCTTCAGTGGGCTACGGTCCTCGACGCTCATTACCCCGCTCAGCTGCTCGGCATCCGCGAGATCCCACCGTTCCTGTTCTACGAAGGGACTCTCCGGGATGTCGATGAAGGCATGTCCGTGGTGGGGTCGCGATCTGCCTCGGCTTGGGGCCTCAAGCTCGCCGCTGAGGTAGCGAGCCTCCTCGTAGAGAAGGACCTGACGGTCATCGCGGGGCTTGCCGAGGGCATCGACACAGCAGCGCACCGGGCCGCCTTGGAGGACGACGGCAGGACGGTTGCGTTCCTCGGCACCGGGATCACCCGGTCCTATCCGGCGTCCAACCGTGCTCTCCAGCGTGAGATCGCCGGCCGTGGGCTGCTGCTCACGCAGTTCTACCCCGACGCGCCGCCGACGAGGCACTCCTTCCCGATGCGCAACGCCACGATGTCGGGCTACGGACTGGCAACGATCGTGATCGAAGCCGGGGAACACTCCGGCACGCGGATCCAGGCACGAGTCGCCGGTGAGCACGGTCGGCCGGTGATCCTGACGGACCGGGTCGCCGAAACGACGTCCTGGGGCGCCGCCCTCGTCGGGCGTCCGAACGTGACGGTGGTTAGTTCGCTCCCGGAGCTCGCAGCGACAGTGGACGACATTCGCGAAGCACCCGCGCGGTTGAGGAGCGCGCTCGACAAGCTGGTTTCCGCGTGACTCGCGAGTTCTCAGGTCGCGTCTCTGCTGTCGGCAACCATCTCCTCAGTCTCGGCGGTAGCTACCTCCACTCGGTCGTGGCAGGTGGCTGGGCCGCCTGCAGCGTGTGCGCGCTCCCGATCGAAGCGACGTACACCCCTTTGTGTCCAGTGCCAGAGGCACCGTCGCAGCGGACTGCCGGTGGCCGATCGGACCGGATTCCTCGTCTACGCGGATCAGCCGTCGTCCCAGACCTACCGGATGATGTGTGGCTACAAGGAAGACCGAACCCGGGCCACCTTCGAACCGACCGTCCAAGCGCTTCTCGCCGTCGGTCTTCGGGGGCACTTCGTGTGTGCGGGTGAGCTCGCTGGAACCACGGACAATGGATGGGCCGTCGTTCCCTCGACCAAAGATCGAACCGCCTTGATCGACTTGGTGCGCGGTCTCACCAGATCGCCAGACTCCGAGATCCGCATCGGGTATGCGCCCCCAGCGCCCGCCCGCGAGCTGCTTCCTGCTTCCTGGACCATCCAGGGATCCGGCAGGTTGCCCGAGCATGTCGTCGTCATCGACGACGCATGGGTCTCAGGCGCCAGCTCGCAGTCACTTGCCGTCGCGCTCAAGGCGGTCGGAGTCGCCCAGGTCTCGATCCTCAGCGTCGCCCGGGTCGTGTCCCCGCACTGGAGTCCCAACAAGCCCTTCTTGAAATATGTCCTTCCCTCGCTCTCCTATGACTGGAAGATCTGTCCGTGGACTCGCGGCGAGTGCCCGTAGCGGCGCGAGTGCACGAGAGTGTCGTCGCTCGACGCTACGGTCAGCCTCATGAATCCAACCGCATGGCAGGCTGCCGAGTGGGCGGCCTTCGGACAGGTCGGCGCGCTCGTCGTCGCAATCGTTGCTGGCGCCCTGGTGTGGCTCCAAGTCCGTCATGGACGGCAGATACGTGAAGACCAGAACCGACCCTACGTCATTGTCGACTTCGAGCTTCGCGGCGAGCAATAGTCAAGACCTGTGGATGGGCGTGTCACGCGACTTGCTGCTCACCTCCTGATTCGACAACCTGATCGACAGGTTGTTGGTCGTCGCGTTCGACCAGGACGCCGTTCTTGAAGG
>JBDHZS010000065.1:0-17800 GCA_039812025.1 Nocardioides sp. | reverse complement strand
TCGCGATCAACGGCATCGAGCAGACCTTCCACCCCGAAATCACCCCCAGCCACCAGCAGATCCTGAGCGCGCTCGGACACCACCGAGGACTCACGCACTAAGCCGTTTGACCCAAGTCAGGTGCGGCCCCCGGGACGTCATGCGTTCCGAGGTCTATAGGCCACAGATCGTATGACGTCAGCGAGGGCAGGGCGGGGGAGGCGGACCGACCGTCTCCCGGTCGACCAGCGACACCCCGAGCGTGATCCGCTGCGGCTCGACGTCCGGCCAGCGAGCGATCAGATCCAGGAGCATCTCCGTCGCGACCCGCACCTTGGCCCTGATGTCCTGGCGAACGGTGGTGAGCTCGGGTGTGCACTGGTGACTGACCGGCGAGTCGTCGAAGCCGATGAGGGAGATGTCTCGAGGCACGCGGACGCCGTGCCTGCCCAGCTCCTTCAGGGCGCCGACGGCGAGGATGTCGGCGGTGATGAACCAGCCCGTGCAGTGGTTGGTGGGCCTCGCCAGCCACCGGCCGAAGTCGAGCCCGGCCTCGTACTCGGCGACCTGCTCGACCACGTTGCGCGGATCGAGGCGGACGCCGTGCTCGGCGAGCGCGTCCACGAATCCCTGATAGCGCCGGGCGATGACGCCGTCGGGCGTGAGCGGCGGCCCCGCGAAGCCCACCTCGGTGTGGCCGGCGGCCGCCAGTCGCTGCCCGGCGAGGTAGCCGCCCAGATGGTCGTCGATACCGACGCTGTGGATCCGGGGCGAGGTGCCGTAGTTGTCCACGAACACCACCGGCTTGTCGTAGGAGTCCAGGAGCGGCAGGACCTCGTCGCCGTAGCTGTGCAGCATGATCGCGCCGTCGGCGTTCCAGGACCGCAGGTTGTCGGAGGTGCGGGCCACCTCGCGGTGCGCGCGCACCATCAACGTGAGCCCGTGATAGGCCAGATGCCGCTCGAGCTCGCCGACGAACGCCGCGTCGTGGGGGTTGGCCAGCGCATGACCGCGGGGATCCGCCGGCGGGGTGAAGACGAAGCTGATGATCCGCGACCGGCGCGCGGACAACGACCGCGCCTGGGCGTTGGGCACGTAGCCGAGCCGATCCGCGGCCCTCAGCACCCGCTCGTACGTCGCGGCCGCCACCCGATCCGCGTGGCCGTTGAGCACGTTGGACACGGTCATCTTGCTGACGCCGACCTCGTCGGCGATGTCCTGCAGCCTGACCACCATTCGGGTCCCCCTCCCTCCTCGAGATGCCGCCGCGCCGGCCCCGGCCGGGCCGCCCGGCCGTGACTCAACCGTGACTTAGTTGTGACACGACCGCTCTCGACGATCCTTGACGTCGCCTCATCGCTGTAAGTACGATCACGTCTATCGGTATAGTACCCCGTCGCGCGTTCCGGCACGCATTCACGAAGGTCCATTCCTGGATACGGACTAGCACGCCCGACTTCCAACGACCCCCACAGATCAACCAGCAATCAACCCGTAATGACGCTGCGGACAGATAGACCGTGGGCGCGCCGAGCCCGTGAGATGACCGGTCCCCGGCAACCGACCCGGCGCCGATGCGGTGTCGCGTGTGGACGAGGAGATTTAGATGAGGCGAAAGCCGAGCCGCCGGATGGCGGCAGTCGTCGCCGGCGTGATGCTGACGGGAGGGCTCGCGGCGTGCGGTAGCGACGACGGGCCCCCTGTCCTCAACTGGTACATCAACAACCTGCAGCAGGCCGAGATCGGGGAAGCCTGCACCGAGAAGGCGGACGGGGCCTACACGATCAGCCCCGAACTGCTGCCGAACAACGCGAGCGGCCAGCGCGAGCAGCTGCTGCGCCGGCTGGCGGCGAACGACTCCTCGATCGACATCATGAGCCTCGACCCGCCGTTCATGGCGGAGTTCGGGCACGCGGGCTTCCTCCGCGAGTTCACCGACGCCGAGCGCGAGGAGTTCTCCGAGGGCGTGCTGCGCGGCCCGCTCGAGCAGTCGCTCTACGACGACAAGATGTTCTCGGCGCCGTTCTACGGCAACACGCAGCTGCTCTGGTACAAGAAGTCGATCGCCGAGGCCGCCGGGCTCAACATGGACGAGCCGGTCACCTGGGACCAGCTGATCGAGGCGGCCGAGGAGACCGACACGGTGCTCGCCGTCCAGGGCCGCCGCAACGAGAGCTTGATGGTCTGGGTCAACGCGCTGGTCCAGTCGGCCGGCGGCACGATCCTCGACCCCGACAGCCAGGGCCTCTCCGCGGCGGAGGTGCAGCCCACGATCGACAGCGAGGCGGGCGCCGAGGCGGCCCGGATCATGAGGACGATCGCGGACAGCGTCGCCCCGCCGGCGATGAGCACCGCCGGTGAGGAAGAGTCGCGCGCGGCGTTCCAGTCCGACCGCAGCGGCTTCATGGTGAACTGGCCCTACGTCTGGGCGGCGTTCAAGGCGGGGGAGGGCGACGGGACGCTCCCGGAGAACTTCACCGACGACATCGGCTGGGCGCCGTACCCGCGGGTCGACGCCGACACCCCGACCTCCACCCCGCTGGGCGGCATCGGGCTGAGCATCGGTGCCTTCACCGAGCACGAGGACCTGGCAGTCGAGGCCGTCCGGTGCATCCGGTCGCTGGAGAGCCAGGTCCAGTACATGCTGCTCGCCGGTGACCCGGCAATCCTCGAGGACGCCTACGAGGACCCGGAGGTCCTGGAGGCGTTCCCGATGGCCGAGACGATCAAGGAGGGCCTGATCGACGCGGGTCCCCGTCCGATCAGTCCTTTCTACGGCGACGTGACCGGCGTGATCCAGCAGGAGTTCCACCCGCCGAACACGCTCTCGCCCGAGAGCACGCCCCGCAACGCCGATGAGGCACTGCGCGGCGTCCTGGCCAACGAGCGGCTGCTCTAGGAGGCATCGTGACTACCACTACTGCAACCCCGCCGAAGGCCAGGCTGAGCGATCGGGCCAAGCACGAGAGGGCGCTGGGCTGGAAGCTCGCCGGACCGGCCTTCGTGTTGATGGTCATCGTCACCGCGTACCCGATCCTCAACGCCATCTGGCTGTCGTTCTACGACTACCGGCTCACCGACCCGGACGCGCGGAGCTTCGTCTTCGTCGACAACTACGCGATGATCCTGACCGACGGGCTGTTCTGGGCCCAGTTCGGGGTCACGGCCGCGATCACCGTGGTGACCGTGATCGCCGAGTTCGTGCTCGGGTTCATGCTCGCGCTGGTCATGCACCGCGCGCTCCACCTGCGCAGGTCGCTGCGCACGGCGATCCTGATCCCCTACGGCATCGTCACCGTGGTGTCGGCCTACGCCTGGCAGTACGCGTTCACCCCGGCCTACGGATTCGTCAACCCGCTCTTCGGGTTGGAACTCGACTGGTTCGGCGAGCAGATCCCCGCGCTGGCGGTGATCTGCTTCTCCGAGATCTGGAAGACGACGCCGTTCATGTCGCTGCTGCTGCTGGCCGGCCTCGCGCAGATCCCGGACGACTACCTGGAGGCCGCGAAGGTCGACGGTGCCACGGCGTGGCAGCGGCTCACCAAGGTGATCATCCCGAACATGAAGGCCGCGATCATGGTCGCGCTGCTGTTCCGCACGCTCGATGCCTTCCGGATCTTCGACAACGTGTTCATCATGACCGCCGGCGCCCAGGGCACGGAGACGCTCTCCTTCCTGGCCTATCGCCAGACGATCTCCCGGGTGATGATCGGACTCGGCTCCGCGGTGAGCGTGATCCTCGCGATCATGGTCATCCTCATCGCGGTCCTGTTTATCAAGCTGTTCAAGGTCGACTTGTCCCAGAGGAGTTCCTGATGTCCGGTGGTCGCAAAGAGCAGGTCTTCTGGGTCATCGGCGGGATCCTGATCATCGCCTATGCGCTGATCCCCGTGATCTGGATCTTCTCCCTGTCGCTCAAGGCGGGAGACGACATCAACAACCAGTCGTTCTTCCCGTCCCAGTTCACGCTCGAGAACTACCGGATCGTGTTCTCCAGCGATCTGTTCACCTCCGCGCTGCGCAACTCGATCGGCATCGCGTTGATCGCCACCACGATCTCCGTCGTGCTGGCCACCTTCGCCGCCTACGCGATCGCGCGGTTGGACTTCCCGGGCAAGAAGGCGGTGCTCGGCGTCGCGATGGCGATCACGGTCTTCCCGGTCATCGCGATCGCCACGCCGCTGTTCGACATGTGGCGCACGATCGGGCTCTACGACACGTGGCTCGGCCTGATCATCCCGTACCTGTCGTTCTCGATCCCGCTCTCGGTGTACGTGCTCTCCGGCTTCTTCCGGGAGATCCCGTGGGAGATGGAGATGGCGGCGCAGGTCGACGGTGCCACCTCGTGGCAGGCGTTCCGCAAGGTGATCGTCCCGCTGGCGACGCCCGGCGTGTTCACGGTCGCGATCCTGACGTTCTTCGGGATCTGGAACGACTTCATCTTCGGCATCACGCTCACCTCGAGTGAAGCCGCACGGCCGGTCCCGGCGGCGCTGGCGTTCTTCAGCGGCGCCAGCCAGTTCTCACAACCGACGGCACCGATCGCCGCAGCGGCGGTCGTCGTCACGATCCCGGTCATCATTCTCGTCCTGCTGTTCCAGCGCAAGATCGTCGCCGGCCTCACCTCCGGCGCAGTGAAGGGTTAAGCACATGGCTGCTATCGACATCGTCAACCTCGTCAAGGAGTACCCCAACGGCTACCGAGGCGTCGACGACGTCAGCCTCGAGATCGGCGACGGGGAGTTCATCATCCTGGTCGGCCCGTCCGGGTGCGGGAAGTCCACGCTGCTGCGGATGATCGTCGGCCTGGAGGACATCACCTCCGGCGAGCTGAAGATCGGCGGGGAGGTCGTCAACGACAAGGCGCCGCGCGACCGGAACCTCTCGATGGTGTTCCAGAACTACGCGCTCTACCCGCACCTGACCGTCTTCGAGAACATGGCGTTCCCGCTCCGGCTGCGCGACGTGCCCGACGAGCAGGTCAAGAAGCAGGTCAACGAGGTCGGCCAGCTCCTGGAGCTGGGCGAGTTCATCGAGAGCAAGCCCGCGGAGCTCTCCGGTGGCCAGCGGCAGCGCGTCGCGATGGGGCGCGCGATCGTCCGCGAGGCGGACGCGTACCTCTTCGATGAGCCGTTGTCGAACCTCGACGCGAAGCTCCGCGGACAGATGCGCAGCGAGATCTCGCGGCTCCAGCGTCGCCTGGCCACGACGATGGTCTATGTGACCCACGACCAGACCGAGGCGATGACGCTGGGCGACCGGGTCGCCGTGCTCAAGAAGGGCGTGCTCCAGCAGGTCGCGTCCCCCCGCGAGCTCTACGAACAGCCGGCCAACCTCTTCGTCGCGGGCTTCATCGGCTCGCCGCCGATGAACTTCCTGCCGGCGAGCGTCGCCGGGGACGGCCTGGACACGCCGTTCGGGCACATCACGCTCGACGAGACCAAGCAGAAGAAGCTCGCCGGCAACACCAACCTGCTGGTGTTGGGCGCACGGCCGGAGTACTTCGAGGACGCCTCGCTCGTCGACGACTACAAGAAGCCGGCCGGGAGCCTCTTCACCGCCCGCGTGGACGTCACCGAGTGGCTGGGCGACTCCCAGTACGCCTACCTGCCCTACGAGGCCCCGGAGTCGGTCGCGGAGAAGCTGCGCGACCTCGCCCACGAGCTCGACAGCGACCAGCTGCGCACCCAGGCGATCGTGTCGATCGACGCGGGCAGCCGAGTGCGCGAGGGCCGCGAGGCGGAGTTCTGGCTCGACACCCGCAAGCTGCACGTGTTCGACCCGCTGACCGGTGAGAACCTCACGCGGGACGCCGAGGCCGGTGCCGAGCTGACCCGCCAGGTGCTCGCGGACCGCGCCGAGCAGGTCGCGGCGGCGCGCGCCGAGCAGGCGGCCAGTTGAGTGGGACGCTGATCACAGCGGACCGCTTCACCCGGTTCGAGCGAATCCACGCTGTCGAGGAGGCCCCCCGGTGCCTCCTCGCCACGTTGGGCGACGAACTGCTGCGGATCGACGTCGTCGCCGACGACGTCGTCCGGGTGAAGATCAGCCGCGGCGGGGCCTTCGACGAGTCCCCGACCCACGCGGTGTGCCGTGACCCGTTGTCGCTGCCGGTGACCTACGCCGTCGAGCGGGAGGCGGACGTCGTCCGGATCCGGACCTCGGCCATGGTCGTCTCGCTCTGGCTGGATCCGTTCCGGCTCGACGTACACAGGCCCGACGGCAGCGCGGTCGTCGAGACCGCGCGAGACGCCGATGGCCGGTACTGGCCCTACGCCAGGCTGAACGACGAGTTCCTCCTGCGCCGCCGGTGCCGCGACGAGGACGCCGTCTACGGGCTCGGCGAGAAGAGCGGCCGGGGCAACCGGCGGGGCCGCGACTTCACGCTGTGGAACGTCGACGTGCTCGATCCGGTGCGGACCGTCGAGTTCACCGCCGGCCGGGTCCCGGAAGACCCGCGCGCGGACCGGAGGAGCGCGGAGTTCGACCCGTTCTACGTCTCGATCCCGTTCTGCTACCACCGCTCCTATCCGAGCGGGGCGATGGCGGGGTCGTTCGTCGACAACGGCTACCGGGGCCACTACGACTTCACCTCGCTGGATGAGTACACGATCCGCTTCGAGGGCGGGCAGTACACCGAGTACATCTTCGCGGGCCCGGACATGCCCGCCATCCTCGAGCGCTACACCTGGCTGACCGGCCGTACCCAGCCGCCGCCGCTGTGGGCGCTCGGCTACCACCAGTGCCGCTGGCGCGCCTACGACCAGCGCGCCGTGGAGGGCATCGCGGACCGGCTCCGCGCCGAGCAGATCCCCTGCGACGCCCTGTGGCTGGACATCGAGTTCATGCGGGGCTATCGGGTCTTCACCTGGGACGAGGAGCTGTTCCCCGACGTGCCGGGGATGCTGGGGCGGCTTGCCGAACAGGGCTTCCGGACGATCACCATCGTCGACCCGGGGGTCAAGCACGAGCCGGGCTACTGGGTCTACGACCAGGCGGTCGAGCGAGACGTGCTGTGTCGCACCGAGAGCGGGGACCATTACCTCGGCCAGGTCTGGCCGGGCGACACGGCGTTCCCCGACTTCGCGCTCGCCGAAGCGCGGCAGTGGTGGGGTGAGCTCAACGCGCGCCACGTCGCCTCCGGGATCGCGGGCATCTGGAACGACATGAACGAGCCGGCCACCGGGGACATCTCCCCGGACGCGATGCGCTTCGGCCGCGGCGCCTACTCCCACGCGCGCTTCCACAACCAATACGCGCTGCTGATGGCGATGGGGACGACCGAGGGCCTGCTCGCGGCGATGCCCGACAGGCGCACGTTCGTGCTCTCCCGGGCCGGGTCGGCGGGCATCCAGAGGTACGCGGCGAACTGGATGGGGGACAACCTGTCCCGTTGGGATCACCTGTGGATGAGCATCCCGATGGCCTGCGGCCTCGGGGTCTCCGGACAGCCGTTCGTCGGTGCCGACGTCGGCGGTTTCGAGGGCAACACGTCCCCCGAGCTTCTCGTCCGGTGGAGCCAGTACGGCGCGCTGACACCGTTCTTCCGCAACCACACGGCCCGGACCATCGACCAGTACCCCTGGGCGTTCGGCGACGCCGTCCGCGACCTGGTGCGCGACGCGGTGCGGCTGCGCTACCGGCTCATGCCTTACCTCTATGCCTCGTTCCTTCGGGCCACCGAGACAGGCGCCCCGGTCCAGCGGCCGCTGGTCTTCGACCACCAGTACGACGCCGGCGTACGCGACATCAGCGACCAGTACCTCTTCGGCCCGGACCTGATGGTGGCGCCGGTGCTCGAGCCGGGCCAGACCGCGCGGCAGGTCTACCTGCCGGCGGGGGACTGGTACGACTGGCACACCGACGAGCCGCTCGCCGGCCTCAGGTTCGTCACCGCGCCGACCCCGATGGACCGGATCCCGATCTATGCGCGCGCCGGCGCCGTCGTACCGATGTGGCCGCACGTGCCCGACTCGACCGCGGGCTACCACCCGAGCACGGTGGAGCTGCACCTCTACGTGCCTCGGTGCGACGGCTCGCACACCTCGTTCCTCACCGAGGACGACGGACTGACCTTCGCCGCCCGCACCGGGGCCTGCTATCGCACCGACCTCACGGTGGATCGGGCGGGGGACACCGTCCGGGTGAGCGCGGACGTGACGGGCGAGGGCTATCCGGAGTTTGCGCGGACCGCCTTCCACCTCGTGGTCCACGGCGCGGAGCCGATCGAGGCCCAGGTGAACGGCGGCGCTGCCGGCTGGGTCGACGGCCGGATCGTCGTACCGAACTCCGGCGAGCCGTTCGAGGTCGTCCTCACCCTGTCCGCCACCCGGGGTAAGGGGGACCTCTAGGCAGCTCCCGGTTGGACGGGAGCGGGCGCGGGCGCCTATCCTGGAGGCTGCGTTAGAAGTCTGCCCGCGTCCCAGACGGAGTGGACTCGTGCTCGCTATGTGTGCGAGGACGGTGGAAGCGACCACCGAGACTCAGCAGGTGGTGAAACGGACTTCCACGCGCGCCCGCACGAGCATCTATCCATCCCAAGGATTTCATTCCCCAATGACGAGCAGCACCTACGCTGACGTTGACGCGCCGCAGGTCGCGGTCAACGACATCGGGTCGCAGGAGGACTTCCTCGCCGCGATCGACAAGACCATCAAGTACTTCAACGACGGTGACATCGTGGATGGCACCATCGTCAAGGTCGACCGGGACGAGGTCCTGCTCGACATCGGCTACAAGACCGAGGGGGTGATCCCCTCCCGCGAGCTCTCGATCAAGCACGACGTCGACCCCAACGAGGTCGTCCACGTCGGCGATGAGGTCGAGGCGCTGGTCCTCCAGAAGGAGGACAAGGAGGGTCGCCTGATCCTGTCCAAGAAGCGCGCCCAGTACGAGCGCGCCTGGGGCACGATCGAGCAGGTCAAGGAGGCCGACGGCGTCGTCGAGGGGACCGTCATCGAGGTCGTCAAGGGCGGCCTGATCATCGACATCGGGCTGCGCGGCTTCCTGCCGGCGTCGCTGGTGGAGATGCGTCGGGTGCGCGACCTGCAGCCCTACGTCGGGCAGACGCTCGAGGCGAAGATCATCGAGCTGGACAAGAACCGCAACAACGTCGTGCTGTCGCGTCGCGCCTGGCTGGAGCAGACCCAGTCCGAGGTGCGCCACGGCTTCCTCACCCAGCTGGGCAAGGGCCAGATCCGCAAGGGCGTCGTCTCCTCGATCGTCAACTTCGGTGCGTTCGTCGACCTCGGCGGCGTGGACGGCCTGGTGCACGTCTCGGAGCTGTCCTGGAAGCACATCGACCACCCGAGCGAGGTCGTCGCCGTCGGTGACGAGGTCACCGTCGAGGTGCTCGACGTCGACATGGACCGCGAGCGCGTCTCGCTGTCGCTGAAGGCGACCCAGGAGGACCCCTGGCAGCACTTCGCCCGCACCCACCAGATCGGCCAGATCGTGCCGGGCAAGGTCACCAAGCTGGTGCCCTTCGGCTCGTTCGTCCGCGTCGAGGAGGGCATCGAGGGCCTGGTGCACATCTCCGAGCTGGCCGAGCGCCACGTGGAGATCCCCGAGCAGGTCGTCCAGGTCAACGACGAGGTCATGGTCAAGATCATCGACATCGACCTCGAGCGGCGCCGGATCTCGCTGTCGCTCAAGCAGGCCAACGAGACGGTGGCGGCCTCCGACGTCGAGGAGTTCGACCCGACCCTCTACGGCATGACCGCGACGTACGACGAGCAGGGCAACTACGTCTACCCCGACGGCTTCGACCCGGAGACCGGCGAGTGGCTCGAGGGCTTCGAGGAGCAGCGCGCCGCGTGGGAGGACCAGTACGCCCGCGCCCACGCCCGCTGGGAGGCTCACGTCAAGCAGCAGGCCGAGGCTCAGAAGGCCGAGGTCGAGGCCGGCGAGGCCACGTCGTACAGCAGCGAGGCGCCCGCCGGCGGTTCGCTCGCCTCCGACGAGGCCCTGCAGGCGCTGCGCGAGAAGCTCACCGGCGGCAACTGACGCCCAGCCTTGCGCTGAAGGAGCACCCCGCATCGAACGGCGGCCCGGGATTCATCCGGGCCGCCGTTCGCCTTTCCCCGGCCCCCACCTCGCGGTAGTCCCCAACGTTTCGCAGGGGTTACTCGCGCGTAACCCCTGCAGAACGTGGGGGACTACCCCGGTTGGGCGGGTGGTGGAGTGCGGCGCCGTAGGATGCCCGGGTGCGGGTGGGACTGACGGGTGGCGTGGGATCGGGCAAGAGCACGGTCTCGCGGATCCTGGCCGAGCTGGGCGCCGTCGTCATCGACGCGGACGTGCTGGCGCGCGAGGTCGTCGCGGCCGGTACGACGGGGCTCGCGGCCGTCGCCGCGGAGTTCGGGGACGGCGTACTCACCCCCGACGGGGAGCTGGACCGCCCCGCGGTGGCCGCCCGCGTCTTCGGCGACCCCGACGCCCGGCGTCGGCTCGAGGCGATCATCCACCCGCTGGTCCACCGGCGGCGGCAGGAGCTCGCGGACGCGGCCCCGCCCGGCGCGGTGGTCATCAACGACATCCCGCTGCTCACCGAGACCGGCAGGGCGGGGGAGTACGACGCGGTGATCGTCGTCGACGTACCCGAGTCCCTCCAGGTCGAGCGCCTGGTCCGCGACCGCGGCTGGACCCCGGACGAGGCCCGCTCCCGGATCGCCGCCCAGGCGAGCCGCGAGGAGCGGCTCGCGATCGCGACGCACGTCATCGAGAACTCCGGCGGTCCCGACGAGCTCCGTGCCCGGGTCGCCGCCGTGTACGCCGCGCTCCTGCCGAACGCGCACTAACGTCCCGTCTCAGCCTGAGAACGGACCTAACTGCGCGTTCGGCACAGCACCGGGACCGTCGGGTCAGGCACAGCACCGGGACCAAACAAGGCTGGGGGCGGGACAGCGCGGAGCCCCGGCCCCTCGAGGGGCCGGGGCTCCGGCAGGTTGTCTCGGCGGGGTCCCGGTGGCGGTGAGTGGCCGCGGCCCGGTCCGCCGAGCGGTCTAGGTAACCTCTCAGGCGGCCAGGTCGGGGTCGGCGAACCGGCGCAGCTTCTGCAGCGCCTCCCGCTCGAGTTGGCGGACCCGCTCGGCGGAGATGCCGTGGCGGGCGCCGATGTCGGCCAGCTTGTGCTGGCGGCCGTCGGCCAGGCCGTAGCGGGCGCGGATGATGTCGGCGGCGCGGGGGTCGAGCTGGTCGACCAGGGCGTCGAGCCGCTGCCGGGCCTCGACGTCGAGGAACTCCAGGTCGGGCCCCGGCGCCGTCTCCTGCGCCATCAGGTCGCCGAGCGAGGTGTCGCCGTCGTCGTCGACCGGGGAGTCGAGGCTGACGTGGTCGCGCCCCCAGCTCAACAGGTCGACGACGCGCTCGGGAGTGATCCCGAGCTCCTCGGCGATCTCGTGCGGCTCCGGGTCGCGGCCGAGCTGCCGCTCGAGCGTGCGCCGCGCGCCGCTGACCTGGTTGAGCTCCTCCACGACGTGCACCGGCAGCCGCACGACGCGGGCCTGCTGGGCGATTCCCCGCGTGATCGCCTGACGGACCCACCACGTCGCGTAGGTGGAGAACTTGTAGCCCTTGGTGTAGTCGAACTTCTCCACGGCCCGGATCAGGCCGGTGTTGCCCTCCTGGATCAGGTCGAGCATGGGCATCTGGGAGCGGCCGTACTTGCGCGCGATCGAGACGACGAGGCGCAGGTTGGCGGTGATGAACGTGTCGACGGCCTTGCGGCCCTCCTCGGCGAGCCACTCGAGCTCCTCCTGGGTGGCGCGGCCGGGGGCGCCGCCCTTGCGGCGGCCGACGCGGCCCTCGTCGAGCAGCGCCTGGGCCATCAGGCCGGCCTCGATCGTCTTGGAGAGCTCGACCTCCAAGGCGGCGTTGAGCAGTGGGTTGCGGGCGATCTCGTCGAGGTAGAGGCCGACGCTGTCGCGCCCCTCGATCTCGCGGCTGACTGAAGTCCTGGTGGCAGTGGCCATGTGGATCCCCTCCTTCAGGCGGGTGGTCTGCGCTCTCGCGCTATGTGGGACCAACGTCTGTGCGGGTTCGAACATTCCATCGGTTCTCCCGCACCAGCGTGGGTGCCTTCACCCCTACCGACGATCGAACCGCCGCCGGAGTTGCCTGATCGAGGAAGTCTCAGGGAGTTCTCAGGGGTGACTTCGGGGTCACCCAGCCAGCGGCGCGTCGGCCAGCCCGAGCCGGTCCAGGATCCACGCGAGCGTGAATGCCCGCTCCTTCCACGACTGGTAGCGGCCCGACACGCCGCCGTGACCGGCGGCCATCTCGGTCTTCAACAGGAAGTCTCGCCGCCCGACCGCGCGCGCCCGCAGCCGCGCGATCCACTTCGCCGGCTCGACGTAGAGCACCCGGGTGTCGTGCAGCGAGGTCTCCGCCAGGATCGGCGGATAGTCGAGGGCGGCGATGTTGTCGTACGGCGCGTAGGCGGCGATCGTGGCGTACGCCGCTGGGTCTCCCTCGGGGTTGCCCCACTCGTCGTACTCGATCACCGTCAGCGGCAGCGAGGAGTCCAGCATCGAGGTCAGCGCGTCGACGAAGGGCACGTGGGCGGCGATGCCGGCGAACTCCTCGGGCGCCTGGTTGGCCACGGCGCCCATCAGCAGCCCGCCGGCGCTGCCGCCCTCGGCGACGAGGTCGCCGGCCAGGCCCTCGGTGTGCAGGTGGCGGGCGCAGGCGATGAAGTCGCCGAAGGTGTTCTGCTTGTGGGCGAGCTTGCCGTCGTCGTACCACCGCCGGCCGAGCTCGCCGCCGCCCCGCACGTGCGCGATCGCGAACGCGCCGCCCCGGTCCAGCAGGCTGAGCCGCGCCACCGAGAACGACGGGTCCATCGACGCCTCGTAGGAGCCGTAGCCGTAGAGCAGGGTCGGCAGCGGCCCGTCGGCTCCCTTGCGGGCGATCCAGGAGATCGGGACGAGCTCGCCGTCCTCGGCCTTCGCCCAGAGCCGGCGCTCCTCGTAGTCGGCCGGGTCGTAGCCGCCCAGCACGGGCGCGCGGCGCAGCAGCCGCAGCTCTCGGCCGGCGACGTCGTAGTCGTAGATCGACGGCGGCACGGCCAGCGTCGTGTAGCCCAGGCGCACCGCCGGCTGCTCCCAGCACGGGTTGGACTGCAGCCCGGCGGTGTAGATCTCGGCGTCGAAGTCGATCAGGTAGTCGTCGGCAATGTCGCTGCGATCCTCGGGGCCTTCACCGCCGAGCTCGAGGATCCGCACCTGGGTGAGGCCGCCGCTGCGCTGCTGCACCACGATGTGGCCGGCGAACGGGGAGGCGTCCTCGAGCCGCACCGCCGGGTCGTGCCCGATCAGCGGGGTCCAGGCCTCCGGCTCGGTCGGTACGACGTGGCTCGTGGCCAACTCGAAGTCCGGCCCGGAGCCGTTGTGCAGCACCAGGAAGACGTCCGCCCCGCCGATCACGCCGTGGTCGAGGGTGTACTCCAGGCCGTCTCGGCGCGCGGCGAAGAGCCGCCACCCGGCGTCGGGGTCGGCGGTGTCGAGGAACCGGAACTCCGAGGTGGTCTTCGAGCCGCTCGCGATCAGCAGGAACCGGTCGCTGCGGGTCCGGCCGACGCCCACCCAGAACCGCTCGTCGGCCTCGGCGTGGACCAGCTCGTCGTCGGCCTGGGCGCCGCCGAGCTCGTGGCGCCAGATCTTGTCGGCCCGCCAGGCGTCGTCGACCGTGGTGTAGAGGAAGCCGGCGCCGTCGGGCTCCCAGGTGACGCCCCCGAGGACGCCGGTCAGCTCGTCGTCGAGGTGCTCGCGTGTGGCGAGGTCGAGCACCCGGACCCGGTAGCGCTCGTCGCCGGTCGTGTCCGTGGCATAGGCCAGCAGCCGGCCGTCCAGGGAGACCGACGCCCCGCCCAGGGAGAAGAAGTCGTGGCCCTCGGCGAGCTCGTTGAGGTCGAGCATCACCTCCTCGCCCGGCAGCGCCGGCTGGTCCGGCGCGCACTCGGCGTCGGGCTGCGGGGGAGTCCAGTCGTCCGGGCCGGCGACCGGGACGCGGCACCGGGCGCCGTACTCCCGGCCGACGAAGGAGCGGGCGTAGTACCAGAACTCGCCGTTGCGGGTCGGCACCGAGAGGTCGGTCTCCTGGGTGCGTCGCTTGATCTCGTCGAAGATGTGCCCGCGCAGGGGGTCGAGGTGGGCGGTCCGCGCCTCGGTCCAGGCGTTTTCCGCGCGCAGGTAGTCGAGGACCTCCGGGTCCTCCTTGTCGCGCAGCCAGTCGTAGTCGTCGGTCCGCTCGTGCCCGTGATGGTGGGTGGTCACCGGCCGCGGTGCGGCCACGGGCGGGGCGACGGGGGGAGTGGTCGGCTCGGGCATGGCGGTCAATCTAGGCCACCGCGCCGACAGTCTCGCCACGGTGCCAGCTCGGGGTCGTCGATCGGGAACGACCGGACCTGCCCCGGCGGGGTCTCGGCGGTCTCGAACCGGACCGTCACCACGCTGCGGCCCGAGCCCCACACCCAGCCGCGGCCGTGGCGCGCGTGGACGACGTCCTGACCGGGCGCCCACACCGCGCCGCCGCGCCCGACGCCCGCGAGGGGCGGCGCGACCTCGGCTTCCTCCTCGGCGTCCACAGGAGCCTCCTCCAGCTCGCCGAAGAGGTCCTCCTGGATCCAGTCGGCGAGCCCGGAGACGCCGACGCCGAGCAGCCTGACCCCGCCGGGGGTGTCGAGGTCGGCCAGCAGCCGGCGGGCGAGCCGGGCGATCGTCGCGGGGGAGTTGGTCGGCGCGGCGAGGGTTGCGGAGCGGCTGAGGGTGGTGAAGTCGTGCAGCCGCACCTTGATCGACACGGTCCGGCCGGACCAGCCGCTGCGTGCGAGCCGCTCGGCGACCGTGTGGGCGTGCCTGCTCAGCAGCGCCTCCATCGCCCGGCGGTCGGTGACGTCGATGTCGTAGGTGTCCTCGACGCTGACCGACTTGGTCTCGCGTTCGGCGAGCACCCGCCGCGGGTCCTCGGCGCGCGCGAGCTGGAAGAGGCCGTGGCCGTGGGCCTTCCCGAGCAGCCTGACCAGCTCGTCCTCGCTGACCTCGCCGAGGTCGCCGACGGTGTGCAGGCCCGCGCGGCGCAGCCGCTCGGCGGTGGCGGGCCCGACTCCGGGGATGATCGTCGCCGGCATCGGTCCCAGGAGTGCGAGCTCGGTGCCGGGCGGTACGACGACCAGGCCGTCCGGCTTGTCGAGGTCGCTGGCGACTTTGGCGACGAACTTCGACGTGCCGATGCCCACCGAGGCGGTCAGGCCGCCCGTCGCCTCCGCGACCCGGTCGCGCAGCCGCCGCGCCAGCCCGGTCACGCTCGGCACGCTCAGGTCGGGCAGGTCGGCGGCCTCCAGATCGACGAACGCCTCGTCCAGGGAGAGCGGCTCGACCAGGCTGGACGCCTCGCGGAGCACGGCCATCACCGCGTCGCTGGTGGCGCGGTAGGCGGCGAACCGGCCGCTCAGGTAGGCCGCGTGGGGACACCTGGCCCGGGCTTCGCGGGTCGACATGGCCGACCGCACGCCGTACTCGCGCGCCTCGTAGGACGCCGTCGCCACCACGCCCCGGCCGCCGACGCCGCCGACCACGACCGGCTTGCCACGCAGCGACGGCTTGTCGCGCTGCTCGACCGCCGCGAAGAACGCGTCCAGGTCCAGGTGGAGGATCGACGCGGACTCACGCACGGGCCGCGCTCACCCGCCTCAGGAGAAGGCGAGCTTGCTCGGCCGCCCGGCCTCCAGCGCGGCGAGGTGCTCGTCGTAGTTGAGACGGCCGAAAAGCGAGTCGCCCGCGGCGATCGCCCGCTGCAGCGCGACCTCGGAGCGCTGGATGGTCTCGGCGGCGTCGATCACGGCCGCGATCTCCTCGGCGGTGGCCACCACCACGCCGTCGTCGTCGCCGAGTACGACGTCGCCGGGGCGCACCACGACCGACCCGATGTCGATCGGCACCTGCACCACCGGCAGCCCGAGCGCCGGGGGAGCCGACGGCACGGAGCCTCGCGCGTAGACCGGGAGGTCCAGCCGCGCCAGCGTCGCGGTGTCGCGGCAGAAGCCGTCGATCACGATCCCGCCGAGGCCGCGGCGCAGCGCCTCGGTGGCGAAGAGCTCGCCGGCGACCGCGTGCTCCGGGCTGCCGGCGACGACCAGCACGTCCCCGGGGCCGGCCAGCCGCAGCGCCGCGAGCATCGGCATCAGGTCGTCGCGGGCCTCGACCGTCACGGCGGTGCCCAGCAGCCGCGCGCCACGTCGTACCGGATGGAGCGCGGCGGGCAGCACCCGCACCGTGCCGCGGCCCGCGTCGGCCAGCGACGTCGAGTCGATCCCGGCGAGCCGGGCGAGGAGGGATTCGGGGACGGCGGTCATCGGCGGCATCTCGCGATCCTCCCACGCCGCCCGCCCCCGTGCGTCATACGTTTCGGGGGCTACCGGCTCGGGTTCGTATGACGTCCTGGGGCCGGGCGCTGGGACGTCATACGGCGTGCGGGCAATTGCCTCGGGTTCGTATGACGTCCGGGCCGGCTCAGGGGGAGACCGGACGGTAGGAGACGACCGCAGACCCGGACTCGTCGGACAGGATCAGCTCCGGGCCGTCCCGGTCGAGGTGAGCGGTGAGCTTCCGGTCGAGCGGATGGGGGAAGTTGGCGCAGCGCGCGAGCCGGCTCGGCCCCGGCCCCACGGCGAGCAGCGAGGTCTGTTCGTCGTAGGAGAACCTCCCGGCGAGGTGGTTGCAGCTGTCCGACGCCTCGTAGCGGCCGCCGCGCACGAACTCGATCCAGGGCGACTCCTGCCACGCGTCCGCCTCGACCACCGGGCGCCCGGCGACCGCGACCGGCTCCCACCGGCCGATGAGCTCCGGGAGCGCGGCCGGATCCTGTCGCTCCCACCCCTCGGGGGAGTTGCAGGTGTGGAGGTGCTGCCGCTCCGGGACGATCCAGTCGCAGCCGTTGATCCCGGGCGGCGGGTCGGGGTATCGAAGCGCCGGGTCGGCCGCGATGTCCATGAGTTCGTACGCCGAGGTCACCCAGCCCTCCGTCATGGCCTCGCCCAGGCTGGATGCCCGGACCCACTCGGTGGCGCCGGTCGTCGAGCCGTCGGGGTGGTAGCCGACCGCCGTCCGCTCGAGCCAGGGCCGGCGCACCGTGCCCTCGGGCCGGGCCGCGGCGGTCACCGGCCAAGCGCCGTCCTGCCGTGTGACGCCGCGGATGACGAGTTGGACGACGGTGCCGTCGTCGCGGGTGAAGACCTCGCAGGTGACGGCCAGTTCGCTGTCGAGTTCGCGGGTGCAGGAGGCCTCCTGGGTGGCCACGGAGCCTCCCCCCTCCCGGCTGAGGTGGATCCGGAACACGTTCCGGGCGCCGAACTCGAACTCCGCCTCCCACCGGCTCGCCTTGTCGCGGTCCGGGTCGCTGATCGGGTTCGACTGGGCGTCGAGCGCGACGACGTCCCGCGCCGACGCGGTCCAGCCAGCCGGGGCGACCCGCTCGGTGCTGTCGACGATCGCCGCGACCAGCCGGTCGGGGTCGAAGGGCTCCGGCGGGGCCGTGACCTGGCCGGCCTGGGGGCGGGGAAGGAGCAGCCCCGCGACGACCACCGTCGCCGCGACCCCCGCCGCCGCGGCCGCGACCAGCCGCCGGCCCCGCCTGGTCCGGGCGGCCCGCGCGCGCACCTGCGCCGCGGTTGTGGCGAAGGGCGGCTCGCTCGCGCGGAGTTGCGCGTCGAGCTGCCGGCGGAGCCTGGTCTCGGTGCTCATCTCGATCTCCTCACGTGCTCGTCGGGTCGGGAAGGGCGCGGCGCAGGGCCGCGAGGCCGCGCGAGGTCTGGCTCTTGACGGCG
>JBDHZS010000064.1:0-17893 GCA_039812025.1 Nocardioides sp. | reverse complement strand
TCCGAGGCACCCGGCGGGATCGAGCGGTCTCCTGATCTCGGCATCGGGAGTCCAGACTCACGCGCCCGCGGCCTGCAAGTACGCTCGCCCTCGTGGTGCGACCCTCCCTGACCCGGCGGGCCGCGCTCGCCGTCGCGGCCGGGCTCCTCGCCACCGCCGGCTTCGACCCGCTCTCGCTGGCCTGGCTGCTGCCGGTCTCGGTCGCCGGCTTCGTGCTGGCGGTCCGCGGCCTCACGCTGACGCGGGCCGCGCTGATCGGCGCCGTCTACGGGGCGGCCTTCCTCTTCGTGCTGCAGTTCTGGATGCGCGTGGTGAGCTGGGAGGCCTGGATCGGGCTCTCGGGGTTGGAGGCGGCGTTCCTCGGCCTCCTGGGCGCCGTCGCGGCCCTCCTGCAGCGCTTCCGGGCCTGGCCGCTCACGGTCGCGGTCGCCTGGCTGGCGATCGAGGCCTGGCGCAGCGTGTGGCCCTTCAGCGGGATGCCGTGGGGGAGGCTGGGGTTCGCGTCGGCCGACACGGTGTGGGCCGCCGGGCTGCCGTATGCCGGCGTCAACGGCGTCAGCCTGCTCATGGCGCTGACCGGTACGACGCTCGCCTGGCTGGTCGCCAAGGACGGCGGCCGCGCCCACCGGACCACCGCCGCGGTCGCGATCGCCGGGCTGGTCGGGATCACCGCGCTGCCGGTGCTGGCGCCGTACCGGGTCGCCGAAACCGGGAGTGCCCGGGTCGCGGTGGTGCAGGGCGACGTGCCCGGCGACGGGTCCGACATCCTGCTCGACCACCGGCAGGTCACCCGCAACCACCGCGACGCGACGCTGGAGCTCGCCCGCGACGTCGCGACGGGGGCCGAGCCGCAGCCCGACTTCGTGGTCTGGCCCGAGAACTCCACCGCCGTCGACCCCTTCGGCGATCTCGAGATCGGCAACGCGATCGCGGTCGCCGTGGACGCGATCGGGGTGCCGATCCTCGTCGGCGCGATGGTCGAGGCGGAGGACCCCACCAACGTGCTCAATCAGGGGATCGTCTGGGATCCCGAGTCCGGGCCGGGGGAGCGCTACACCAAGCGGCACCCGGTGCCGTTCGGCGAGTACGTGCCGTGGCGCGGCAGCTGGCTGACCGACCGGTTCGCGCAGCTTGAGCGGATCCCGCGCGACATGGTGGCCGGCACCCGCGAGGAGCCGCTGCCGATCGCCGGGGTGCCGCTGGCGATGGGGATCTGCTTCGACGTCGCCTTCGACGACGGCCTCTACGCCCAGGTCCGCCGCGGCGGCGAGCTGGTGGTCGTGCAGACATCCAACGCGACGTACATCCACACCTACCAGGTCGATCAGCAGTACGAGATCACCCGGGTGCGCGCGATCGAGCTGGGCCGCGCGGTCGCGGTCGCCTCGCCGAACGGCCGGTCCGGGATGATCGGGCCCGACGGGGAGACGCTGCGGCTGGCCCCCAAGCGCGAGCAGGTGGTGCTCACCGCCGACCTGCCGCTGAGCCAGCAGGTCACCCCGGCGGCGCGGATCGGGGAGTGGCTCGGCTGGCTCGCGATGGCCGCGACCGGGCTACTGGTGCTGATCCTGCTGCCGGTGGATCTCGTACGACGGCGCAGGGAGCGGCAGTGAGCTCGGTGAGCCAGGTGAACAGGGTCGTCATGGTCGTCCCGACCTACAACGAGGCCGACAACCTCCGGCCCATCGTGGCGCGGCTGCGGGCCGCCGAGCCCGGGGTCCACGTGCTGGTGGTCGACGACAACAGCCCAGACGGCACCGGCGATCTCGCCGACGAGCTGGCGGCCGGCGACGACCACGTGCACGTCGTCCACCGCACCGAGAAGGCGGGGCTGGGGGCGGCGTACCTGCACGGCTTCGCGGTCGCCCTCGACGCCGGCTACGACGTGATCGGGGAGATGGACGCCGACGGCTCGCACCAGCCCGAGCAGCTGCACCGGCTGCTCGCCGCGATCCAGGACGCGGACCTGGTGATCGGGTCGCGCTACGTGCCGGGCGGGGCGATCCGGAACTGGGCCCCGAGCCGCCGGCTGCTGTCGCAGGGTGGCAACCTGTACGTCCGGCTCCTGCTGGGGATGCCGGTCCGTGACGCGACCGCCGGCTTCCGGCTTTACCGCCGTGCGACGCTGGAGGCGATCGATCTGGCGTCGGTCCGCTCGGCGGGATACGTGTTCCAGACCGAGCTGGCCTACCGGACAGTGCAGTTGGGGAAGAGGGTGAGAGAGGTGCCGATCGAGTTCGTGGAGCGCGAACGCGGCGACTCGAAGATGGACCGGGCCGTGGCGCTGGAGTCCCTGCGCCGGATCACCGGCTGGGGCCTGCGTGAGCGGGGCGCACGGATCGGGCGCCGCCTGGGGGTGCGCCGATGAACCGCCGGCTCCGCCCGGGCGCCCTCGTCGGCGTCGGGATCCTGCTCTTCCTGCTGCTCGAGGTGATCGTCCTGATCCAGGTCGGTCAGGCGATCGGCGGCGGCTGGACGCTGCTGCTGCTCTTCGCGGCATCGATCCTGGGCTTCGCGCTGGTACGACGCCAGGGCGCACGCTCCCACCGTGCCGTCGCCGAGGCCGTCCAGGCGGGCAAGGAGCCGACCAAGGACCTCGCGGACGGCGTGCTGATCGCCTTCGCCGGGCTGCTGATCCTGGTCCCCGGCTTCGTCAGCGACGCGCTCGCGTTGCTCCTGCTCGTCCCCGGGCCGCGCAACGTCGCGCGCGGGCTGCTGGTCGCGGCGATCGCGCGCGGCGTCGTACCGGGTCCGGTCGTGCAGGGGACGACAGCGCCACCCTCCGACCCTGGCGCGGATCCAGGCCCCGGGCCTGTGATCCGGGGCGAGATCGTCGAGGAGCCCTGACCCAGCGGGTCTAGCTGACCCGGCGGCGGCGGGTGCTGGCGCGGTGCAGGTGGGCGGGGCCGATCTCGCCGCCGCGCAGCAGCTCGAGCCGCTCCTTGAGGATGTCCTCCAGCTCGGAGACCGAGCGGCGCTCCAGCAGCATGTCCCAGTGGGTGCGGACGGGCTTCTCGGCCTTCTCCTCGGGCTTGATGCCGTCGGTGCTCAGTGCCTCGGCGCCGCAGCGCGGGCACTCCCACGTCGCCGGGATCTCGGCCTCGTCCGACATGGTGATCTCGAACACGTGGCCGCGCGTGCACCGGTAGCCGACCTGCTGACGTGCGGCGAACTCGATGCCCCGCTCGTCCTCGAAGCTCTGGCCCCCGAGCCGGGCTCCGCGCAGTGTGCGCTCTGCCATGAGTGAACCTCCCAGAAAGTAGCTTCCCTGTCCTTGTGGGACGCAGGGATGTGGCGAACGTGACGCTGGTTGGCGCGCCAGCCCGTCAATGGTTACAACGGTAGCCGTCTGCGCAAGGTTCCGATACGGCCCGCATGGTGAGGAAGGCCACTCATCCCGACCCTCTCTCGCGGCCCTCTCTCCCAAGGGCTCAGATGACCGCGGGCTCCGCGTTGCCCGCCTCCCGGATGCCGCGGGCGGTGTCGACCCGCCACAGCAGCAGCCCGCCGAGGATGAAGAAGACGACCAGCGCGAAGATCGCGGGCCGATACGACCCGGTCAGCTGCAGGACGATCGCCATGGTCGCCGTACCGAACCAGGACGTGCCGCGGTCCATCGCGTGGTAGAAGCTGAAGTACTCCGCCTCCTTGCCCTTGGGGATGAGCAGGGAGAAGTAGGAGCGGGCGAGCGCCTGGGTGCCGCCGAGGACGACGCCGATCACGAAGCCGAGCCCGAGGAAGAGCCCCACGTTGCCAGCGGGCAGGAAGAGCGCGACGGTCACGATCCCCATCCACACGACCAGGCCGCCGAGGATCGTGCTCTTGGCGCCGATGCGGGCGGCGAGCCGGCCGAAGAGCAGCGCGCCCCCGAAGGCGACGAACTGCACCATCAGGATCGTGGCGATCAGGATCGTCTGCGGGTGGCCCAGCTCCTCGGAGCCGTAGACCGCCGACGCGGCGATCACCGTCTGGATGCCGTCGTTGAAGAAGAGGTAGGCGAGCAGGAAGAGCACGGCCATCGGGTAGTTGCGCAGGCCCCGGAAGGTGGCGTGGAGCTGCCCGAAGCTCTCCTTGAGGATGCCGCCGTGGACCTCCACGACGTGCAGCGGCACGTGGTTGCGCAGCCGCAGCACCGGGATCAGCGTGAAGCCGGCCCACCAGATCGCCGCGGAGAGCATGCACAGCCGGGCGGCGAGCGCCTCGGTCAGCCCGAACGTGTCGTGCATGACGAAGACGACGAGGTTCGCGGCGAGCAGCAGGCCGCCGCCGAGGTAGCCCCACGCCCAGCCGCGGGAGGAGACGGCGTCGCGCTCGGACTCGTCCGAGATCAGCGGCAGGATCGAGTCGTTGACGACCATCGACGCGGCGAGGAAGAAGTTGCCGCCGACGATGCCGACGGCGGCGAGCTGCCAGTTGCTGCCGGTGGCGAAGAAGATCAGCGACGCGAAGCCCGCGCCGATCCACGCGAACGCGCCCAGCAGGTACTTCTTTTTGGGGGTCCGGTCCGCGATCGCACCGATCGGCGGCAGCAGCAGCGCGCCCAGGATCGTCGAGGCGGTGATCAGCCAGAAGAAGATCGCGCCGGGCTCGAGCAGCATGCCGAGCAGCGGTACCTTGTCGCCCCCGGCCGCCTCGGCGGCGTTGGTGGCCAGGCCGATGAAGTACGGCCCGAACATGACGGTGCCGATGGTGCAGACGTACGCCGAGTTGGCCCAGTCGTACCAGTACCAGGCGCGCTGTTCCTTCTTCCGCGCCTCGTGCAGCGGGCGGAGGTCGGCGATGCCCGGCTCGTCCATCAGCTTGCCACCTCAGATGTCCCGGAACGTCTCGATCTGGGCCCCGAGCTGGTTCAGCCGCTCCGCGAGATCCTCATAACCGCGGTGGATGACGTACGTCGAGCGCAGCACCGAGGTGCCCTTCGAGGCGAGCATCGCCAGCAGGATCACCACCGCGGGCCGCAGCGCCGGCGGGCAGACCACCTCGGTGCCGGAGAAGTGGGTCGGGCCCTCGATCATCACCCGGTGCGGGTCGAGGAGCTTGACCTGGGCGCCGAGCTTGGTGAGGTCGGTGAGGTAGATCGCGCGGTTCTCGTACACCCAGTCGTGCAGCAGGGTCTGGCCGTCCGCGACGGCGGCGATCACGGCGAAGAACGGCAGGTTGTCGATGTTGAGCCCGGGGAAGGGCATCGGGTGGACCTTGTCCAGTGGCGCCTTGAGCTTCGAGGGGTGCGTGGTGAGGTCGACCAGCCGGGTGTGGCCGTTGGCGGCGACGTACTCCTCGGAGCGGTCGTACTCGAAGCCCATCTCCTCCAGCAGCGCGAGCTCGATCTCAAGGAACTCGATCGGCACCCGCCGGATCGTGATCTCGGAGCCGGTGACGATCGCGGCGGCGAGCAGCGACATCGCCTCGATCGGGTCCTCGCTGGGGGCGTAGTCGACGTCGACGTCGATGTGGTCGCGGCCGGTGACGACGAGCGTCGTGCTGCCGATGCCCTCGACGCCGACGCCGAGCTTGCGCAGGTAGAAGCACAGGTCCTGGACCATGTAGTTGGAGGACGCGTTGCGGATCACCGTGGTGCCGGGGTTGAGGGCGGCGGCCATCAGGGCGTTCTCGGTGACCGTGTCGCCGCGCTCGGTGAGCACGATCGGCTTGCCCGGCTCCACGTTGGGGAGCACGGTCGCGCGGTAGGCGCCCTCGGTGGCGAGCACCTCGAGCCCGAAGGGGCGCAGCGCGGACATGTGCGGCTCGACCGTGCGGGTGCCGAGCTGGCAGCCGCCGGCGTAGGGGAGCTCGAAGTGGGTCTCGCGGTGCAGCAGCGGGCCGAGGAACATGATCACCGAGCGGGTACGGCGCGCCGCGGCCTTGTCGATCGCGGCCAGGTTGAGCTCGGCGGGCGGCACGATCTCCAGGTCGTTGTCGTCGTTGAGCCACCTGGTCTGCACGCCGAGGCTGGTGAGCACCTCCAGCAGCCGGTTGACCTCCTCGATCCGGGCGACCTTGCGCAGCGTCGTACGGCCGCGGTTGAGGAGCGAGGCGCACAGCAGCGCGACGCCCGCGTTCTTGGAGGTCTTGACGTCGATGCTGCCGCTCAGCCTGGTCGGGCCCGTCACCCGCAGGTGGGTCGGGCCCGCGCCGACCGCGACGATCTCGGAGTCCACCGCGGCGCCGATCCGGGCCAGCATCTCCAGGGAGAGATTCTGGTGGCCCTGCTCGATCCGGTTGACCGCGCTCTGCGAGGTGTCCAGCCGCTCGGCCAGCTGCGCCTGCGTCAGTCCCCGGTGCTTGCGCGCGTCCCGGATGAGCTTGCCGATCCGGTCCTTGTAGTCCTCAGTCGTCACCCTCGCACGGTATCTCACATGTGAGATAAGTCCAGTGTGCGGGCGGTGGTGTGTCTACTCGGGCGGGGCGACGTCGAAGGCGAGGGTGGCGACGGGGTTCTCGAACTCGCCGAGCCGGACGCTGACGCGGACCTCCCAGGCGCCGGAGGTGGGCAGGACGACCGCACCCCGGTAGCGACCACGGGACTCGCGGGCCAGCGCCACCCGGCCCAGATCGACGACGGCCCCAGAGCCGGCGGAGCGCACGCTCACCGTCGGCTTGTACGGCGGGGCGAAGGGCTCCCCGGCGAGGGACTGCACCTCCAGGATCAGCTCGTTCGAGCCGACGGCTCCGGGGTCCAGCCTGCCGACGACCTGGAGGTCGTCCCCGAGTGGCGCGGTCTGGGAGGTGGCGCGCAGGTGCACCACGGCGGGCTCGGCCGGCCGCGGCGGCTGCTGGGTGAGGAACCCGGTCACCCCGAGTACGACGATCAGCAGCGCCGCCTCGACCCGGACCGATCGACTCAGCGAGACCGCGCTCCGGAGGTTGCCGTCGTGGCCGTCGTCGCGCCGTACCCGGGGCAACAGCACGAACCGGTTCCAGCACGCCAGCCCGGCCACCAGCGCCACGACGAGCAGCTTGACCAGGAGCAGCCACCCGTACCCCGTGCCGAAGAGGTTGGCCCAGGAGCCGACGATCCGCCACGCGAGCAGCAGCCCGGTCGCGGCCAGCAGCGCCAGCGACGAGGCGGCCAGCGTCGAGAACCGGCTGAGCAGCAGCGCGGCCGAAGCGCGACGGCCGGCGAGCGCGGGCAGGGTGGGCGCCAGCCCGATCAGCCCGCCGAGCCACACGCTCCCGACCAGCACGTGCACCGCGTCGGCGGCCACCACCAGCAGCTCGGGGCCGAAGGCGCGCGAGTGGCCCGTCAGCGCCGGCGCGATGACGGCAGCCGCCACCCCGAGGCCCAGCAGGACGCGGCGCCGGCCCGCAAGCCGCAGCAGCACCACCCCCGCGAGCAGCAGCCCGAAGCCGGTCCAGGACCACCCGGCGACCCCGCCCCACACCTGCGCGGTCAGCAGCGAGGAGGCGCCCCCGCCCTGCTGGTCGGCGGCGGTCAGGCCGAGCCCGAGGAACGCCGTACAGCCGGCCAGCACCGAGGCGCCCAGGCCCCACCGGCTCAGAAGCAACCGGGCCCGGTCGGCCCGCATCGAGGGCGCCAGCACCACCCCGGTGAACACGGCCAGCCCGACCGCGGCCAGCAGCCCGGCGTACATCAGCCCGGCCACGACCGCCGAGAGGCGCCCCAGCCACGGGTGGTCCGCCGGCGCGACGTCCGGCGGCACGACCCGTTCGCTCGGCACGCCCACCGAGAACCGCAGCGACCCCGAGATCGGGTGGCCGTCGGCCGAGACCACCCGCCACACCAGGACGTAGGTGCCGTCGGCGAGCTCGTCCGGTACGTCGACCAGCAGCCGCTCGTCCCGGGTCGCCGCGGTGGACTCGACGGGTTCCCCCGCCGCGTCGTACACCGACACCCCGCCCGCGGGCGCGGTCACCCGCTCGTCGTACGTCAACACCACCCGGCCCGGGGAGGCCGCGAGCACCGCCCCGTCCTCGGGGTCGGAGCCGACCAGGCTCGCGTGCGCGAACGCCGTGGCCGGGAGCAGGACGAGCACGCACGCGATCAAGGCGGCGGCGAGCCGGGAGACTCGCCGCCACCTCATCGCGCTCGGGAGCGGCCGCACCTCAGCCGCGGCGTCGCACCTGGGCGAGCGCCGCGAGGCCCATGACCAGCCCGCCCATCCCGAAGACCAGGGCGACGATCGACAGCGTGTTGGCGCCGGAGTCGTCCGGGGCGGCGGCTGGTTCCGACGAAGCGGCCGGCTCCGAAGACGCGGGCTCGGCATCCCCGTGCCCGTCACCCTCGGGCTCGGTGACGGTCACGGCGGGCGCGGGCAGCTCGAGCTCGTCGGCGTCCTGGCCGTCGGCGGGCACCTCGATCCAGGCGGACTCGTCCTTCTCGCAGGTCTGCACGACGGGGAAGGTCAGGGTGGCGCCGGGGTCGTCGGGCAGCTGGACGGACAGTTCGAAGGCGTCGCGGTAGCCGTCGGGCAGCGCGTCCTCGGCGGTGTAGACGACCGTCGCGTCGCGCTTGGTGACGGTGTTGCCGTGGGCGTCGGTGATCGGTTCGGCGAGTCGCTTCTCCTTGACGACGACGTCCCACAGCGGGTTGCGGGTCGGCGTCACCGAGGTGATCTCCTCCGGGATGCCGATGGCCAGCTTGGTGGTCGCCGAGCCGTCGCAGCCGTGCGGCACGCTGAAGGTGAGGATCGCGTAGCCGCCCGCGGCCGTGGTCGACGGGCTGACGGAGACGTGCGCGGAGGCCGGCGCGGCGAGCGCGAGGGCGCCCCCGACGGCCAGTACGCCGGTGAGGGTGGTGGCCGCGACGAGGCGCGCGGCAGTGCGTGATGGGTTCATGGTGGCTCTCTCTTCCAGGGGTTGGGTTCGGGCAGGCGGAGGCCGCGCCCGAACCACCCCGGGGAAGCGGGACGTCAGGCGCGGCGAAGCCCGGCCGGCGGTCCTCGCCGCGGCGGAGCGGAGAGCCAGGTGAGACGTCGTACGACGTGGGCCACCCCCACCGGCGCGGTACGACGCGGCGCGGGCACCCCTGCCCGGGGAGCCGGCCACGCGACGAGCCGGTGGCTCAGGTGGCGACGGCTGCGCCAGACCAGCGCGGTGACGAGGGCGCCGGCCAAGTGGGCGAGCGCCATCTGCCAGGTGAGTTCGAAGGCGCCGTGGGTGCCGTGGCCGGCCGGCGCCAGCAGTGCCAACGCGGCGTGCAGCCCGTACTGCGCGCTCACGACGCCCGCGAGCATCCACGGCAGCGGCGCGCGGCCGGTCACGACGAGCCGGGAACCGCCGTACAGGATCGCGGCCAGGCCGATCAGCCAGGGCACGCTCGGCAGCGCGCCGCCCGCAAGCGTGTGGGCCGCCACGACGGCGGCCATGATCTCGGCGGTGGCCAGGACGGCGCGCCAACCGGCACCCGGCGCCGGGCCGACCCGCAGCGAGATCACGCGCCCATCATGGCGCACGTAGGCTGGTGCCGGACAGGAGGGAGTCCCGTGATGAACGACGACCTGTGGTCCGCGATGCCCGCGGTCGACGAGCGGTCGCGCCGCGCCGTCGAGGAGGCCTCGAAGCTGATCGGCGACAAGGTGCAGGGCGTTGGGATCGGCGCCACCGAGGACGGCGACCCGTGCGTGGTCGTGTACGTCGACGCAGCGCGGGCCGCCAGTGCCTCGCTCCCCGAGCGGATCGAGGGACTCCCGGTGGTGGTCCAGCCGGGTGACGCCTTCTTCGCCGAAGGCCCCGGCTGAGGGCTCACGGCCAGATCCGCACCTGCAGCGCGAGCTGGACCGCGGCGATCGGGTTGAGGATGGTCGCGACGCTGGAGCCCGCGAAGAGCAGCCCGACGGGGTTGTTCTCCAGGTCGAGCACGAGCGAGCCCGAGTCACCGCCGGCCGACATCGCCGTGGTGACGATCTGGTTGCAGAACTTCGCGACCTTGCCCGCGCCGTAGTTGATGTTGACCGTCGCGCCGAGCGCGGTGACGCGGCCGGTCGTGAAGTTGGTCGTGCGGCCGGTCTTCTTCACCAGCATGCCGACCTGGGCGGCCACGGCGGCCGACTTGGGGTGGCCGTTCCAGTAGATGTCGCGGTCGAGCGCGTGGAAGGGCACCTCGGCGATCGCGGCATCCACCTGGTTGCAGGTGCCGTCGAAGGTGATCGGCACGAACCGGGTCAGCGTGCCGACCACGTCGGTGGCGGGGTTGCCGCCGTCGTACGGTCCCGGCTGCAGGATCGCGTCGCCGATCTTGGCGTCGTTGGAGTTGGCCAGCACGTGGTTGTTGCTGAGCATGTAGTAGCGCGGCGGCATCCCCGGCGACGCGGACATGTCGTAGCAACCGGCGCCGAGCGTACCCGCCGTGATGTCGACGTGGCCGACGCTGTAGCCGGGCCGCACCGGGCGCACCCGGGTGGCGAGCGTCCGCGGGTCGACGTCCTGGGTGCCGACCGGCGCCTCGGAGCCGCCGGCGAAGAGCTGCCCGACCTCGATCACGTCGGTCGGTCGCTTGTCGACGGACTTCGGCACCGCCTGCGGGCCGAGCAACTCTGTCGGCACCTTGTGGCTGACGAGCACCATCACGCTCGGCTGGTCGGTCTCGACGCCCTCCTTGATCTTGTAGCCGATCCCCACGCCGACCACGTTGTCGTGACCCAGCATCTTGTCGACCACTGACGACCTCAGCTCGGCGACCCCCGCCAGCTCGTCCGGGATCGCGGCACTCTGCGCCGCGAACAGGTCCTGGTTGTCCATGCTTACCCCTTCGCGCGATCCGGGGCCTCACTCGATGCCCGCGGACGGACCGCCTTGTAGGTAAGGAGGCCACCGCGCCGGGTCCAGATACCTCAGGGTCGGGCTCTCCGCTGTCTTGCGCAGCCGCTCAGGCCCCACCTGCCCCGGGCGCCCCCGCTTCATCAAGTTATGCAGACGGAGGCGCACTTCGCACGGCGTACAGACCTCGAAGAGTGCTGCTCCGCCTGGATACCTTGATGAAGCAACACGGGCTCGCGCGCTCCGCCTGGTTAACCAGGCGAGCCTGCACTTCGCACGGCGTACAGACCTCGAAGAGTGCTGCTCCACCTGGATACCTTGATGAAGCAACACGGGCTCGCGCGCTCCGCCTGGTTAACCAGGCGAGCCTGCACTCTGCGCGGCGTACAGACCTCGAAGAGTGCTGCTCCGCCTGGATACCTTGATGAAGCAACACGGGCTCGCGCGCTTCGTCTGGTTAACCAGGCGAGCCTGCACTCTGCACGGCGTACCCACCCAGAACAGTGCTGCTCCGCCTAGATACCTTGATGAAGCGGAGGCGGCTGGGGCGCAAGCGCCCCGTCGGGCGAGCGTTCAGTCAGGGGACCCGCAGGATCCGGACGGGATCCTGCCAGGCGGCGAAGGCGGCGGGAGGTACGGCGGCGACCAGCCCGGAGAGCGTGGTGAGCAGGGCGGAGGCGGCGACGAAGCCGGGCGGCGGCAGGCTGCCCATCCACCAGGACACGGCGGCGAGGCCGAGGAGGGTGCCTGCCGTGACACCGGCGACGACCGGGATCGACGCCTCGATCAGGGTCGCGGCGATCAGTGCGGAACGGGTGGAGCCCAGGGCGCGCCGTCGCCCGAAGTCCCGACGCCGGGTGTTCAGGGCGAGCATCATGGTGAGGGCCACGAGGAGTACGCCGGCGGCGACGGCCCCGAGGGCGAGCTGTCGGCTCAGCGCACCCACCTCCCCGGACAGCACCTGGTTGAGCGTGATGAGGTCCGGTGAGGTCTCGACCTGGAGGGCGTCGGTCGGGAAGACGCCGCTGATCGCCCGCACCTGCGCGACGATGCCCTCGACCAGTGCGGCATCGGTGGCCAGTAGGTAGACGAGCGTGGCGTGGTCGGCCGGTTCGTCCGGGCGGATGAGGACGAGCCGTTCGAGGTCCGCGATGGCACCCGCGGAGGTGAACCGGCCGACGACGGGCCGGGCTCGCTCCTCATCGAGGACGGCGCCGCTCGGCTCGACCAACTGCAGCTTGCGCTGGGTCTGCGTGCCGATGATCGCCTCGCCGACCCGGGGCAGGCGTCCGAGCTCCACCGTGACCAGGCGGGGGAGCGGGTTGATCAGGTCACGCGCGGCGACGTTGGCCCTGGCACCGGTCGCACCGGAGCGGATGTCGCGGGCCGGCCCGAGCCCGAGCGCCCACTCCACCCCGCGGATCCCCGCCATCGAGTCGAGCACCGACGTCGCGATCCCCGGCGAGGTGTCGGCCACCGTGAGGGTGACCAGCCTCGGCCCGGCCTCGTCTAGGTTGCGCATGACCTGCGCCTCCGCGGCCGCGGCACGTCCCGCGGTCAGCAGGGTCGCGGCCGTCATCGCGGCCGCGATGAGCGCCAGCACGATGGTGGTGGCCGCGTGGGCGCGCGCGTTGCGCACCGCGTCGCGGAGCAGACTCCTACGCGAGACCGGCATGCGCCCCGTCCTCGTGTCTTGCCCGGCCGACGTCGACGATCCGGTCGCAGCGTCGCGCGCGCTCGATGTCATGGGTCGCCACGACGACGGCCGCCCCCTCGCGCGCCCGCTCGGCCAGCGCATCCCACACCACGTCGGCCGTGACCTCGTCAAGGTTGCCGGTCGGTTCGTCGGCGAGCAGGATCGGCGGTTCGCCGATGAACGCCCGGCACAGCGCGACCCGCTGCGCCTGCCCGCCCGAGATCTGCCCAGGCCGCCGCCGCGGATCGGTGTCCACGCCGAACCGTGCGAGCAGGGCCATCGCCTCATCGCGGGTACGACGGGGCTCCCGGCCCCGGTAGAGGGCACCTTCGAGCACGTTGTCGAGGACGCTGCGGGCGGGGTCGAGCATCGCGTCCTGGAAGACGAACCCCATGAGCCGCCCGCGCAGGTGAGCGCGCCGCCAGTCCGGTAGCCCGACGGTCTCCACGCCGTCGACGACCACCTGCCCGTCGAGGGGTTGGAGCATGAGGCCGACCAGGTAGAGCAGCGTCGACTTCCCGGAGCCCGACCGTCCGACCAGGGCGGTCGTCGTACCCGCCTCGAAGCTGGTGGAGAGGTCGGCGACGAGCGGCTCCGCGGCGCGGTAGCCGAAGCTCAGCGCGCGCAGCTCGATCACGGCGCGTGCTCCGCGAAGAGCTCGATCACGGTGCCCTCGGCGACGCCCTCCACCACGGACATCCCCTGCCCGCTGGCGACGACCTCGACCGGGATCGCGTCGCCGCCGTGCTCGTGGACGGTCGAGCTGCCGTCGGGTTGTACGCCGAGCGCCGAGTCCGGCACGACCAGTCCGGTCTCGCGCGGCATCAGGTCGATCTCCAGGGCGACGCTCGGCTCGCCGACGATCGGCAGCCGCGCCGCGCACCGCGGGCCGCAGACGGGCTGGCCGGCGCGGGTCTCGACGGTGAACGACAGCAGGCCGTCGGCGCGGATCGGGCCGGCGAGCACCCCCGTGACCTGGCGCTTGCCCACCTGGATCCGGGCGGTCATGCCGGCGGTGAGCTGACCGCCGCCAAGGTCGGCGGAGACCAGGATCGCGGGGCGTTCGCGCACCGTCGTCACCACGGCTTGGCCGGGGGAGACGGTCGACCCGACCCGGGCGTCGTCCGCGGCGTTGCCGCGCGTCGGCAGGGATGGGAGGAACAGCAGATCGCCGCGTCGTACCACGCCGTCGGCCCGGACCCCGACCTCCTCCTGCCAGGCTGCGACGGCGTAGTAGGTGGTCCAGTCGAACTCGTCACCTGGGCCGAGACCGAGGAAGCGACGCAGTTGCGCGACGTCGCGGCCCTCGGCGCCGTGGGACAGTTCGCGGTACGACGGGATCGTGCCGCGCGCAGCCACGACCGGCCGCATGTCGACGGTGAACAGCACGTCGCCGGCGCGGATCGGCGTCTTCGGGTCGACGTCGATGGTCGTGAGCGTCCCGGACCGACCCGCGACACCGGTGGGCCCCTCGGCGAAGACGACCGTGCCCTGCGCGGGGATGGTCACGCCGACCTCGCCGGCCGCGACCGTGTACGTCGGCGGTGGCTCGGCTGTGGGCTGGTCGCCACCGGCCGGCGCCGCGAGCGTGCCGACGCTCCACCACGTGACCAGCACCGCGACGAGCAGCGCCGCCGTCCACCCGACGTGGACCCGCCAGCGGCCCCTACCGCTCACCACATGCCCAACCGGGGGCACTCATCGGTTGCCGCGACCTCCCGGCCGTCGGCGGTCACCTCGGCAGCGCCCTCGGTCGGCTCCCAGAGCACCTTCTGCCCGCTGCGCTCGTACTTGTCGACGAACGTCTCGAAGCTCGGCGTGTCGCCGGTCACCAGACCCTTGTCTGCCAGGCAGGACCACTGTTCGGCCCGCGCGTCGTACCGCTCCTGAAGCTGGACTTCGGACAGGCCCTGAATCCTCGGGGTGCCGATCTCGGCCTCGCATTCCTCATCGATGGCCTCCCGTTCCTCGAGCGTCTTTCCCGCTGTGGAGATGGCGAAGCCCTGTGCGCGTTCCGGGTCGCCGGGAGGAAGGTCCACGGTTGTGAGGCCCTTATCTTCTAGGCAAGCTCGCTGGAGCACGGTGTACTCCTCGATCGTCCCCTCGAAGATCCGTGGCCCGGTCGCGCTCGGGGAGGGTGAGTCCGCCGCGATCGGCTCGGCACCCGAGCACCCCGCAAGCAGCAGCATCGCTCCAGCGAATGCCCCGCTCCAGACGGTCCTCTTCATCGTTGGCGACTCCTTCTGGATGAACGCTCCTACGCCGCTGTCATCGCCGGGAGCTCCCCGGAGGTGTCGCGCGAGGTGGCATTTCCCACATAGTGAGTCCTGCGCTCGACGGCGGACCGTTCGGCGATCATCCTTCCGAGACGGCACTTCCCGGAGCACCTGCGAGGAGAACTCCATCCTGCGCACCACGACGTGCACGACTCACTCGCCGTGCGTGCCGGCACAACGCCCCGAGCGCCAGCGCGGCGAGCGCATGCACCGCGGGACTGGTCCCGCCCTCCTGGAGCCACCCTTCCCACCCGAATGCCACACCGATGGACGGGCCCTCCTCTTCGTGTGGCCTCACCTGCGGCATGGCGAACGCGGTGACGGCCGTCGCCAGCAAAGCAACAAGGAAGCCCAACACCCCCGCGAACGACGCGCGGGGGATCCCCGTGTACCGCGACACGACCACCGCGTAGAAGGTCACCGCTCCGAGGACCGCTCCTGCGATCAGCTCGGGCACCGGGGCGCGCGGATCCCTGAAGGCAGTCGCCCAGTTGGTCGTCAGGTCGAGTACGACGCCGTACCCTGCGGCTTTGCTCTGGATGGCGACGACGCCGGCGGCCAACGCGTAGGCCACGCCGACCGCGGCACCGGCGAGACCCCACAGGAGCAACGCCGCAAGCCCTGGTGACGAGAAGTCGGGAACCCTCGACGACCATGCCAAGGAGCCGAGCGCCAAGACCGCGATCAACAGGACCGCGGGGTTGTAGGAACCCTCCTGGACCCCAGCCCGCCCAACCGCGTGCAATCCCCGTGATGGGGCCCTTCTCCATGTCGGTGTTCGGCTCCACGGACGTCGAAAAGGCCAACAGCGCCGCGACGGCGAGGACGAACCCAGCGACCAGACCCACCCGGACCGATCGCGGACGGGCACGCGGCAGGATCGCCACGCCGTAGAAGACGAGCGCGCTCAGCGACGCGTTGAGAACCAGATGAAGGACCGGAACCCGGGGATCCTGGAACCTCGCCAGGTCATTGTCCAGGTCGAAAAGGACGCCGCCCCTGAGGCCGTCCGCCTGGATCGTGAGGATCCCGGTCAGTACGACGTACGCCACGCCGATCGCCAAGCCGGCCGCTGTCGAGAGGACTAGCTTCACGGCGTCTCGTCCCCCTTGCGTGCTCGGATGTCCCGCCTCCCGTCGATAGTCGCCCGAAAATGGCCGAATGTGGTGCAGAACCCGGAACGTCTCGAATCGCGGTCATGCGGGGTCAATCGACCTCGATGACGGTGGGGACCTCGGAATGCTCGGCTCGATTCGCCTCGCGTAGCCCGAACTCGATGCCCGTGAACTCGACAACGGCCGGGGCATCGAACGCGACGCCCGGGAGTTGCCGGATGAGGATCGACTCGCTGCCAAGCCAGGCGCCTGTCTTCGGATCCGCGAACGCAAGCAACTGGTGGTTCCCGCGATAGCTCAACGCGGTGAACACCTCTGCTTCGCGCCCGAGCCGGTCCTCAACACGTCCGAGGTAGGTGATCGATGGTTCCTGAGCGAGCGCCCGCCACAGGGCGCTGCGCAACTTCGGCGTCGGCACGTATCTGCCATACAGCGACTCGACCTCATCCAAGAGGCAGCCACCTATGTAGTCAACACACGGGACAGGACCTATGAGCGCGGCGGCAAGCGCAGCAGGATCGTCCGTGGGTAGCCTCTTGGCGTAGTCGGGCCCCGGCTGCATGGTGGACAGAACGTAGTCGCTCGCCGGTTCATCGTATGACCAGTACCCGATCTTGTTGGTCGGTCGCCCATGCTGATCCAGTGGTGCTCCGAATCGTTCGGTGGTGCGGAATCTTCCATCGGGGAGGAAGTACGTGTCGATGATCTGCGGGATGAGGACGCCCACCCGTTCGCCCTTGGGGGAGGATTGCTCGGCGGTCGTTGCCTCCCATCCCACCGTCCGCACGTGCTGCACGGGCCCGGCCGGCCCGGGTGGTTGCTGTGCTGCGAGTTCTGCCAACCGCTCCAGCTGGGGAGCAGCGGGTGTCCCCGACTCGGGGATCCCGTCGGCCGACGTACCGGCGATCTGAAGCAGCGGGGGAGTGGCGGCCGCCGCGGGCGTGGTTGTTGCCGGTTCACCCATGACGTCGAACAACAGGAGGCCGACAACCATGACAGCGGCCGCCAGGACGACCTTGCCCCATCGCCGTCTCGTCGTGGGCGGAAGCAAAGTGGACTCGTGCGCCGTGATCCGGGCGGTGATCGCATCGGCCGCCTCGCGGTCGCGGATCGCCTCGGACACGACCTCCGCCGTGATGCCCGCGCCCCGCAGCTCCCGGCGGAGGCGATCAAGGTCGTCATCGAAAGGTTCAGTCTCGATCACCGGCCGCCTCCTTCTCCAACAGCACGGGGATCTTGGCGCGAAGCCGAGTGAGCCGCGAGCTCACGGCGTTCGGGGTGATGCCGAGTTGCTCCGCGATCTCGGTGACGGTCGCCCCGTCGACAACGCGCCGCAAGAGGTCGAGCGCGTCGTCCGACAGTTCGTGGAGCCAGGCTGGCGCCATGCCGGCGATGACCTCATCCGATGCGCTCGGCACATCGAGGTCGATCATGTTTCTCCTGAGGGCATCGACTCGTGCTTCGTGCCGATATCTGCTTCGCCACAGATCCGCGATCCGCTTGTCGGCGATCCAGATGACGAGCCCGGTTGCCTTTTCAAGGTCGAGGTCTTGATGCTCGGGCCGCTGCACCATGGTCCACAGCGACATGAACGTCGCCTGGACGACGTCATCGACCTCGTCGGGCGGCACCTTGCCGGACACGTAGGCCCTGACCCGCGGGAGGGTACGGCGCACATGCACTCCGAACTCGCCCCCGTCCACGTCGCCGCCTCCCTCCGAGCGCACCGCGCCGATCCAGCCGTCATGTGCACGGCATAGTAGCCGCATCTGACGGGTGAACCGGGGCGTCGATACCCTCATCGAGAGTCCCTCGGACTGCGCCGGAAAATTGTCCGCCGACAACGACAGATCCGACGACGATCGAGCGATTACAGTCACAGGCATGTTCTGGGCAGAAAGGCCGTTTCGATGAGAAGACGCTGGCTGTGGGTCGTGGCCGTGGCCGTCGTCGCTGTGTCCGGGCTGGTCGGCCTGCGCGCAGTCCTGGCTGATGCCCATGACAGGCAGACTGAAGGGTCGATGTCGTACCAGGATCTTGGGTTGGCGCCGAGACCGGCCGAGTACCGACACGTGCCGCTGCCGGCTGGC
>JBDHZS010000063.1:0-17931 GCA_039812025.1 Nocardioides sp. | reverse complement strand
GTTGCCGCGCACCGCCGCGATCGCCCACGGCAGCATGTAGCCCGCGCTCAGGATCGCGACGATGATCGCCAGCACGGAGCTCACGGGGCGGGATTTCTGGTCAGTCACGAGGCGCGCCATGGCCCAATCGTACGGCGCCCCGCAAGGTCCACCCGTGGGCCTCGCCGCCTCGCTCGGGCCGGTTCGGTCCTTCATCAAGGTATCTAGGCTGCGTCACACTCTTCGAGGCGTACACACCCCGAAGAGTGCCGCTTGACCTGGATAACATGATGAAGCTGTGACGGGTGATGAGAACTGGCCTGGCGGGGCCGACAGTCCGCCCGAGTTGCCGGCCGAACTGGTGGCGCTGATCGGGCGGACGAAGGGGTTCATGCCCGCCGCGGAGGGTACGGCGCTCACCCGGCTCGCCGCGGAGGCGTTCCGCATCGGCCCGGTGCTGGAGATCGGCAGCTACTGCGGCAAGTCGGCGCTCTACCTCGGCGCGGCGGCCCGGATCCCCGGCGACATCGTCTTCACGCTCGACCACCACCGGGGCAGCGAGGAGACCCAGCCCGGCTGGGAGCACCACGACCCGGAGACAGTCGACCCCGCGACCGGACGCATCGACACGCTGCCGTTCCTCAGGCAGACGATCGCCGAGGCCGGGTTCGAGGACGTCGTCGTCCCGATCGTCGGGGAGTCCGCCACGGTCGCGCGGCACTGGCGGACGCCGCTCGGGATGCTCTTCGTCGACGGCGGCCACGGCGCCGCGGTGGCGAGCGCGGACTACGACGGCTGGGCGCACTGGGTGGCCGGCGGCGGGATCCTGGCGATCCACGATGTCTTCCCCGATCCTGCGGACGGCGGCCAACCGCCGTACCACCTCTGGCTCCGCGCCCTCGAGAGCGGCGCCTTCACCGAGGCGGGCCGCGAAGGGTCGTTGCGCTGGCTGCGCCGTACGACGGGGCGCGCGGGCGATCCGGTCGTCTGAGGTCAGCCCTTGCCGCACGGCGCGATGGCCGCCGGCTTGGAGGAGCCGCCGACGAAGCCGACGACCTCGGTGTTGCTGCCGAGCTTGACCTTCCTGGCCTTGCCGCCCTTCGAGACGACGTTCTTGGTCGCGACGATCGCGTTGTCGTACTCGGTGATCACGATCCACCGGCCGTCGGGTGAGAAGACTGCGGTCGGCGACGAGGCCGCGACCTTCACCTTGCAGGTCCGCGACCGCTTGTTGTCGCGCAGGTAGAGGCCGTCGTACGGCGAGCCGTAGCGGCTGCTCACCCGGTAGGCCATCGCATTGCCGTCCGGCGACAGCCCGATCCGGCTGTAGCCGGCCAGCGCGCTCTTCGGCAACGGCGAGACCCGCTTCTTGGCCCCGCCCGCCCGGTTCGTCATCAGCATGAACGGGCCGCCCTTGTCGCTGCCCGAGATCGCGAATCGGCTGCCGTCGGCGGACCAGGTCGGATACCAGGCGTTCTTGTTCTTGAACGTGTGCACGACCGACGACGCCCCGGTTGACATGTCGTGCCGGATCAGCCGGTAGGCGCCCTTCTTGGGTGCGAGCGCGAAGACGATCTCGGTGCCCGGCGCGTGCACCGCGGCGTCCCAGGTCGGGTGCTCGGCCGCCGCACCGCCGTCGACGGGCACCGTGAACAGTTCCGGCTCGCCGCTGCCGATGATCTCGGCGAGCACATGGGTCGGGGAGGCGCCCCGCACCCCCACGATGTCACCGACCTGGTCACCCTGCCAGATCGAGACGGGTGCCCCGCCGTTCGTCGGGATCCGCCACAGCCGTGCGGGCTCCGTCCACTCGCGGTCGGTGGTCGTCGTGTAGGCATGCGTACCGTCGGGCGACCACGCGGGCACCTGGGCGAAGCCGTCGAGCAGCTTCCGCGCTCCCCCGCCCGTCGCGGTGCCGACCATCACCCGATCCGGTTCGTAGGTCGTCCATGCCAGCCGGGTGCGGTCGGGTGAGAGCGTGCCCAGGCTGTAGCCGGCGCCGGCCTGGAGGTGGGTCTGGATGTTCGAGCCGTCCAGCTTGGCCGACCGGAGCAGCGTCGCGGTGCCCGAGGAGTTGTTGAGCCACTTGCTGTAGAGCAGCCGGAGCGGTTCGGTCGCCTGCGGGGAGGCTGGCTGCGGGGAGGCCGGCTGCGGGGCGATCGGGGCCGGCTCGGCCGGAGCCGACAGCACCGGGGCCGCGAGGCCCATCGAGAGGCTGGCGGCTGCTGCGACGATGGCGAGGCTCTTCACGGCGCCATCATCCTCGCCGGCGCGGCTCCCGGCAGCCGGATCAGGAGTTCTTCACTTCGCAGCCGCAGCGGAGCCCAATCTCGGCGGGCGGCACGCCGAGGGTGTCGCTGCGCTGGCTGCGCCGTACGACGGGACGGGCGGGCGACCCCGCCGGCTGAGCACGCCTAGTGTGTCCTCCGCGACCGTATGGCGGTCGCACATGACACGCTAGGGACTCCGCTCAGGCGGGCGAGCAGCCGCACCCGAGCCCGGCCGCTCCAACCGCGGGCAGGGTGTCGCCGCGCATGATCCCGGAGCCGCGCGTCGTGCCGGAGAGCGCGTCGACGGCGAGGATCAGCGCGGCGGCGGTGTACGACGTGTGCTCGGGCGGCCAGTGGACGTCGTCGCCGAAGACCCACCCGGTCCAGTAGGCGCCGCTCGGATCGCGGAGCAGCTGGATGTCGCGGAGCAGCGACAGGGCGCGCGGCCGGTCGCCGAGCGCGTCGAGGGCCATCGCCAGCTCGCAGGTCTCGGCGCCGGTCACCCACGGGTTGGTGGCGACGCACCGCGCGCCGAGCCCCTCGGCGACGAACTCGCCCCAGCGCGCCTCGATCAGCGCGCACCCGGCCGCGCCGCGCACGGCCCCGCCGAGGACCGGGTAGTACCAGTCCATCGAGAACTCCGACTTGTCCAGGAAGCGCCCGGGATGTTCCCGGACGGCGTGCGCGAGCCGCCCGGCGGCGGCCTCCCATGTGGGCTGCGGGTCCCCGAGCAGGTCGGCGAGGGCCAGGCCGGCCCGGAGCGAGTGGTAGATGCTGGACGAGCCGGCGAGCAGCGCGTCCAGGTTGCTGCGGCCCGGCGCCGCGTCGTACCACTCCTGCGACCAGGCGATCCCGCCCCACGGCAGCTGCATGCCGACCGCGAAGTCGAGCCCGGCCCGCACGCTCGGCCACAGCTCGCGCACGAAGCCGAGGTCGCGCCGGATCGACCAGTCGTGCCACAGGCCGACGGCAAGGTACGACGACGCATTGGTGTCCCCGCTCGCGTCCGTCACCTCGCCGGAGACGATCTGCAGCGGCCACGAGCCGTCGGCGCGCTGCATGGTCGGCACCCACCGCAGCGCCCGCTCGGCCTCGTCCGGGAGCCCGCCGACCAGCAGCGCCATGGCCGCCTCGACGTGGTTCCAGATGTCGGTGTGCTGACCCGGCGACCATGGGATCGCGCCGCTCGGCTCGGCCATGGCGGCGATCGAGCGGGCGGTCGCCGCGACCTGCCCGGCGGTCAGGAGGTCTGGCAGTTCAGGAAGCTCAGCCATCGGAGGGCTTGTGGAAGTAGCAGACCAGCGACTTGCCGATCAGCGGATCGAGCACCCGGCCGGCGAGGCGCAGCGCCCGCGGCTGCTTGACGATCTCCCACACCAGCAGCCGGTGGTAGCCCTTGACGAGCGGGTGGCCATCGTTGGAGACGCCGACGGCGCACTTGAGCCACCAGTACGGCGTGTGGAGGCCGTGCGCGTAGTCGCGACCGTCGTACACGAGACCGGCGTTCTCGGCCTTGGCGATCAGCTCGGCGTCGGTGTAGATCCGGATGTGGCCGCCGGGGACGTCGTGGTACTCGCGCGACAGCCGCCAGTTGATCGCCTCGGGGAGCCAGCGCGGCACGGTGAGCGCGACGGTGCCGCCGGGCCGGGTGACGCGGACCAGCTCGGCGAGCGCCTGGATGTCGGCGGGGACGTGCTCGAGGATCTCGGCGGCGACCACGCGGTCGAACTCACCGTCCGCGAAGGGGAGCGCCAGCGCGTCGCCCTCCTTGGTGTCCGCCTGGGCGCCGTCGGGGACCTCGCCGGCCTCGCGCATCGCGGCGAACCACTCCTGGACGACTCCCAGCTCGTCGGCGTCCTGGTCGAAGGCGATCACGTCCGCGCCGCGCCTGTACATCTCGAACGCGTGCCGGCCCGCACCGCAGCCGAGGTCGAGCACCCGTTCCCCCGGCTGCAGGCCGAGCCGATCGAAGTCGACGGTCAGCACTCGCGCTCCCAGTCGCTGATCGTTTCCTGGTACGCCGCAGCGACCTTCTCCGCGACGGCCCGCCAGCTGAAGCGCTCCCTGGCGCGGCGCCTGCCGTTCTCCCCGAGGCGTGCCCGCCGGTCGGAGTCGTCGAGCAGCGCGGCGATCGCGTCGTGGAGCTGCCCGACGTCGCCGGGCTCGACCAGGATCGCGCACTCGCCGTCCTCGCCGACCACCTCGGGGATCGCGCCCGCGCGGGAGGCGACCAGCGGGGTCGCGCAGGCCATCAGCTCGGCGGTCGGCAGCGAGAAGCCCTCGTAGAGCGACGGCACGCAGGCCACCTCGGCCGAGCCCATCAGCGCCGCCAGCTCCGGGTCCGAGATGCCGGACACGAAGGTGACGCTGTCCACGATCCCGAGCTCGTCGAGCAGCTGCTCGGTCCGGCCCCCGGGGACGGGCCTCGTGACCAGCACGAGCTCCAGGTCGCGCTCGACCCGGAGCTTCGCGAACGCCTCCAGCAACGTCCCGACCCCCTTGATCGGCGCGTCCGCGCTGGCCATCGCGAGCAGCCGCCCGGGCACCCTCGGCTCGGCGGGCGGCCCGAAGACGTCGTCGACGCCGAGCTGGATCACCTGGATCCGCGCCGGGTCGACGCCGAAGTCGGCCACGATGTCGCGCTTGGAGGTGTACGACGGGGTGAGCACCCGGCGCGCCTTCTTGGCGACGCGGGCCTGCATCCGCAGGAAGCCGTACCACCGGCGCAGCGTCAGCTTCCGGCGCCAGGTCTCGGCGGCGGCCAGGTCGATGCGCCGGTCGAAGGTGATCGGGTGGTGGATCGTCGTGAGCACCGGGAGTTCGTCGATCGCGGCGATCCCGTCGGCGAGCACCTGGTTGTCGTGCACGATGTCGAAGTCCGCGGCCCGGCGCGCGAGCACCCGTCGTACTCGACGGCCGAAGGTGCGCGGCTCCGGGAAGCCGGCGCTGCACATGATCGCGAACTCCCACACGTCCGTCGGGTCGCGGAACTCGCGCAGCTTCGGCACCCGGAACGGGTCGGGCTCGCGGTAGAGGTCGAGGCTCGGCACCTTCGTGAGCACGACGCCCTCGTCGAGCTCCGGGTAGGGCTGGCCGGAGAACACCTCGACCGTGTGGCCCAGCGCGACGAGCTCCCTGCTCAGGTGGCGGACGTAGACGCCCTGGCCCCCGCAGTGCGGCTTGCTGCGGTACGACAACAGGGCGATCCGCATGGTGGGGAGCATAGCCCGGCCCCGACTCGGCTCGAAGATGCACGCAAAACACGCCGAGTCGGCTTGAAAGTGCATCTGAACGACGCCGAGTCGGCGCTAAAGTACGCGGTTATCCACAGGCTGGCCGGTCTGCCTGTGGACAGCCGTGCATGTTTGCGCCGACTCGGCGTCCCTGGCGTGCACGGATGCGCCGACTCGGCGTGTTTGGCGTGCACGGATGCGCCGACTCGGCGTTGCTGGGACCCTGCCGGCCGCAGCCCACGATCGGTAGGGTCGGAGCATGGCCGGGTACGTCGTACGCCCGATGACCGTCGCGGACGCCCGCGGGATCGCGGAGGTGCACGTCCGCGCGTGGCACGAGGCTTACCGCGACATCGTGCCAGCCGAGAGCATCCCTCCTCTCAGCGAGATCGACCGTCGTGAGCAGGGCTGGCGGAAGAGGCTCGCCGACCCCGACCCCTCGCTGGCGATGGTCGTCGGCGTCGCGCCGGACGGCCGGATCGTCGGCATCGGCGCTGCCGGCCCCGCCCAGGACAAGGACCCGCCCACCGACTGGCAGCTGGGGATGATCAACGTGCTCGCCGAGGCCTACGGCACCGGGCTGGCGGACCAGATGATGGCCGAGCTGGTCGGCGATCGTCCCGCAAGCCTGTGGGTCTTCGAGGCCAACGCTCGTGCCAGGGCGTTCTACACCCGCCACGGCTTTGTCCCGGACGGCGCGCAGCAGGTCGAGGAGGCGTTCGGCGCCCCCGAGATCCGCATGGTCCGCCGCTGACCCCGCCGGACGTCATACGAACCCGAGGCGATACCTCACCGTTCGTATGACGTCCGCGGGTTCTGGGGGTCAGACGGCCGTCGAGTGACCGGGGAAGACGTGCGCGGAGGGGTCGATGACGACCGCGGCGTTGTTCACGGCGGTCGCGGCCTCCCCGAACCCGACGGCGATCAGCCGGACCTTGCCGGGGTATTCGGCGATGTCCCCCGCCGCGAACACGCGCTCGAGGTTGGTGTGCATCGAGGTGTCGACGACGATGTGGCGGCGTACCGTCTCCAGGCCCCAGGTCTGCAGCGGCCCGAGGTCGGCGACGAAACCCAGCGCGGCGACGACCGCCTGCGCGGGGCGGCGCACCGGCGACTCGCCGTCCACGGTGATCTCGATGGACGCCAGCTCGGGCTCCCCGAACAGCCCGGTGACCTGCGCGCGGGTGACGATCTCCACCGACGACGCGCGCACCTCGGCGACCGTCCGCGCGTGAGCCCGGAACGCGTCGCGCCGGTGCACCAGCGTGACCGACCGCGCCACCCGCTCCAGGTGCTGCGCCCAGTCGAAGGCGCTGTCGCCGCCGCCGACGATCACGACGTCCTTGCCTGCGTACGGCGCGAACGACGGCACGAAGAACTCCACCCCACGCCCCACCCAGCCCTCGGCGGCGGGCAGCGGCCGCGGGCTGAACTTCCCGATGCCGGCGGTGACGATCACCGCGCGCGCCCGCACCGAAGTACCGTCGTCGAGCCCCATCACCACCGCGTCCGCCTCGTGGGTGAGCGTGGTGGCGGAGGTGTCGAGGACGTACGTCGGATGGCCGGTCGCCGCCTGCTCGACGAGACCCGCCACCAGGTCGCGCCCCAGGACCCGGGGCATGCCTGCGACGTCGTGGATCTCCTTCTCGGGGTACATCGCCGTGATCTGCCCGCCGAGCTCGGGCAGCGAGTCGACGACGACCACCGACAGCCCGCGGAACCCCGCGTAGTAGGCGGCGAACAGGCCCGTCGGGCCCGCGCCGACGATCAACAGGTCGGTTTCGCGCATGCTGCCGCCGTCGTTCGCCACCCCTCCACCCTAGAGAAGCCCGACCCGCCGTGGGCGGCCGATGCGGGCCGCCGCCCTAGGATCGGTAGTCATGGCGGAGGGGGCGGAGTTCTGGGAGTCGTTCCCCCACGACCCCAGGAGCCCCGAGTTCGCGGTCCTGCGCGCGTCGGACGCCGACCGGGACGTCGTGCTGCGCGCGCTCGGCGAGGCCTACGCGGACGGGCGCCTCGATGCCGAGGAGTACGACGAGCGCGCGGGCCTGGTCGCCGCGGCCAAGACCCTGGGCGAGTTCCCCGGACTGCTCTCGGACCTGATCCTGCCGACGCCGCCCGGCGCGGGCCTGCGGCGCGCGGACCGCGCCGCACTGCAGGAACGGGCCGAGCGCAAGGTCCGCCAGCAGCGCAAACAAGCGTGGACCGGCTTCGTCACCTGGAGCCTGATCTGCTGGTTCCTCTGGCTGTGGTTCGACCACGACTTCCCCTGGCCCATCTTCATCACGGTGGCCGGGCTCGGGATGGCACTGCGCAGCTCCCACGACATGGCGGGCAAGACCGCCGAGGAACTACACCGCCTGGAGCGCAAGGCGGCGAGGAAGAAGCTCGAATAGCACCACCTACTTCGTCGCCTGGATCATGGAGCGAAGCTCCTTCTTGAGCTCGCCGATCTCGTCGCGGAGCCGGGCGGCCAGCTCGAACTGCAGCTGGGCGGCGGCCTCCTTCATCTGGTCGGTCAGCTCCTGGATGAGCTCGGCGAGGTCGGTGCTCGGGATCCCGGCCACGTCGGGCACGGCGCCGGAGTCCTTGAGCTTGGACAGCCCCGGCGTGGGCGCCTTCTTCGAGCGGTTGCCGCGCACCCCCATGCCGTCCCAGGTCGCCAGCAGCTCCTGGGTGTTCTCGTCCTCGCGGGCGAGCATCTCGGTGATGTCGGCGATCTTCTTGCGCAGCGGCGTCGGGTCGATCCCGTGGGCGGTGTTGAAGTCGACCTGGATCTGGCGGCGCCGGTTGGTCTCGTCGATCGCCGAGGCCATCGATGGGGTGATCGAGTCGGCGTACATGTGGACCTGACCCGAGACGTTGCGGGCCGCGCGGCCGATCGTCTGGATCAGCGACTTGTCCGAGCGCAGGAAGCCCTCCTTGTCGGCGTCCAGGATGGACACCAGCGACACCTCGGGCAGGTCGAGGCCCTCGCGCAGGAGGTTGATGCCGACGAGCACGTCGTACTCCCCGAGGCGCAGGTCGCGCAGCAGCTCGATCCGCTTGAGGGTGTCGACCTCGGAGTGCAGGTAGCGCGTCCGCACGCCCGCGTCGAGCAGATAGTCGGTGAGGTCCTCCGACATCTTCTTGGTCAGCGTGGTGACCAGGATCCGCTCGTTGCGCTCGGTGCGCGCCCGGATCTCCGCGATCAGATCGTCGATCTGCCCCTTCGTCGGCTTCACGATGACCTCGGGGTCGACCAGTCCGGTCGGCCGGATGATCTGCTGTACGGCGTTGTCGACGCCGCCGACCCGGTCGAGCTCGTAGTTGCCCGGGGTGGCGGAGAGGTAGATCGTCTGGCCGATCCGCTCGAGGAACTCCTCCCACTTCAGCGGCCGGTTGTCCATCGCGCTCGGCAGCCGGAAGCCGTGGTCGACCAGGTTGCGCTTGCGAGACATGTCGCCCTCGTACATCCCGCCGATCTGGGGCACCGCGACGTGCGACTCGTCGACGACCAGCACGAAGTCCTCGGGAAAGTAGTCGAGCAGGCAGTTCGGCGCCGAGCCGCGGCCGCGGCCGTCGATGTGCATCGAGTAGTTCTCGATCCCCGAGCAGGTCCCGATCTGCCGCATCATCTCGATGTCGTACGTCGTCCGCATCCGCAGCCGCTGCGCCTCCAGCAGCTTGCCCTGCCGCTCGAACGCCCCCAGTTGTTCGGTCAGCTCGGCCTCGATGCCGCCGATCGCCCGCTCCATCCGCTCGGGGCCGGCGACGTAATGGGAGGCCGGGAAGACGTAGAGCTCCGGGTCGTCGCTGAGCACCTCGCCCGTGACCGGGTGCAGCGTCATCAGCCGCTCGATCTCGTCGCCGAAGAACTCCACGCGCACCGCCAGCTCCTCGTAGACCGGGAAGATCTCGAGCGTGTCGCCGCGCACCCGGAAGGTGCCGCGGGTGAAGGAGAGGTCGTTGCGGGTGTATTGGATGTCCACGAGCTGCCGGAGCACCGTGTCCCGGTCGTGCGACTCCCCGACGCGCAGCCGCACCATGCGGTCGACGTACTCCTGGGGCGTGCCGAGGCCGTAGATGCAGGAGACCGTGCTGACCACGATGACGTCGCGCCTGGTCAGCAGGCTGTTGGTCGCGGAGTGCCGCAGCCGCTCGACCTCCTCGTTGATCGAGGAGTCCTTCTCGATGTAGGTGTCGGTCTGGGGGACGTAGGCCTCTGGTTGGTAGTAGTCGTAGTAGGAGACGAAATACTCGATAGCGTTGTCCGGGAAGAGCTGCCGCAGCTCGTTGGCGAACTGGGCCGCGAGCGTCTTGTTGGGCTGCAGCACCAGGACCGGCCGCTGCAGCTGCTCGGCCACCCAGGCGACGGTGGCGGTCTTGCCGGTGCCCGTCGCGCCGAGCAGCACGACGTCCTTCTCGCCGCCGGTGATCCGCCGTGTGATCTCGGCGATCGCCTCGGGCTGGTCGCCGGACGGATCGAACTCCGCCTTCACCTGGAACGGCGCCACCCGGCGCACGAGGTCGGTCACTGGTCGCATGGCATCGAGCGTAATCGGCACCGCCGACAACCTCGCGCCGAAGCGTGGGTCGAGGGTTGTCACGGGGCTTGCCTCGCAGCCCGTCTCGGGGCGTCTGGCTAGGGTTGATGCGTGCCCGCTTCCCCGCTGACGCCGAGCCGCCGGTCGCTGGGCCGGCTGTTCCCCCTGCTCCGGCGGGCGGTGCTCGCGGCCCTCCTGGTCCCGCTCGGGTTGGCGATCGGGATGACGCTCGTCGACTCCTATCGCCGCCGCGGCAAGAAGCCCCGCCCCTTCCCGGTCACGCCGCCGAAGCAGGTGAAGGTCGGCGACGGCACGGTCACGACGTACACCTTCGGCCAGGATCTCTACGACGACATGCTGGCCGCGATCGACTCCGCCACCAAGCAGGTCCTCTTCGAGACCTACATCTGGAAGGGCGACGAGACCGGGGAGCTCTTCAAGCAGGCGCTGATCCGGGCCGCTCAGCGGGGCGTCGAGGTGCACGTGATCTACGACGGGTTCGCCAATCTGGTGGTGCCGCCGGCGTTCAAGCGCTTCCCGCCCGAGGTGAAGGTGGTGCGCTACCCGGTCTACGCCGCGGGTTGGAAGCCGTGGGAGATGCGGCGCTACGGCCGCGATCACCGCAAGATCCTGGTCGTCGACGAGCAGGAGGCCTTCGTCGGCGGCTACAACATAGGGACGCCGTACGCCACCGAATGGCGCGACACGCACATCCGGATCACCGGTCCGGCGGTGCTCGACCTCAAGCGGGCGTTCGCGGACTTCTGGAACCTCCACCGGCAACGCCGCCTCGGCCACAGCGAGCGGCCGCTGCTGCTGGAGTCGCCGCAGGCGTGGGAGCCGCGGATCCGGGTGCTGCGCAACGTGCCGCGGCTGTGGATGTTCCCGATCCGCGCGATGTACATCGAGGCGATCCAGCGCTCGCAGCGCAACGTGTGGGTGACGGCGGCGTACTTCATCCCCGACCAGGACTTCGTCGACGCCCTCAAGGACGCGGCGGAGCGTGGCGTTGACGTGCGCCTGCTGCTGCCCGCGAAGTCCAACCACATCGTGGCGGACTGGATCTCGCGCGGCTACTTCTCCCAGCTGCTCGCCGCCGGCGTGCAGATCCTGCGTTTCCGCGACGCGATGGTGCACGCGAAGACCGCCACCATCGACGGCTCGTGGAGCACCGTCGGCACCGCGAACGTCGACCGGCTGAGCCTGCAGGGCAACTACGAGATCAACATCGAGATCATCGACCCCGATTTCGCGGGGCTGATGGAGGAGATCTTCGCCACAGACGAGTCCCACTCCCTCGAGCTCACTGTCGCCGAGTGGGAGTCGCGCGACATCTATCGCCGCTTCACCGAGCGCGTCCTGCAGCCCCTCCGCCCGCTCCTGTGAGCGCCGCGGCGCCACTCCCACCCTCCCGCCGGGGTAGTCCCCAACGTTTCGCAGGGGTTACGCGCGAGTAACCCCTGCAGAACGTTGGGGACTACCGCGATTCGGGGTCGGGGCGGGGGCGTCGGGCACACTGGCTGACGTGTTCCACCGCCATCCGTTCCTGAGCCTGCTGACGGGCGGGTACGTCGTCTTCCTGGCCTGGCTGACGCTGACCCCGCAGCCGATCGACGCCGCCGACGAGGAGTTCATCCGCCGGGCGCTCGACGCGTTGCACCGTCGCGGGTACGCCGAGTCGGTGGACTACGACCGCTTGGAGTTCCTGGCCAACATCGCGCTCTTCGTGCCGGTCGGGGCGTTCCTGCTGCTGATGTTCGGCGCCGGCGGCTGGTGGCTCGCCACGCTGGCGTCGTTCGCGATGACCGCGGGCATCGAGTACGCCCAGCAGTACATCCCCGGCCGGGTGCCCGACACCCGGGACCTGGTCGCCAACGGCGCGGGCGCGCTGATCGGGATCGCGATCACCCTCGTCCTCACCATGCCCGCGACCCTCCGGCGACGCCGGCGTAAACGCAAGGCCGCCGAGCCTGCCTGACCCCGCTGACCCCGCCCAGCCCGGCCGCATCCCTGCCGAACGCGCACTGAGGTCTCGTCTCAGCCTGAGACGAGACCTTTCTGCGCGTTCGGCACAATCAGAGCTGGGCCAGGAACGTCGCGGCGTCCTCGTTGTCGGCGTCCAGCTCGAGCGCCCGCTCCAGGCTGCCCCTCGCGGCGTCGCGGTCGCCGTCGAGCAGCTGCGCCCACCCGGTCATCGCCCACGCCTCGGAGCAGTCGGGCTGCACGGTCCGCCACACCTCGAGCACGTCGGCCACGGTGTCTCCGCGGTGCATCTCGATCGCGCCCCAGACCTGCGCCTCGAACCCGGCGCCGGAGAGGTCGTGGCCGGGAGGGTCCTCGGCCGCGTACCCGCCGTACGCCTCGATCGCCGCGGCGACGCCCGCCTCCGCGAGCACCGCGCTCACCGGCAGCGCCACCGGCGGCACGGGGTCGGTCGGTTCCTCGCCGAGCAGCACGTCCAGGAGGCCCATGGCGATGCCGTGGATCGGGGCGGTGTTGGCGTTGACGAGTACGGCGACGCCGAGCCCCTCCTCCGGCAGCAGCACCAGCACCGAGTCGAAGCCGGGGTCCTCGCCGGAGTGGGCGAGCGTCGGCCGGTCGCGGTGGCTGCCGTGGAACCAGCCGTGGGCCATCCGCTGGTAGAACGCGCCCCAGTCGGACTCGACCTGGGGCCGCCACAGCTCCTCGTGGGTCGCCGGCTCGAGCACGCCGGCGCCCTGGCCGAGGTGGACGGCCATCCACAGCCCGAGGTCGTTGGCGTCGGCGTGGAGCGACGAGCTCGGCGCGTGCTGCCGCGTGTAGGGACGGATCCCGTCGAGGGCGCGCGCGTCGGGGCAGACGTGGCCGCGGGCGGCGTACCGGTCCGGCACGTTGCCGGGGAGGAACGTGCTGGCGAACATCCCGGCCGGGCACAGCGCCTGGTCGGCCATCACCGCCTCGAACGGCGCGTCGGCGACCCTCGCCAGCAGGTGCCCGACGAGCTCGTAGCCGGCGTTGGAGTAGGCGAACTTCTCCCCCGGGTCCGAGGTGAGCTGCCAGCCCGCGACCCGCTCGGCGAACCGGGCCAGCGCCTCGTCGTCGGTCTGCGGCTCGTGCCAGCCGTAGTCGGAGACGTCGCCGAGCCCGGAGGTGTGCGAGAGCAGCTGGCGCGGCGTGATCCGGGCGGCGCGCGGGTCAGCCCAGGTCAGGTCGGTGAGCACGTCGGCGACCGGGGCGTCCAGGTCCAGGAGCCCGGCCTCGGCCATCCGGAAGGCCGCGGTCGCGACGACGGTCTTGGAGACCGACGCGAGGTGGAAGACGGTGTCGGGCCGCACCCGATCGCCGGTACGACGGTCGCGCGACCCGAACCCCTGAGCGTGGACCTGGTCCCCGTCCGTCACCACGGCGACGGCGATGCCGGGCACTCCCCAGGCTCTGCGGACCCGCTCCACGAAGGGCCATCCGACGGACTCCAGCTGCTGCGCGTGACTCAGTGGCATCGCTCGACCGTACCCCGGCAAGGTCCCTCGCGCCCCCGCCAATCCCACGCTGCGGGCCTGCCTACACTGGCGCGTGCCGTCACGGAGTTCCCGTCTGCGATGGGCCGCCGCCTGGTCGGCGGCCTTGGTGATGGTCGCGGGTTGCACGGGCGACCAGGCCCCGGCAAGCCCGGACCCCGACCGGGTGCTGCCCGAGCTGACGACCGACTTCGGGGCGGCCCGGCCCACGTGGGCGCAGGGCCGCACGGTGCACTACGGGTCCGAGCAGCTGCGGGTGGAGCGCGGCGTCCTCGACGGCGCGATCTCGGAGCTGCACCCGACGCCGTACGGCTTCGTCGTCCGCGGCGAGGAGAGCTGGGCGCTCGTCGGTCGGGGCGGGACTCATCCGCTCCCGGCCGAGCTCAGCTCGATCGCGGTCTCGCGCGACGGCCACCTCCTCGGCTGGATCGACCGGCACGGGCCGATGCGCCCCGCCGGGCGCGTCGCCGAGGCGGTCGTGGTCGACCTCGCCACCGGGGAGATCACCGGCCGCACGAGCGAGGGGATGGGCGGCGGGGCCGGGGATGACCTGGGCGTTCTCTACTCCGAGCTGCCGCCGGTCTTCCTCGGCTTCGACGACCCGGACGCCTACTACCAGGGCGCCGGCGACACCCACCGCTGGGACCCGCGCACCGGCGAGACCAGCGCGCTTCCGCGCCCGGAGGACCTCAGCCGACCTGTCTGGCGGCGCGGCCAGGAGTACGGCGCCGCGGGCGGAGTCGTCACGGCCGACGGCGACTATCGCATCGACATGCGGACCACGGCCGAGATCGAGATCTGGCGGCGCGGCGGCGGGGAGAGGCGGCGTGCGACGCCGGACTTCGGCCATCGGTGGGCGTTCCTGGGGCACCCTCTCAACGAGGATCGCGTCCTGTTCCTCACCCTCGACCGCTTCCACTGGAGCTACGACCCCACGGCCACCGACCGCACGCACGGCTTCCTGACCCTCTGCCGCCTGGACGCCGAGCGCTGCCGCGACCTTCGCCAGGTCACCGGCACCCGGAGCGTCGTCTTCCCCGCCGGCCCCGGCCCCCGCTGGGGCGACTACTGACGTCGTACGACGAACCCGCTGCTGTGCCCTCGGGTCATGTCGAGCAAGTTCTGGGATTGCTCAGCGTCGTGCCTCGGCGATCACGCGTCCATCGTCAGCGAGCAGCTCGGCTTCGGACCTGCTCAGATCGGTGCCTGACACCCAATGGAAAATCGCCACACCGTCCTCGACCGTCTCGGTCACCGCTCGCCCACTTGCGTCTCGAAGACGAACTTGAGCGGCCGACCTGTCGGCGACCCAGCCGCCGAACACCCCTTCCGAGGTGATCTCGCCGCTGCTCCATCCTCCAGAAGCCGTCCAGCTGGAGCCAGCCTGTGCGGGGCGCTCCGTGCCGACATAGGCGCCAGTCGGGTCCCACGATCCGGACACGTCCCTGGTGGCGCCGACCAGCGCCAGCCTCATGCGGCCCGTGCGGTCGCCGAACGTCACGGCCACAACAGCCTCCGAGCCGATGCGCTTCACCCTCACGGGGCTGATCGACTCAGGGACCGCGTTGTGCTCCACGGTCAGGATCTCCCGCACCGTCGCGCCGAGCTCATCGTCCACCAAGATGGCCATACCGCCTCCCAAACACTCCTCTGCAAAGGTACGTCGGGCTCGCGCACGCACAAGTACACGTCCTCGCGGCTCGGACTCGGAGGAGCGCCAGCGAGTCAACGTCAGCGGATAGGCAGGTGGGTGCGGGGAGCCATCCGGGGGCCGCGGCGGGGCAGGGTGAGCGCGACCATCGTGGCGTAGGCGGCGGCACGACCGCGATGGGGCTGCCAGGGCTCGAGGAACTCGGCCAACCGGGCGTCGTCGAACGGCTCCCCCGCCAGCACCCGCCCCACGTGGGTGGCGAGGTGGTAGTCGCCGAAGCTCACCGCGTCCGGGTCGCCGAGCGCCCGCTGCCGGACCTCGGCGCTCGTCCATACGCCGACCCCCGGGAGCGAGCGGAGCATCCGGTCCGCGTCGGACCCGGCACGATCGGGGATCCGGTCCAGGCTGTCCGCGACCTGGGCGACCGCGACCACCGCCCGGGATCTGGCCGGGTCGATCCCGAGCCTGAGCCACTCCCACGACGGGATGCGGCGCAACGTCGCCGCGGACGGCTGGAGCCGCAGCCCGTGATCGGCGCCGGGCCCGGGCGCGGGCTCGCCGAAGCGCCGCACCAGCCTCCGGAACCCCGCGAACGCCTCCTTGCCCGTGACCTTCTGCTCGATGATCGACGGCACCAGCGCCTCCAGCACGCGGTCCGTGCGGCCGAGGCGCCAGTGCGGGTGGCGCCGTACGACGTCGGCCAGGACCGGGTGCCGCGGCTCGAAACCCGTCGGATCGTCCAGGCCACCCAGCAGCGCGGGCACGGAGTCGAGCGCCCACTCGGCGCCCGGACCCCACGCGCGCGCCCGCACCCGGCCGTCCCGCAGGTCGCCGAGCAGGAGCGTCGCCGGGCCCTCGGGCGTGCGGACGGCGCGCCACCGGCCCGCCCCGTCCCGGCGGTGCGTCGGGTCCCCGGCGCCGCGGCGCTGTTGTGCCCAGATCGCTCCGACTGGGCACGGCCACCGCGGCTCCCAGCTCCGCGCAGCGCCTCCGGACTCCACGCCCCCACGCTAGCCCCACACTCCGACTCGTCTGCCCCGCCCAGCGCCAGACAACCGGCCAAGCCGCAAACGAATCGGAGTCACCCGGCACACTGGAGCCATGAGGATCGACCTGAACAGCGACCTCGGCGAGCACTTCGGCGCCTGGCGGATGGGCGACGACGACGCGATGCTAGGTGTCGTCACGAGCGCGAACGTCGCGTGCGGCTTCCACGCCGGCGACCCGCGCTCGATCCTGGAGACGCTCGGCGCCGCGGCGGAGCGGGGCGTCGCGGTCGGCGCCCACGTCTCCTATCCGGACCTGGTCGGCTTCGGCCGCCGCCCGATGCAGCTCTCCGAGGACGAGCTCGTCTCCGACGTCATCTACCAGATCGGCGCCCTCCAGGCGCTCGCCCGCGCGGCGGGCACCGAGGTCCGCTACGTCAAACCCCACGGGGCGCTCTACAACGCGATCGCGTACGACGAGCAGCAGGCGGCCGCGGTGATCCGCGCGGTCCGGAGCGTCGACGCCGGCCTCGCCCTGGTCTGCCTCGCCGCGTCGCCGCTGGTCGAGCAGGCCACCGCGGCCGGTGTCCGGGCGGTGCCGGAGGCGTTCGCCGACCGCGCCTACGAACCCACCGGCGCGCTCGTCTCCCGCCGCGACCCCGGCGCGATCCTCACCGACCCCGCCGTGGTCGCCGAGCGGATGATCCGGCTGGTGCGGGAGGGACGCGTCACCGCCCGCGATGGCTCCGAGATCGAGCTCGCCGCCGAGTCGATCTGCGTCCACGGCGACAGCGCGGGCGCCGTCGAGATGGCCGCTGCCCTGCGCGAGCGGCTGATGGCGACCGGCGTCACGGTGGCCCCGTTCGCCGAGGCGGCGGGGGCACCAGAGGCGGCGGGGGCACCAGGGGCGGCGGCGCTCGCGAAAAGCCCCGACCGCCCGTGATCCTCCGCCCCGTCGGCGACCGCGCCGTCCTCCTCGACTGCGGCGACCTGGCCGGGGCGTTGCGGGCGTTCGCGGCCCTCGACGCCGCCCGGCGGGCGGGCGAGCTGGAGGTCGACGACCTGGTCCCGGCCGCCTCGACCGTCCTGCTCCGCGGCGGCGCGGCGGCACGACCGGGCGGGCTGCGGGAGCGACTCACCGCGATCCTCGCCGACACGACCACCGCCACGCCGCGGGCCGAGGCGCGCGAGGTAGAGATCCCGGTCACCTACGACGGCGCCGACCTGGCCGAGGTCGCGGCGCTGACCGGGCTCGACCCCGACGAGGTCGTCGCCCGGCACACGGCCGCCGCCTACACGGTGGCGTTCACCGGGTTCGCGCCCGGGTTCGCCTACCTCGCCGGCGGCGACCCGGCCCTGGAGGTCCCCCGCCGCGCCGCGCCCAGGGCGAGGATCCCGGCCGGCTCGGTCGGGCTTGCCGGCCCGTTCTCCGGCGTCTACCCCCGCGAGAGCCCGGGCGGCTGGCAGCTGATCGGCCGCACCGAGGAGCGGATGTGGGACCTCGGCCGCGAGCCCCCGGCGCTGCTGACGCCGGGCGCCCGCGTGAGGTTCGTACGACGGGCAACAACCGCCCGGGCCGGACCGCCTGCCGGGACGAAGCCCGAGCAGCCACCGGGCACCCCCGCGCTCACGATCCTCGAGCCCGCCCTGCCCACGCTGGTGCAGGACGCGGGCAGGCCGGGGCTGGCGGCGCTCGGGGTGAGCCCGTCGGGTGCCGCGGACCGCGGGGCGCTCGCCCGGGCCAACCGGCTCGTCGGCAACCGGCCGGGGGCGGCGGCGCTCGAGCTGG